>NZ_CALIBB010000141.1 GCF_938045595.1 uncultured Campylobacter sp.
TAAGATCGCCGAGCAAAACGTAACCGCGCCGAAGCTTCCCGTAGAGCCTGCCTCGCAAAATTCCGCAAGACAAAATTTAGCGAGGCAAAATTCTGCAAACGGCGATTCGCAAAATTCCGCAAATTCTATGGCTTCCGCAAATTCCGCCGCCGCAAATTCGGCGAGCGACGGATCTGACGTAAATTTTACCGCGTCAAATTCCGCTCCAGGAAATTCCATAAATTCTACCGCGCAAAGCCATGCTTCTAGCGGCGCGGACGATCTTTCTAAATCTCCGCGCAAAGCATTGCCTGCAGGCTCTCGCGCAAAGCTAGCGATCATCATCGACGACGTAGGTACCGGCGAGCAGGCGCAAAAGATCGCTGCGCTACCCGTGCGCGTGACGCCGTCCATCTTCCCGCCCGAGTATCAGCGCAAGGACACGCGCTCGCTCGCTCGCGGCTTTGAGCATTACGCGATCCACCTGCCGATGGAGGCGAGCTCCGCCAAAAATAACTCCGCGACGCTGCGAGCTTCGGATAATTACGAGAAGCTGCGCGGCGTCATAGCCAAGCTGCGCGCGGACTTTCCGAACGCTAAATTTATAAACAACCACACCGGTTCTAAATTTACCGCCGACGAGCGCGCGATGCAAAACCTGCTGCGCGCGATGAACGAGCATGGATTTTTATTTATCGACTCGCGCACGAGCCCCGCTACCAAGGCCAAAGCGGCGATGAAGGGGCTCGGCATGCGATACGTACATCGCGATGTGTTTTTAGATAATCAAAACAGCGTCGCTGCGGTGCGCAAAAAGCTGCGTGAAGCCGTCGCGCTTGCTAAAAAGCAGGGTTACGCCATTGCTATCGGCCATCCCAAAAGCTCCACTCTGCGCGCGCTTGCAAACAGCGCCGACATCCTAGGCGAGGTCGATTTGGTCTATTTGGACGAAATTTATGAGTACTACGAGTGAGCTTAGTTTTAAAATTCAAAGCCTAGCAAGGCTCGGTGCGAGCGAGCCCGCGCAGCTGTATTTTAGGGGCGAGCCGGCGCTACTGCAAAAGCGCCGCATCTCGATCGTGGGCTCGCGCAAGATGAGCGTTTATAGCAAAAATTTGATTCTGCGCCTCGCGCGCGCTTTGAGCGATGCGGACTTTTGCGTCGTAAGCGGCGCAGCGATCGGCTGCGACATAGCTGCGCACGAAGGGGCGTTTCCAAACACGATCGCGGTTTTTGGAAACGGCCTTGATCAAATTTATCCCGCGCAAAACGCCGCCATGATCGGCAAAATTTACGAGCGCAGCCTCGCGCTTAGCGAGTATGAGGACGGCGTGAGCGCGCGCGGATTTCAGTTTTTGCAGCGCAACCGCATCGTCGTGGCGTTGTCAGAAGCGCTGATCGTCGCTCAAGCCGAGCCTCGCAGCGGCTCGCTGCAAAGCGCGCGCCTGGCCCGCGAGATGGGTATACCCGTCTACGTGCTGCCGCACCGCATGGACGAGAGCACGGGCACGAACGATCTGCTCGCAAAGTCTCAGGCGCGGCTGATCGCGGATTTTGGCGAGTTTGTGGCTTCTTTAGCTCCGCAGACGCCGCAAAACACTGAGCGCGCGCAGGATGAGGTGATGGAATTTTTAGCGCTAAATTCCGATCTGCAAGCGGCGATCGAGCGCTTCGGCGATAAAATTTACGAATACGAGCTTGAAGGCAGGATCGAAATTTTAGGCGCAAAGATAGTGGCAAAATAGCTGATGAGCGGCGTTTGCTCGCTATGACTTGCGCACGGCTTGTTTGCACGGCGCGTAGTCTATGCGGTCGGAGTTTAAATTTAGAAAAAGGCGGCTCGGTAAAATTTTACCTTCCGCAAGTAGCACTTGAGCTTAAAACAAACCCGCGCGGCTTGTTTGTGCAGCGCCGCTTGCCTCCGCTTGCGGTAATGATCGGTTTGTGAATGCTTCTCGCGATCTATAAATACTTTGCGGCGCAGAATTTAAGCTTTAAAATGCATGAAATTTTCTGAAATAGCGTTTAAATGTTTGTTTGCCTATCGTGCTAAATTTTTGCGGGTAAATTTGGCTACGAATTTCAGCGCGAGTGTGGTAGGCTAAATTTGCCGCAAGAGAAAATTTTGGTCACGGCGGCAAAATTTTACGAGTTATAAAGCGTAGGGGGGGCTTGTATCTGCTCCGTCGCGTGAGTGTGGGCTTTAAAATTTTGGTTTTACGTGGGGTGGGTTGGTTGCACGTCCGGCACCTGCACGGCAGGATTTATGCCCGCCGTGAGTTTGGGTGTCGCTTACGTGCAGCTTGCGTGGACTCAGTGCGGATGTACTGAGCCGGGCGCGGCGATCGAAATTTTGGAATTTGAAGCTCGTGGCACGCTAAATTTAATAGCTCGCAAGCGGTGCGAGCGAGTGTAATTTATGTCAATTTCGTATAAAATTTCATAAATTCCGCAGCTAAATTCTGCGATAAAATTTAGCTATGAAATTCCGATCGCGGAATTTTGGTGGCATAATTTTAATGGCGAAACGTAAAATTCCATAAAATTTAATGTAAGTAAAGGATAAAATTTGATAGTTGCGATCGATCTTGGGCTTAAACGTATCGGCGTGGCGGCGGCACCGGATGATAAGACGCCGCTTCCGTGCGAGCCGATCCTGCGCAAAAACCGCACCCAAGCCGCGCGCGAGCTAAGCGAACTGCTGCGCGAAAAGGGCGCCAGCGTGCTCGTGCTGGGCGTGCCGCGCGGCGGGGCGAGCGAGGAGGAGATGAGCAGGCGCATACGCCACTTCGCCTCGCTGCTGGATTTTGACGGCGAGATAAAATTCCAAGACGAGAGCTTTTCGAGCGCCGAAGCGGCGGAGTTTGCGAGCAAAGGCGCTAAAGGCGGCGGCAAAGATCCGCGCTTTGATAGCATCGCCGCGACGATAATTTTGCAGAGGTTTTTGGCGAGCAAGGGTTAGACGCGTGCGTAGCAACGCAATTCGCGCGCGGCTGCGCAAGAAAGAATTGCCATTCGTCTGTTTTGCCGATCACTTAATGCTTGCAAAATTTTATCTTGCCCGCCTAAACGGACGGAATTTATGCGCGTCAAAAGTCGGTAAAATTTTCATCGTTCGCTAAAGCTTGGCAAAATTTTGCTTTGCCCGCAAAGAGCCTGCGGAATTTATTTCGACTGCAGCCGTAAATGGCGCTTTAGGTAGTTAAACTAAGTGAGATTGACAGCGATTTAAGTTGTAAACGGCGAGGTTTATGCATTTTTGGCGATTTGTGCTCGCGCGCACGGCTGCTATTTAAGTTTTTTCAAGGTCTATTTAGACGCAAAGAATACTAAGCAAAATTGCAAAAATGCGGATGCATCATAGAATAGGGCGCAAATTTTGCGATAAATTTCATTTAGGGAGCGGTTATGTTTAAGATCACGATGTTAGTAAAAAAGGCGCCGAACATCACGCAGCAGGAGTTTTTGGCGCACTGGGAGGCGCATTCGCAAAAGGTTTTGGCTAATCAAAAGGCACTAAATATCGTCCGCTATGCAAAAACCATGCCCGTTTTCCCCGAGGGACAAAGCACCAAGCGCGAGACGGCGGCGTTTGACTACGATGCGATGGGCGAGCTGTGGTATGAGAGCGTGCAGGCGTTTGCGGATGCGCGAAACAGTGAGGCGGCGCGAGCGGTGCTAACGGAGCTGATGGCGGATGAGGCGAAGTTTTGCGATATGAAAAACTGCGTGATGTGGTTCGGCGAGGAGGAGGCTGTGATAGAGTTTGAGCGCTAGGGAGCGCGGCTTGCAGCGAATAAATTTTGAAGTAAGGCTCTTTAAATGGATAGAATTCTACGTGGCATTTGGGTTTTAAAACTAGCAGAATTTTACGAGCTGGGCTTGCGCGGCTGAAATCTCAGTCGCAACCTACATAGATGAAATTTACATGCGCTATACAGATACTGCGCGGTTTAAATTATTTTAAGACTCACATATCTAAGTGGTGCGATCTAAGAATCCTGGGTATTGAGCCAAAATACCCAAAGACGCATTACGCTTGCGATTTTGGCATAGAAAAGCCTATTTATAAGATAAAACTTAAAGGGCGGTGGCATAAAATTTTTTAAAATTTTTAAGCAGCAATGCGAAATTTTCAAAAGTTTTCTAGGGCACGGCAAGATGCTTGTCGCGGGCTTGGTATGCAACAAAATATTTTACGCATTAGATTGTCGCCCTGATAAATTACCATTGTAGAGTCCGTAGGTGTTTCAGACCTCAGGATTAAATGCTTTATTATAAATACTGCAGGCGCCGTGGATGCCGCATAGACGGTGCGAGTAAAAATTGAGGCAAGCCAGCCATAAAAACAATCTTGCAAGTAAAATTTTAATTTGTCTTTTTGAAATTCAGCTCAAAGCTCCGTTTAAAATTTTATTTAAAATTTTGCTTGGGATTTTGATAGAAATTTTGCAGGAATTTCACCGCAAATTTCACAGCTATTATCAAAAATTAAAATTTTATCCCTCGCTTTTTGCTATAATTATTTTTAAAATTTAAAAGGAGCAAAAATGAAAATTTTAGCGTCGATTACCGCACTAATCGTAGCAGCCTACTTGCTCGCGCAGATATTTTTCCCGCAAGGGGTCTCGTTTGTCGGATGCGGCATCGGTAGGGCTAATTCGTGCGAAGACTACGGAGCATATTTGCTTGAGGAGCGCGATTATGAGGCAGCGAAAAAGCCGTTTGAAAAAGCTTGCGAAGCAGGGCTGGAAAATAGCTGTGCTATCGCGGGGGATTTATATTACGACGAGCAAAATTTATATAAAACTACAAAAGATAAGGGCAAGTCCGCGCGGTTTTATTCCAAAGCGTGCGAGCTGGGAGCCGCCAAAGCTTGCTACAACGCCGCGATAATCTCTTATAAAAATGCCGATAAGAAAAATACGTTCGCATTTTTTGCCAAATCATGCGATTTGGGACTAGGCGAGGGCTGCTTAAACGCTGCGGTCGCTAGCTACGAAGAAAAAGACTATCATGGCGCTCTTAAGTTTTTCCTAAAATCTTGCGATGCTGCTTTGGCAGAGGGATGCCAAAGGGTCGGGCTAGCGTATTCAAAGAAGGAATTTGGCGAGCCAGATCTGGATAAGGCGATGATCTACTACGACAAGGCTTGCAAACTGGGAGCGGAGTTTAGCTGCAACGTAGTAGCTGCGATGAATAAAATAAATGCAAGCGAGGCTAATGCTACTAAATAGATGGCAGGGCTAGCTCGACGGTAAGAAGGCGGGATCGAAATTAACTTAGAAATTTGACGGAGCTTTATGGAATTTTATGGAATTCCGCGGAATTTCGTATTTAAAATTTTATTGCTGAAATTTCGCATATTGCGATAATATCGATAGATAGTGATTTTAAAATTTCAGTATCTTGGAAGTTTAGAATTTAATCTATGCTGTGGATTTTATTGACAGAATTTTGACTTATCATAGACTTATCCATCGCGATATAGGGATTTAATCATAATCTTAGTGCATCCCTGAAAGAGAAAAAATTGCGCAAACTAGCGAGTAGCTATGTAATCACAGCTGATATGGCAAAAATATCCGAAGAAGATCGCACGGGATAATCAATCTGCGAAGTAAGTAAAATCAATTATCAAGTGGATGGAATCTATCAATAAACAAGTAAAATTATTCATCGCAAAGCAAGCAAAATCGATCTGTAAATGGGTAGATCAAGCTTAAAACTAACTCGAAGTAGCCTGTAAATAAGCTAAATTGCAAGCAAGATAAATTTTAAGCAGGCATATTGTAAGAAAGTAAAATTTTAGATAGGGTAAACGGGATAAATCGATTTCAAATCACCGTAGAAGTTGGATGACGATCCTAATTTAAAGCCCCATTTTTCCGGGATTTAAGATGCCTTTTGGATCGAACGCCCTTTTGATTGCGCGAAATAGCTCCATCTCTGCTGCGCTAAAAGCTAGTGGCATAAATTCTGCTTTGCTTAGCCCGATGCCGTGCTCGCCGCTGAGCGTACCGCCAAGATCAACTGCAGCTTTGAAAATTTCGGTGATTGCGTCATGTCCGCGTCGCACCTGAGCTTCATCTTTTTTGTCGGCGACCATGACGTTGGTGTGGACATTTCCGTCGCCCGTGTGCCCGAAGCAGGGCACACGCACGCCGTATTTATCGCCGATGCGCGCGATACGGCGCAGTAGCTCGGGCAGCTGCGAGCGCGGGACGGTGATGTCCTCATTTAGCTTAAGCGTGCCGTAGATATTGATCGCCTGCGAGCAGTTGCGTCTCGCAAACCAAATGCCCGCACGCTCCTCTTCGCTTTCTGCGATGCGAAAGTCGCTCGCGCCGTTTTGAACGAAAATTTCTTTTATGAGCGCGAGCTCCTCCAAAAGCACTGCTTCTAAATTGCCGTCGGTTTCGCAGATCAAAATCGCGCCCGCACCCTTCGGCAAGCCCTTGTGAAATTTCTCCTCGACCGCGGCTATGCACAGCGCGTCTAAAAATTCCATCGCCACGGGCGTGATACCGGCAGCCATCGTCTTATACACGGCATTCATTGCTGCATCTACGCTAGGAAAAACGCCCATCGCGGTCTTTTTAAGCTTTGGCATCGGGATTAGTTTGAGCGTGATTTCGGTGATGACGGCAAGCGCGCCTTCGCTTGCGATTAAAATTCCTGCCACGTTGAAGCCTGCGACATCTTTGATAGTGCGTTTGCCCGCTCGGATCACCTCTCCATTAGGCAGTACCGCACGCAGTGCCATTACGTAGTCTTTGGTGATGCCGTATTTTGCGGCGCGCATACCGCCGGAGTTTTCGGCGACATTGCCTCCTAGCGTGGAATAATCCTGACTTGCGGGATCGGGCGGATAAAAAAGCCCGCGCGCTGCGGCTGCTTTTTGCAGATCGATATTTATGCAGCCGGGTTGGACTACGGCGAGTAGATTTTGCATGTCGATTTCTAGAATTTTATTCATATGTTTTTCAAATGCCAAAATCACTCCGCCGTTTGCGGCTAAAGATCCACCCGTAAAACCGCTACCTGCGCCTCTTGGAACTACAGGGATTAAATTTTCGTTGCAGAATTTTAAAATTTGACTAACATCGTCTTCACTTCGCGGGAAAAGCACGCCGTCCGGCAGGCAGCGTCTTTTCGTCGCGTCGTAGCAGTATGCTGTGCGATGAGCCTCGTCAAAATAGGCGTTATCCGCGCCTAATAGATTTGTAAAAAACGCTCGCGCGGCGCTATTCATCGCCGTCTAAGCCTAGCAAATAGCGGTAGTGTTTGTCGTAATCGCTGATAGGGCCGTTAGTAAAGTCCCAAATGACGGTCTTTATCTCGCCCACGCGCGAGTAAAATGGCAGCTGATAATAAGCCACGCCGCCGCTAGCAAACGTACGCAAAGGCTTGAAACTACCGCAGTCGGCAAATACGCCTTGTTTATCCATCGCGATAAAAATCAGTCCGGCGCTGTTTTGCGCGCAAATTTTACGAAAATCGTCACGGCTGGGATTTGGCTTGTGGTTGTAGCTAAGATAGGCGCCGCCAAGATCTGGGTGGATAAAATTTATATTTGGAAAAGCCTTGATAACCTGCTCGTAAATTTCAGCGTTAGGCGCGACGATTATGGCGCGGTCATAGAGGAAATTTAAGATCACTTTATCGCCGCTTGAGGGTAAAATTTTAGGCAGTGGCAGCGCCTCTTGAGCTAACATATCAAAGACCTCAAATCGCACCTTTGCCTTGCCTGCGCTTTTTTGCGTCACGACTGCGCGCGCGATGATGGAGCTTGCGCCGCTACCGAAATTATGCATCACCACTCCGCTGCTGCCTACGGCAATCGTAGGGCTATCTGCAATCTCGCCCGAACCATCCTTTACACTAAGTAGGGCGGTTTCGTATCGCGGCATGTTAAATTCCGCCCCTATCGCCGCACTTAAAAATAGGCCTAAAATAAGTAAAGCTTTTTTCAAAATTCTACTCCTGAATAAAATTTCGGCTAATTATACATAAAACTTTGAAATTAGCGATAAAATTCCGCGGTATTTACGAAATATAAGCGTTTTTTCGTTACAATCCCGCCTTAAAATAATATTTCAAAGCGGTTTTATATGACTAGAATTTTTATATTGCTTTTTCTGTGGATAGGCGTAGTTTTTGCGAATAACCCCAGCGTAGAGAAGTTTGCCTGGCCAGATGGCGTGAGTCTGCTGCAATTTATGGAAACTGCGGGCATTCCCGCGTCTGTATATTACGACCTGGATAAAGAGGATCAAGAGCTTGCCGCTGAGGTGCGCGCGGGCGTGGAGTGTCAAATTTTGCGTGATCCAGCAGGTCGCGTCTCCCAGCTGCTAATCCCTGTCAGCGAGGAGCTTCAGATCCACATCTACCGCGATAAATTCGGCACTTTTAGATTCGTTTATACTCCGATAGTTTATGAGGAAAACAGCTACTCTTTAGGAATTCAGATCGAAAGCTCGCCCTATCAAGATATCATCAAAGCTACGGGCAATGCGGCTTTAGCGAATGAGTTTATGCTTGTTTTTAAAAACGAGGTAAATTTTAAAAAGCTGCAAAAGGGCGATCGGCTTGTGATTCTGTATGAGCAAAAGACGCGCCTTGGCAAGCCTTTTGGCGGAGTAAATATCACCGCAGGAATGATCGAGGAAAATAAAAAGCCCAAATCGCTATATTTTTTCGACGATAAATACTACGACCGAAGCGGCAAAAAGGTCGAATCTTTTCTGCTGATTACGCCGCTTGTTTATACTAGAATTTCATCCTATTTTACCCCTAAAAGATTTCATCCGATTTTAAAGCGATATCGCGCGCACTTAGGCGTGGATTATGCAGCTCCCAAAGGCACTAGGGTAAATGCCGCAGGGGCGGGCAAGATTAGCTTCGTAGGGCGTAAAAACGGCTACGGCAATACCGTAGAGATCAACCACGGCGGCGGCATTAGCACGCTTTATGCACATCTTAGCGGCTTTGCTAGTGGTACAAAAGCAGGCGTTAGCGTCAAGCAAGGTCAGCTAATCGCTTATGTGGGCTCGACCGGGCTTAGTTCGGGACCGCATCTGCACTTCGGACTTTATAAAAATAAGCAGGCGATAGATCCGCTTAAGGTAGTCAAGATTGAAAAAACTAACGTTATAAGCGCCGAGGAGCTTAAATTTAAAGCTCTCGTCAAAGATATGGACGCTAGAATGGCTGCGGCTAAAGACGGCTCGAAAAACCCTGCTAAATTTGAAAACTACGAGTCGCTTATCACGATAAATTAAGGCTTAAAATGGAAAATAAAGAGCAGCTGGACGACGTCGAGGAAGCCAAAGCGCTTCTTGATGCGCACTTGGACGATACGCTTGAGCATGAGCTGAGCGCCGCCGATCTTACGGAGCATTTAAAAACTCTAAAAAAGCATGACGAAGAAAAATACGTAGAATTCTTAAAAAAGCTAGATCCTGAGGATCTTGCCGATGCTGCGCTTGAGATGCCCGAGCATATGCTCGAAGATGTCATCGAAACTCTGCCTCACGAAAAGATCGTCAAAGCGATCGAGGAGCTCGAAAGCGACGATCAGGCGGAGCTTTTGCAAAATATCGGCGAAATCGACGAGGACAAGGCCGAGCAGATTTTCTATGGGCTTGACGAGGACGATCGCCACGATATTCTTACTATCTCCAAATATAGCGAAGATGAGGCGGGCGCGTATATGCAGACCGAGGTTTTTAGCGCGAGGCAGGATCAGACCCTGGGGCAGGCGGTCGAGATGCTGCGCGTTATGCGCGAAAAGGACGAGATCGAGAACGTCTTTCAGCTCTTCGTGCTCGATAAAAAGGGGCATCTGCTTACGAGCTTTTCGACATCCGATCTGATTTTATACGATTTCTCGCTCACGCTGGAGCAAATTTCACAAAAATTCGGCGCCGAAAACAAAATCCACTTCGCCACCGATACCGACAAGATCGACGACGTGATCAAGGACTTTGAAGAATTCGATCTTAACGTCATCCCCGTTGTCGATGCTAACGGCGTGCTTATCGGGCGTATCACCGCCGATGATATCCACGATCTCATCCAAGAGCGCGCCACCGAGCAAATTTACAACCTCGCGGGCGTCGATGACGAAGCCGAAGACGACGAGACTACGATCTTTAAGGCGGGTCGCGCGCGCGCTGTGTGGCTAGCGGTAAATTTATGCACGGCGATCGTAAGCTCCACGATCATCGGGCTTTTTGACGCCACTATCGAAAAGCTGGTCGCGCTCGCCGTGCTTATGCCAATAGTCGCCTCCATGGGCGGTAACACCGGCACGCAGGCGCTTACCGTAACCGTGCGCCGCCTAGCCTTGGGCGAGATAGCGTTTAAAGACAAAAAGCAGGTTCTCTTTCGCGAGATCACGATCGCTTTCATAAACGGCCTCATTTTTGCCACGCTGATGGGGTTTGTGGCGTATTTTTGGTTCGGCATTAAGCTTTTGGGGCTGGTGATTGCGATGTCGATGGTGCTAAATTTAACTCTTGCGGGGCTTTTCGGCGCCGTCATTCCGATCACGCTTAAAAAATTAAATATCGACCCCGCCGTCGGCAGCTCCGTACTGCTTACCACAGTAACGGATATCGTGGGATTTTTCAGCTTTTTAGGACTTGCGACATGGATACTACTATAAAAAATTTTAAAATTTCCGAGCTTAAAAGCTCTAATTTTGTTAAACCCTTTCGCTTGAGCTTCGAAATGGACGGCGTAGCGCGCGCGTGGGACTGCGTCAAGGTGCACGATAGCGTCTCGATTTTGCTCTACCATACGCAGCGCGACGCGCTCTTGCTCGTCAAGCAGTTTCGCCCCAGCGTATGGTTTTATCAAGAGGAAGGCTTAATCAACTCGCCCGAAAAGGGCTACACCTATGAGCTTTGCGCTGGCATTTTAGACAAGGGCATCAGCGAGGAGCAAACGGCGATCGAAGAGGTGCTCGAAGAGACGGGATACGCCGTGAAAGATCTGAAATTTATTACGAGCTACTACAGCGCCCTGGGCTTTGCGGCGAACCGTCAAATTTTATACTTCGCGTGCATCGACGAATCGATGAAGCTAGGTCGCGGCGGCGGCGTGGACGGCGAGAAGATCGAGCTTTTCTACCTGCCTGCAGCCAAGGCGCGGGAGTTTATGTTCGACGAAAAGATCGTGCGCGCGCCGGGGCTCATCCTAGCATTTCAGTGGTTTTTGAGCGAGTTTAAAGCTTAGCTGCGAGATGGAATTTCGTGTGCTATCGCGCGCTTTTGCGTCTCGGCTTTAAATTTAAAGGACGGCGATGAGGGTTTTACTTAGGCTGTGTATTATCGCGGCGTGCCTTTATGCGGCGATCGCGGCAGCACTTTATATCTTTCAGGAACGGCTGATATTTTTGGGCGAGCCACTGGATAAAAACTTCAAATTTAGCTTTGAAAATTCCGAATTTGCAGGAGTTGTGAATGTGCCCGAGAACGACGAGCATTTAGATACGCCGTCGTCCGCTATGCAAAATGGCGCCTCTACAAACGGTGCAGCAGACGAAGGCGCTCCCGCAGCGAGCGGCACAAAAGAAAGCGGCGTCGTAGCTGATAAGATCAAAAATGAAAACACCCAAACTAGCGGCGAGCGCGTCGGCGAAAATGCCGCAGGAAACGGCGCTGCGGGCAATAATGCAAACGCTGCTGCGATAAAATTTCAAGAGATCAGGGCGGGTTTATAAACGGGCTGAAATTTAGCGCGGCAGAGCCTAAAGGCGCGATTTTGTTCTTTCACGGCAACTTCGGCGACGTGAGCGGCTGGGGCGCATACGGCGCGGATTTTGCGGCTTTGGGATACGATTTTTATATTTTCGATTACCCGGGCTACGGCAAATCAGACGGCAAAATTTCATCGCAGCAGCAGCTTTTTGCGAGCGCCGATGCGATGAGCCGCTATGTTTTAGCGCAGCATTCGCCAAGGAAGCTCGCGATGATCGGCTACTCGATCGGAAGCGGCATCGCGGCACAGCAGGCTGCGAAGTGGGACGCGGCGCGGCTGATTTTGCTCGCGCCATATTTTAGCTTCGAGCGGCTTGCGCACGAAAAAATCCCCTTCGTGCCGAAATTTTTGATCCGCTATAAGATTCCGACTGCGGAATTTTTGCAAGCGGCACGCGGTACGCAGATCACGCTCATCCACGGAGCCGCAGATGAGCTGATACCGGTGCACCACTGCCGCGATCTTGCGGGGTCTCTTAAGGCGGGCGATCTATTTTATGAAATACCAGACGCGCGGCATAATGGACTGCTGGCAATGCCCGGTATTTGGGAAATTTTAAAAAAGAGGCTGCGCTAATCTAGCGGAGCTCGGCGTAAAATTCCATGCAAAAATTCGACCGCTAAATTTTAAAATTTTACGTAAAATTCCGCGCGGGCTAGGTCGTCGTAAAATCGCATGAAATTTTATAGCGGAAAAACACGGCGCCAAAACAAGGGCGCAATTTCAAATCAAAATTTATGCGCCGTTGGCGTAAGCACAGAGTCAATTTTGTAGCGTTAAATTCTTTTTAGCTCAGTTATGCCGAAATTTCAAACTAAAATTTGCGCTAGGTCGCGACGCCGTATGTTTTAACCGCGATAAAATTCTGTGAAATTTTATCTCCGCAGCCGTTTATAAATTTCAAGTCTAAATTTTATATTTACGCGGAAGCGGCGCCGTATTTTATCCGCATAGAATTCTGCCGCGTAAAATTTTATCTAGCAAAATTCTGTTTCGTAAAATTCTATCTCGTAGAATTCTAATTCGCCGCGCTCAAATTTTATCCGCCGCTTTAAATTTATACCGCAGCGCCTAAATTTCTCCCGCTCGTCGCGCTTTACCGAAATTTATATTTAGTTGTTGTAAAATGCGTTTTTAAAAGGATTTTAGCGGTTTGTGATATGAGTATTTTAGAGTTTACGGAGTGCGTAGGCATCGCTTCGGCGGCGCTTAGCGGGTTTTTATTCGGCGTAAAGAAGGGCTGCGATTGGCTTGGGATCTTTATCGCGGCGTTTTTGACGGCGCTTGGCGGCGGGATCATGCGCGACACCTTGGTAAGTCGCGAGATCTACTCGTTTACGCACTATGCGCCCGTAACGATCGTGCTTGCGGTAAGTGCCGTAGCCATTTTCGCCAAACTTTACGAAAACCGCGATTTAGAGGGTAAATTTTTATTTATTCTAACCGATGCGATCGACGTCGTAAGCTTTTCGATCGTGGGAGCGATGGTCGCGCTAAGTTACAATCACAACGTTTTCGGCGTGGTGCTGATCGCGTTTTGCAACGGCGTGGGCGGCGGTATTTTGCGCGACGTACTGCTGAACGAAGTGCCGTGGTTTTTGCATACGGGGCTTTATGGCACGATAAGCATGGGCGTGGGCTTGATATATTTCGTGCTTGATGGATTGGGGCTTAGCGGCGTAGTTTCGGTGCTTATTTTGCTGATTTTAGGGGTTGCGTTTCGCATGGTGGCTTATTACAAATCTTGGCATCTGCCTAAAGTGGAGTATAAAAAATGAACTATTTGATGGATAATTTCGCGCGCGTAAACGTGGCGCTGGTAAGAGGCGAGGGCTCGATAGTCTATGACGAAGCGGGCAAGGACTACGTGGATTTTGGCGCAGGCATCGGCGTAAACTGCCTGGGGCACGCAAATGAAATCGTGTTGGAAGCGATCGGCACGCAAGCCGCACAGATCATCCACGGCTCGAATATCTATAGAATTCTGCCTCAAGAAGCCCTGGCTCAAAAGATTAGCGAGCTTTTGGGGTATCGCAGCTACGCCGTATTTTGTAACTCTGGCGCGGAGGCGAACGAAGCTGCGATCAAAATGGCGCGTAAATACGGCACCGTAAACTTCCCTAATAAGAAATTTGAAATTCTAACTCTGCGAAATTCCTTCCACGGCCGCACGCTAGCGACGCTGCAAGCTACGGGGCAGGAGAAATTTCATCCCGAAATTTTTGCGCCCTATATGCCCGGATTTAAATTTTTCGACGATATCGAGGAGATCATCGCACATATCGATGAAAACAGCGTCGCCGTGATGATCGAGCTAGTCCAGGGCGAGGGCGGTATCAAGCCTCTGGATAAGGCGAGCGTGCAAAGGCTGGCGGCGGTTTTGAAAGAGAAAAAGCTGCTTTTGATCACCGACGAGGTGCAGTGCGGCGTATATCGCACGGGCGAGTTTGCGACGTCGCAAATTTACGGCATCCGCCCCGACATCATCACCTTTGCCAAAGGTCTTGCGGGCGGCGTGCCGATCGGCGCGTGCGTGGCGCAGCAAAATATTTTCGCTCCGGGCGAGCACGGCAGCACCTTCGGCGGTAACTTTTTGGCGACCTCTACGGCGCTTGCGGTGCTTTCGCAGCTTCAGTTTTTAAAAGCGAGCGGCAAGCTTGATAAGACTATAAAAAGATTTATCAAAAAACTAGACGGGCTCGCCGCAGACTATCCTAGCCTGATCGAAAAGCGCGTGGGGCTCGGTCTGATGCAAGGCCTCGTGCTGCGCGATGAAAAAAATCTGGGCGAGATCTTTAACAAAGCCCTGCAAAACGGACTTTTGATCCTAAAATCCGGCAAGCGCACTCTTAGATTTTTGCCTGCGCTAAATATCAAAAAACCGGAGATCAAAGAGGGTTTTGCGCGCCTACGCAAGAGCCTGGACGAGATAGTGCGGGCGTGAAATTTAGCGATTTTTTCGAGGGCTGGCTTAACGAGAGCTACTACGCAAATACCGCTAAAATCGGCAAGAGCGGCGATTTTTATACTGCCGTAAGCGTAGGGAGCTTCTTCGGTATCTGCATCGCGCGCGAAATTTTGTGCCTAAGCGCGGATTTTTGCGCGGCGCAAGAGTTAAGCTTAGACGCCGCGGCGAACCCAGATAGGTCGCGGCAAAACCTTGCGGCTAATCCTGGCAAATTAAATTTAGATGTCGCGCTTGCAAAAAAACCGCAAAATAACGCTAAAATCGCTATCGTAGAGATCGGCTCGCACGACGGGCGACTGCTTTGCGACATAGCGCAAGCTATCTTTACGCTAGGCGGCGCGGCGGCGCTTGATAGATTTAGCTTTGCAATCATCGAGCCGCACGAGCGTCTGCGCGAGCTACAGCGGGCGAGCTTTGCGGAGAGCTTCGGCGGCGAAATCGTGCCAAAGCATTTCGCAAGCGCGCGCGAGGCGAAATTTAAAGATGCGATCTTTGTGGCAAATGAGCTTTTCGACGCCTTTAAATGCGAGGCGGTGGACGGTGAAAATATGCTTTTTATTGAAAGCGGTGCGGCAAAATTTGCTCCCATAAAAGAACGCGAAATTTTAACCCTTGCGCGTAGATTCGGTATCTCGCGCGGCGAAATCCCGGTCGGATACTTTCGCTTTGCGCGCGAAATTTGCGCCAGCGCGCAGCGGTTTTATTTCATCGCCTTTGATTACGGACAGATGGGCGCTAGCGGCGATTTTAGCCTGCGGATTTACCGAAACCACGAGGTTTTCAGCTTCTTTGAGGTGCAAAACTTGAGCGATTTTTACGGCAAAAGCGACCTTACCTATGACGTAAATTTTGAAATTTTACGCGCGGCGTTTGAGGACGCGGGCGCCGTGACGGCGGATTTTAAAAGACAGATCGCAGCTTTGATAGACTTCGGCGCGGTCCAGCTTTTAGAGCTTTTTATGCAAAAAAGCGGCGAGAAGGGCTATCATAACGCGCTTTTGCAGTTCAATCACCTGCGCGCGGAGTTTGGCGAGAAGTTTAAGATGATAAAATTTAAAAAGGGGCTTTGATGAAAGCTTTTATCGATTGCGACTGTGAAATTTTGCAAAGGACGCTGGAGTTGTTTTTGAAAGACCATGCCGCAAGTGCGCAGGATTGCGACTTTGTGATAAGCGATGAGCCGCAAAGCTCGGCAAAACCGCTATTTTTAATCGGCGAGGGCGGAGATTTGACGCTGCCGTTTTCCAAGCAGATGTTGTTATCGAGGCTAGAGGATTTTCAAGGCTCGCTAAAGCGGGATCTTAGCGAATACGACGTGGCGGAAGAGGAAATTTGCGCGCTGTTTGATGAGTTTAAAGCAAAAATCATCGAAATTTTAAGAAGGCAAAATGGCTAAATTTTCCAAACCTAACGGCGCGCTCTTTACGCAAATTTCAAGCGGCATCTATAAGGGCAAAAAGCTTTCTCTGCCCGCGCTTTCGAGTACACGCAGCACGAAAAGCATCGTAAAGGGCTCGTTTTTCGATACGTGGCGAGCGCAGTTGCGCGGCGCGGCGTTTATCGAGTGCTTCGGCGGCAGCGGTGCGATGGCGCTTGAAGCGCTAAGCAACGGCGCAAAAAACGTTTATGCGATCGAAAAGGACGCTGCCGCGCATAAGATCATGCGGAAAAATTTCGAGCTTTTTGGGCTCGGTGCAAATGCGATTTTGGGCGATTGCTTTGAACGACTGCCCGAAATTTTACACGAGCTGCAAACGGATATGAATGGACGCTCGGGCGCGAATTCGCTAAATTTGAGCGGCAAAAATTTTAAAAACCGCACTGCCGACGCCGCCTGCTACGAAAATTTAGACGGCGAAAAAGAGAGCTGCCGCAAAAGCTTTAGTAGCGTAGAGCAGGGCGAGGACGGATACCGCGCCGCGCAAAGCGTAAAAGTGGAAGACGGCACGCAAAGCGGCGTAAAAAATTTAGCTAAATGCGGCACGCGAAGCAGTGTGCTTGACAGCGCGCAAAATGGCGCGCAGAGCGGTACAAATGCTGATTGCGCAGGCATGGAGAGCTTTGGCGGTTGTGCTCAGATTGGCGATTATGCGGGTGCTTCTAGTATAAAATACTGCGTGAATTCGCTAGCTGCGGACGCTGTGAGCTTTAGCGAAAGGTTTGACGATAACTGCGCTTCGAAATACGACGCGAGCGGCACCGAGACCGTTAATTGCAACGTAAATTTAAGCTCAAAATGCGGCGAGAGCTCTAATTTTGACGCAAATCGCGGTACGGGCTTAGGCGCGAGCTGCGAAGAGAAAGAAATCTTAAATTTAGGCGAAAATTTTAACGCTAGCTACGGAGAAAATTTACATTCAAACGCAAATTTCATCTATGATTCAAGAAAAAATTCTGCTGAGAATTCTGACGGCAAATTTAGCCCCAAGTGCAGAGAAAATTCACGCCCAAGCGTAAATTTAACCCGCGGTTCAAGAAAAAATTTCGCCGCTAATTCCCACGAAAATTTTGCCTGCAGTTTAGGCGAAAGTGCTGCCGCAAACGATTTAGGCGAATGCTCTGTCGCAAATTCAAGCAAGAGCCATACCGTAAATTCTAGTGAAAATTTCGTCTCCGATCCCGCGCACAGAGTGTTTGTCTATCTGGATCCGCCGTTTGCGATCAGGCAGGGCTTTGGCGAGATTTACGAGCGAGTGCTGGCGCTGATAGCGCGCCTAGGCTCCGTGCAGTGCGAGCTGCTAATCGCGATCGAGCATATGAGCGAGCTTGAGCTGCCGCCTAAAATCGGCGATTTCGCGCTGCTTAAATCGCGCAAATTCGGCGCTACGACGATGAGTTACTACGCAAAATGAAAAGCTTAAAGCAAATTTTAGATTACTACGCCGATTTGAAAAATTGCGACGCGGATCTTTTCGGCGCGCCCGATCCGCTGCAGGTCGCAAAGGGACATCGAAACGACGTCGTAGCGCTCATCTGCGCGCTGTTTGCTTATGGGAGCGCGGCTCAAATTTTAAAATTCCTCCGCTCGCTTGATTTTTCACTTTTAGACGGGAGCGATGAGCGTATTAGTACGGAGCTTGCGGGCAAAAAATATAGATTTCAAAGCCCGCGCGACGTCGCTGAAATTTTTATAACTTTAAAACGGCTTAAAAGTAGCCTTAGCATCGAAGAGAGCGTGCTTTGCGGTATGCAAAAAAGCGGACGGATCGAAGACGGAATAAATTTTTTAATCGGCGAAATTTACAAATTAAATCCCTACCGCAGCCCGGGGTATGAGTTTTTTTTCGGTCGAGGCTTTGCGCAAAAGCCCACGTCGCCGTATAAGCGCTACAATCTTTTCCTGCGCTGGGCGGTGCGCGACAGCGACATCGATCTGGGGCTGTACAAAAAGATCGAAAAATCGCGCCTCCTCATCCCGCTCGATACCCATACGCATAAAGTTTCGCTTAAGCTTGGGCTGATCGATCGCAAGAGTTACGATTTTGAGGCGGTTTTGCAGCTTACGCAAAGCTTAAGGCGCTTCGATCCGAGCGATCCCATCAAATACGACTTCGCGCTGTATCGCCTCGGACAGAGCGGCGAGATAGATAAAATTTTACCCGAACTAAGCGCGAATTTAAACAAAACTGCAGAATAATTGGCGAAATTTTTCTGGTACGCGTGATGAAATTTTATGAAGCTTTAGCGTGATTGCGCGGCGGAATTTTGTGCTGTGCTGCCGCATAAGTAGGGCTGGCTTTATGGATTTTGCCGCGCGCCTTAAATACAGAGCGCCGAAATTTCATAAAATTTTAGCAAAAGATCGCTTCATAAATTCTGCAAATTTCACGGAGAGCTGCGCGAAATTTATAGGGCTATCTTGTAGAATTTCGGTAAAATTCCACAGCCTTGTGCTACTTAAATTTTTATGAAATTTTGCAGCTTGTGCGCGACGCGATAAATTGCATGGAACTAAAACGGCAATCGCGCGATAAATTTCATAAAATTTAAGCAGAGAGGCGCGGCAAAATCCGATATAATTCCGCGAAATTTTATAGGATTTCACGAAATTCTAGCAGGTGCTCGTATGCACTTTGCGGTGCATGGGCGGTTTTGTGATCGTAATTGTACGGAATTCTGACAGGCGTTCATAGCGCGTGCCTGCGTGATTTGAAAAAAGGACAAAGATGGAGCTTGAGCTTTGGCAGTTTGCGGTGCTTTTTGCGGCGGCGTTTTTCGGCGGATTTATAGACTCGATCGCGGGCGGCGGCGGACTGATCTCGCTGCCTGTGCTGCTTGCCGTGGGCATCCCGCCGCATGTAGCGATCGCCACAAATAGATTTCAAGGCAGCTTCGGAAGCTTCACCGCCGCTTTAAATTTCATCCGCAAGGGCTATGTCGATGCTGCGGAGATCTTGCGGGGCGTGATTTTTACGTTCATAGGCGGACTCGTCGGCGCTTATGTCCTGCTTCTAATAGATGCGAAATTCCTAAACTACCTCATTCCGATCCTGCTGCTGGTGCTTTTCTTTTATATGATTTTTTCGCCAAACCTAGGCGAAGCGCCCGCCAAACCCAAGATGTCAAAAAATAGCTTTTACGCGATTTTCGGGCTTGTTTTGGGCTTTTACGACGGGTTTTTCGGTCCCGGTACAGGCTCGTTTTGGACGTTTGCGCTCGTAGGAATTTTAGGGCTTTATATGAAAAAGGCGGTCGCATACACGAAGGTTTTAAATTTCACCTCAAACATCGTCTCTTTGGGCGTTTTTATCATCGGTGGGCAAATTTTATGGCTCGTCGGAGCGGTGATGGCGGTCGGACAGATCGCGGGCAGCTTTGCGGGCTCAAGCCTAGTGATGCGATGCGGCGTAAAATTAGTGCGCAAGATGCTTCTGCTCGTTGTTGCCGCTACGATTTTAAAGCTACTTTACGGACTGATTGCAAATTGATTACAGATTGATTGAGGACCGATCGCGGGCTAATCTCAAGCCAAAATCATAGAATTTTATACAGGATTTCGTATAAAATTTCGCGTAAAATTTTATGAGCCCTCGCCGATTTGCCGCAATGACGCTGATCTTGCTGCCGCAGTAGCGCAGATCTTGCTGTAGAGTTGCACCAGTCTCGCTTCGATGGCGTTGATTTTATCGTAGCTTCGCGCTGATCTTGTCGCGACTACGCTAATTTCCCGCTGCTGCGATATTGATTCTATTGGCGTTACGTCGTAGGCCTCGCTTGTCGCGAGATCTTTGATTTTATTATTTTGGTGGCGCTGATTGCTCCGCTACATCGACAACTTCGTTGCCGCGCTTGCTACTGCGAGGATTTTAATTGCGTTGCGCAGTGTCGCACTGATTTTTTATGACGGCGCTGTTCTTTCTGCTGCGATGGTGGCGATTTTGGCGCTGCTTTTACCGCCCGTCGCCCGTATCACTATCGTGGGCGGCTTGGTTGTGCTGTCGCGACATTGATGGTCTTGATGGTGCAAGGATTTGATTTGCTGTAAACGATGCCGATGAAGTTTCGTCCATTCGCATCGGCTAAATTTAGCCGTACTGTCCGTATCTATTTCGTCGTATCGCCATGCATTCATTCGGTGCCGCCGATAGAGTCGTCGTATTGCCGAGCGCGCGGCGTTATCGTGCCCGTGCTATGAAATTTTATATGTTTATGCCCATAAAATTTTAAAATACCGCTCCATAGATCATTTCGCCGTGCCGCCCGTACGTACTACCAAATCTACTCTCAGCGATTAAATTTAGCTGCACTTTCACACGCTGTTTTGTTGCGCCTGTTAGCTCTTTTAAATTTGCCGTTTCGCCGCCATGGCTCGCTTTCCGCGCTAGCTTCTCGCCATATTGTCCGCTGTATTTGCACGATAAATTTAACCGTACCGCTGCGTTTGCCGTTTCATTCTGCTATCGTAGGCGAAATTTTGCCCATCCATGCCATTTAAATTTCACCGCATTGCGGTGTTTGCATAAACGAAATTTAGCCGCCCCGCGCTTATTAATTTTACCGTGCCGCCGCCTTTCTGCCTATTAAATTTTAGCTGCACCGTCGTACCCGCCGCATCCACGCCCGCCCGCTCGCGAAATTCCGTCGCCTAAAACAAAGTTAAAATATTTTGCGATAAAATGGGTAAAATTTTTCACAAAGGATTTAGTATGCAGATCATTTCAACTCCCGATGCGGCGCAGGCCATCGGACCGTACTCCCAGGCGATCAAGGCGGGCGGGTTCATCTTCACCTCGGGGCAGATCGCGCTTAAGCCGGATGGCGAGTTCGTCGCGGGCGGCGTGGAGGCGCAGACGAGGCAGGTTTTGCAAAACCTCACCGCGATCCTGAAAGAAGCTGGCGCGACGCTGCAAGATGCCGTCAAAACTACGATTTTCCTAGCCGATATGGGCGATTTTGCCGCGGTGAACGAGATATACGCAGCGGCGTTCGGCGAGCACAAGCCGGCTCGCAGTACGGTACAGGTCGCCAAACTCCCTAAAGGCGCGCTTGTAGAGATCGAAGTAATAGCGCTGGCTAGGGCTTAGCGCTAAATTTAGATCGCTAGAACTCTGCCAGTTCGCGTTTGCGGTTAAAATTTAGACGCGGGCTGCTCGAAATTTAAACGGCGGCTCGCTTTGATTTTGTAGCTGTGCGCGCTTTTAAATTTAGATTTTCAAAGCTGCGCCAAACGCCCGTGGATCTATGCCAACAGCGCGTTCGGTGCGCTAAGACGTTAAAATTTCTCGCTCAAAACGGGATCAAAATGATAGAAAAACTTATTCAAAAATCTAAAAATATCACGGCAGCGGGGCGCAGCGTTATAGAGCCCGCATGGATTGCGCAGGCGCAGCGGAAGCTCGGTTTTGCGCTGCCTGCGAGCTACAAGCAGATGCTGCTAAGATACGCTAGCATCAGCGCGGCGGGGGACGGAGCTAAAAACGATCGCGCCGCCCGAGTTTGCGGATAGTGCCGACGCCGACATCTGCTACACGTATGAGATAAATCTGAAAAACGGGCTATTCGCCGCGGACGAGCTCGTATTTTTGCAGCTCGAGGACGAGGAGTATTATTTTAAAATTTCGCCCGCAAGCGACATAGCGGACGGCTCGCCCAACACGGCGCACGGCAAGACGGCGGAGAGTACGAGCGGCAAAGCTGCGAGCGCGACGGCGCGTGATACGGTCGTCGCGACGGTAGCCGACGGTGCGGAAAATAGGGCATCGGACGACGGAGCGCGCATGGAGAGATCACTGGATACGGCGTGCGATATAAATGCCGAAACGACGTGCAAAGCTGCGAGCGCGACAACAAGCGAGGCAACAAGCGGAGCGACGAAAGAGATAACGAGCGAGCAGGCAGGCGACGCGCCGTGCGAATACCCCGTATATGTGCGCAGGGTGAGGATAGGCTTTTCGCGGACGATTTTTACGGGTTTTTGGAAAAATTTTAAGATGAAATTTAACGCAAAATCAGGAGAGGCGAAATGGGACTGTTTGACATTTTTAAAAATGATAAATTTGACGTCGACGTGCGCCAGGACGGCGTTTTCATCGGCGGCGTAAACTGTGAGTTTGATCTGGCTAAGCTTAACGAAGTCTTGGGGCAGCCGCGCGTGGTCGATGACAGGGAGGGCAAAAGCCGCTATTTTTGGGATGAGGCGGGGATTTTCGCCTTCGTGCGCGCAGACGAGCTCGCAGAACCGAGGCTTTCCGAGATAGTTTTGATGCTTGAGGTCGCAAAGGGCGTGCAGCACGAGGTTCCGCGCAAGCTCTACGGCGGCGCATTCATGCTTGAGGGCAGGCCGCCGCTTGAGGCCGTGCCAGAGCAGGAGCTGCGCGGCGCATATATATTTTTGGAGCTTAGCCTTGGTAAATTCGAAGTCTCGCTAGCTCTAGCCGAGGCCGTGCAGGAGCGCATAGGCGCGATGGACTTTGCCGAGCGCTTCGCTAAGCGCGACACCGACGAGATCGCAGATATCGTGCGAGCTGCGAAAATGCCGATAGGGCGCGTCTGCATCAATCAAAAGGCAAAAAAGGTAAAACGAAAGCCGAGCGATAAATTTAAGCTTCCGCGCGCGGCCGGCGAGACGCTAGCGTTTAAAAATTTCAATTTCAAAATCGCCGTGATGAACGAGCTGATGTATGAAAAAGCCCTGCTACAGCCCAAATTTGACGTGTTTGAGTACTGCGAGGAGCGCGGCATCGATCCGTATGCGGACTTTGGCGCCCTGCCGCAAGCCAAAAAGTGGTTTAAGGACTATCCGGTCCCCGCAAATTTGGCGGAGCAGGTGAGCGAGCTATATCTTGACGGCGGAAACGAAATTTACCTGCAAATCGCGCCTGATTGGGACGGCGAGGATGAGCTTTTCGATATCAAAAACATCGATGCTGCCGAGCTTGCGCCCCTCAAAAATCTTAAAAAAATCGAAACGAGCGGCATCAGCATATCCAAAAAGGCGCGAAAAGCCTGCGCAGATGCGGGGATCGAGGTAGTTGATTGAGCGTGTGAAAATGGACTTTGAGCCTTACGGCGCGCGTTTTTGAGAAAATTTAAATAAGCTTAAACTCTCGCGGTACGCTTTTTAAAAAGGTCGCAATTGTTGCCGCGCCGCGGAAAATTCCACGCAAAATTCTATCTATAGCGAGCGCTATGAATGAGCTTTGAAAGGTGCTTGGTAAAGCATCTGACATGTCTAATTTGGCGCGCGTTACAAAGCTTTGAGAAAGCTCGTTTGCAGCATAAGAGCTGCGTCGCTGAATGCGCGAGATGAGTGCGTCGTGCGAGTAAAAATAGTTTGCTTTTTGATTTTGGAAAAAATCGCTGCGTAGCAAGGGGGTTAAATTTACCGCTTTTAAATTTTAAAATTTACAAAGAGCGCACGCGTGGCTTTTAATGTGCGATTAAATTTAGACTTCATAGCGGCTTAAATTCTAAGTGCGGTTAAATTTGCGTTTTTAATTCCGTTTGTAGCCTGTATCGTATTGCAAAACAGAGTGCGAGAACAGATCGTTTGCGTGCGTGAGGCGCGGATTAAATTAAAATTCCAGTTTTGAATTTAGCCTGAATTTACGGCTCGCACTTAAGAAGTGATTTTTCGCGCTGATACCGAAAGCCTAAAAGATCTTTTAAATGCTCAAGCAAAAAAGTATTTTGCAGGCCGGCTCGCAAGAAAGTATTTTCGAAATCCGCGCCAAGAGTGTGTTTTAAAACAACAAGGCGCGGCGCTGCTTTGCTGTTCTAAAACGCCGCTTCGAGGCTAAATTTCATAGTCGCATAAAGCCGTCGTCGTAGCTGCCTTCTAGCTTGCGGCGCATATCCTCGCGCCATTTTGGCGTAAGCGTCGTAAGTAGGTTAAATTTTGCTAGCAACCCTTCATCGAGGCGATCGCCGTAAAATAGACGGTTAAGCTCCATCACGCTCATCATAGCGGGGTCGCGTCCCACGACGTAGATCTCGTCGCCCGCGCGGCACGAGCCCGCCTCCAGCACGCGGTAGTACCAGCCGGTAAGTCCGCTGCGCGCGATCTCCGCCGTCATCTCCGCGTTGCCCCAGCGCATCGAGAGCTTGTAGCAGGGCTTGCGCGGCTGGCTTACTTGCAGCACCAGCGAGCCTATGCGGTGCACATCGCCGATGCATACGTTTTGCTCGTGTAGTCCGCTGATCGTGAGGTTTTCGCCCATTGCGCCGTAGGCTAGATTTTTAAGCCCCAAAAATCTCTCCCACGCGGCGTAATTTTGTAGTGAGTTGGCAAAAATCGCCTTTTCCTCTCCGCCGTGATGCAGCGTGTCAGCTACTGCGTCGCCCTCGAATCCAAGCTCATTCGCGCGCACTTCGCCCGCTCTAGCTTGCTTGAATATCGCCGTCTCCCAGCGCCTTTTTAGAGGCTGCGTAGCGCGCTCGTCGCCGTAAGCGCGGGGTTGCCCGGTCAATAATGCCTTTAAAACGGGCATTTTTTGCTCCTTAAAATTTGCATCCGTTCTCCTTAGATCATAAAATTTAGGCAAGAATTTTAGCTAGAAAAGAATTTTAAAATTATAAATTTTACAGCGATTTTGCGCTAAATTCCAAGTGCGGGCTTGAAATTTAGCGTGCGGCGTTATTTGTAGTCGTTCGCGTCGTAGCTTTTGCCGTCGTTAAAGTCGCTCAAAAGCCGCACGACGACGGGGCTAAGTAGGATGATCGCGATTAGGTTTGGGATCACCATCAGTCCGTTAAACATATCGGCTAGCCCCCAGACGAGGTCGATCTTTTGCACGCTTCCGATAAATACGAATGCGACGACTAGAATTTGCAAGAGCTTGACGAATTTTGCGCCCAGGAGGTATCGCACATTGATCTCGGCGAAGTAATACCAGCCCAAAATCGTGGTAAATGCGAAGAAAAACAGGCAGATCGCTACGAAGCCGTAGCCGCCGCTGCGACCCAAAATTTGCGATCCGAAGGCCTCCTGCACCAGCGAGATACCCGAAAATACCGCCTTGCCGTTTTCGAAAGTGACTACGCCGGTGCTAAGCACGACGAAAACGGTGATGTTAAGCACGATGAAGGTATCGACGAAAACTCCCATTATACCGAGCACGGCTTGATCTACGGGGTGTTTGACGTTCGCCGCGGCGTGTGCGTGCGGCGTCGAGCCCATGCCCGCTTCGTTTGAAAAGAGTCCGCGCGCGATGCCGTATCTCATCGCAGTGGCGATCGTAGCGCCAGTAGCGCCGCCCCAAGCAGCCGATGGATCAAACGCAGCTTTGAATATCAGCGCGATGACGGATGGAATTTTATCGAAATTTGAGCCGATGATGACGAGACCCACCAGCACGTAGCAGATCGCCATTATAGGCACGACCTTTTCGGCTACGCGCGCGATCGCTTTGACGCCGCCGAAAAAGATGACGCAGCAGATGAGCGCTAAGGCCGCGCCGCTCACCCACTTCGGAATCCCGAATGCGCCGCTAAAGCCGTCTGAGATGGAGTTTGCCTGTACCATATTACCCATGAAGCCCAAAGCAAAGATGATGGCTAGCGCAAAAAACGCCGCTAAAGGCTTGGCAAATGGACTTTTAAGTCCGCGGCTGATGTAAAACGCGGGCCCTCCGATCATATGTCCGCTGTCGTCCTTGGTGCGGTAAATTTGAGCCAGGCAGATCTCTGCGAAATTCGTCGCCATGCCCAAAAACGCCGCGCACCACATCCAAAATATCGCGCCCGGTCCGCCCATCACTAACGCGGTGCTGGCGCCTACCAGGTTGCCCGTGCCGACTTGCGCTGCGATCGCCGTGGCGACGGCTTGGAACGAGCTCATGCCGCTTTTGCCCGCAGCCGCGCCGTGCAGGGAGAAGTTGCCGAAAAGCTTGTGCGCGCCCATTCTAAATTTAAAAATTTGTACTAAATGCAAGCGCGCCGTAAAATACGCGCCGGTGCCGCAAAGTAGGGCGATTAGAAAGTACGGACCCCACAAAAAGGAGTTGATTGCGTCAATTGTGGCGGTGAGTTTGTCGAGAAAATTTTGCATGATCTTTTCCGTGAATTTAAGATGCGAAAATATATTTTAAAAACTCTTAAATTCCTATAAATCGAGGTAAATTTAAGCAAAATTTTAAAGCGTTTTTATAATTTTACTCAAGCATTAAGCAAAGCGGTATGTGCTGTTTGCTCTGCATGCCAGCTTGCCAGATAAGCAGCTTAGAATTCGCGCCTTAGCTGTCGAAATTTGAAAAGCAATCAACTGAAATTTTTAAGCCTATTCATCACCGCCGATTTTGAAAACGAACATCTTGCACGCGTTGCAAAAAGCGGGGATTAGGCTAAAGAGGCGCCCTTTGAGGCTCCAGTGGCTTTTATACATTTTCAGCATTGCAGCTTCTTTTATGAAGCGGATACGCGCAGGCTCCCAGCTCTGCACCTCTGCGCCGCCGCTAATGCCCATTTTAAAGGGCGCGTTTTGCATGTGCCGCATCGCGTCGTGGCGCTTTGAGTCGAATTTTCTAACCGAAAACTCGCTCATAAAGTCGCTCAGCACGTAGCCGCGGAATTTTTGCGCAAGCGCGATAAAAAATTCTTTAAATTCCTCCTTTTCAAAATACATACTCACCCCCTCTAAAATGAAGATGTAGCCCGCGCTACCGTGCTTTGCGGCTAGCTCGTCCATCCATGAGTGATCTAACATCGAGTAGGGCAGGCTGAAATTGTTCTTTGCTTTGGGCAGCAGTGCGTCGCGCATGGCGATGACGTCGGGCAGGTCGAGGTCGTAAAATAGGGCGCTCGGTAGGGCGTGCTGGAGCCTAAGCGGGCGGGTGTCGAGCCCTGCGCCAAGTTGTACGATGATAGGGCGGTCGAACTCCGCCGCGAGTCGCAGCGTCTCGTCGTCGAAAAATTTCGCGCGGATCACCGTGCCCGTCTTGCTAAGGCGCGCGTCGTTAAATTTCGCAAAATCATAATCGATCTGCTCTACGACGGCGCTTGAAAAGGGATCGTTTAGGATCGGATCCGCGTCTTTGAAATCCAAATGGCGCATATAGACGTTGATTAGCAGCGTCTCGGAGATGTTATCTTTAAAATTTAACTTTTGCATGAAGTGCCTTTCTTGCGGTGTCATCGCGAGCAAAATACCGCTTATTTTTAATATGCATTATTATATCCTTGCTAAATAAAATTTCAATAAAATGATATGAATTTTTATTTAAAGACAGAATTTTAAATTCGCGCCACGGGTTTTGGCTATAATTTCGCCGCATAAGGCTCAATAAATTTTTGAAATTTTACGCGATGCAAAGCGCGGGCAAAATTTAGAATTTTAAAAGCTATAAAATTTATTAGCTCCGGCGACCCAGATGCGCAGCCATAGTACGGATAGTAAATTTCATCCGCACAGCTTTATCTTTGTCTAAATATTTCATTGTATAATTCTTAGCTTTTGGAGGTTATATGGAAAAATCGCGGCTAGGACTACTGCAAACCGAGGCTATCGCCACGCTTAGCGACGAGGAGCTTGCAATGTTCGAGCACCAAGTCATCAAAAAAGGCTATGTTTTTTATAGCGAGGCGCCTAAAGTTTTTATTTTTAAAAGCGGACAGGCGAAGCTTTCGTTTTTTGAAGACGGCGAAGAATTCATCATCAACTACCTAAACAAGGACAATATCACTATTCTTAATGAAATTTGCGCGCTTGAGTTTTTAGAGGACAGCGAGATTTACACGATCGATGCGAGCGGACTAGGGGAGATCTTGGCAAATCGCAGCTTTTGCGAGGCATATATAAAAATTTTAACAGAGATAATTCTGCTGCAGCGCAAAATCACACGCTCTATACTTTTTGAAAATGCAAAAGGGCGCATCGCGAGCTTTTTGATCGAGCTTGCAAACGAGCAGAATTTTCATCAAAATGGCTACAAATACGTCTTTTTGCCCTTTTCGCTAAAGGTGCTTTCATCCTTCGTAGGGCTCAAGCGCCAAAGCGCGAGTACTGCGTTTAACGAGCTTGTAAAAGATAACGTAATTCAAAAAATCAGTCAGCACGAGTTTTTGATCCTAGACTACGACAGATTGCTTAGCTACTGTGTTTAGGCTCGGGCTAGAGTTTTTAAAGCATTTATGCGGCTTACGTTACGGCTTAAGCGCGAAATTTTGTCTAAAGTCAAGGCGCAGGATTTTACCTAGATTTACAGCGTAAAATTTTTATCAAGAGCTTGGTTTTGGAATTTCATCCCGAATTTCGCTTAGGATTTCGTCTAAAATTTTGGATCAAATGAAATTTTACGCATCGGAATTTTTAAAATTTAAGAAACTAAAAATGCGCGGCAAAGTGCCGCGCCATATTTTGTTTATATCGTGCTGAAGCGCGATAGATTAGTCTTTCTTTTTCATATCGTATTTATTTACCATAAATCCGACCAAGCCTACGAAAAATAGACCGCCGCAGATGTTGCCTAGCGTAACTGGGATCATATTTTTAACGATGAAATTTCCCCAGTTTATTGAATCTATTTGAGCTGCCGTTACACCGTGAAGCGAGCTTGCAAGAGCATTTACATCGCCACCAGCAGCTGCTAAATAGTGGCCTTTAGCGATGATACCTTCAGTTAGGATAAACATATTTGCCACGCAGTGTTCCATCGAGCAAGCTACGAATGCGCCGATCATCCACATAATTGCAAAGAATTTACCCGATAGATTGCTCTCGCTGGTTGCAGTCCAGATAGACATACATACAAACACGTTACAAAAAATTCCGCGGATGAATAGCTCATGAAAAGGTGCGTTTATTTTGCCTGCTGCTGCAGGAATGAAGTGCTGCAAGATGTAGCCGTCATATTTAAGCGGAAGTCCTGAGTAATAATACATATACGCGATTAACGCGCCGCCTACGAAGTTAAAGCACCAAACGATAGCCCAATAGCCGATTGTTTTACCTAGCGGTAATTTGCCATCGGCAGCAGGTACGCCCGTTAAAACCGAGCTAGTAAATAGATGCCCACCGTAAAAAACCACCATCATCAGACCGCAGCTAAAGGTAATACCACCGATGAAATTCGATAAGCCAATAGATTGCTTTTCAGCCATTCCGACGGTCGAGTGAGCCCAGAAAATATCGCCCATAGCGATTGCAGCGCCCGCCATTATAGCTAGAAAAATTATGCTAATTAGCGGGGTATGCGCCTTGTGTTGCATCGAACTAGACACCGCTTGCGCGGTTTCTGCAGGATTTAACATTTACTCCTCCTCATTTAAATTTGAATCAATTTCTAAGATACGCTCATAAGCTTTTTGCGCACTTTTTTTTGCGCTCTCGCTCAGTCCTTCTTTAAAATCAAGGACGTTATCTAGCAGCACGCTAATGCCCAAAAACAACGTCTTTGGGCAAATTTTGCGCAGATAGCTTAGAAGCACCGGCGTAGGTAGGTTATGCGTCGAGTAGATATAGTCGCGATCGTTGCTGAGGTCAAAAAATTCGATCTTATCCTCATCAAAGCCGCTCATCGCATCTACTACGATTAGAATTTCAGGGGCAAATTCCCTAAGTGCTGCAAATTCGTTTTCGGGCACATCCTGCCCATAAAAAACGCGCCAGTCTTTTAGGTTCGCCTCGACTATTCGCCCCGTTTCATTGCCCACGTCGTCGTCGCCGCGAAGGGGATTGCCGATACAAAGCAACGCCTTTCGCATCAAAAATCCTTCCTTAGCACGAAGTATCCTTCGCGCATATTTTTTAGCAGATCTTTAAGCTCACATTCGCAAAGCTGAGGGATTAGCTTAGCTGCGTGCTCGGCAAAAATTTCAATCTCGAAATACTTGCTTAGGTTACCGATCTTAAATTTAACGTAGTCGCCCGAGTTTTCGACGATGCGTTTAAATTCTTCATCGTCTATCTCAAGTACCTTTTCGCTAAAATCTATCGTACCTACGCCGTGACCGACGCAGGTGGAAAAAACCTTGATATCTTTTAGCTCTTTGGGTAAATTTTCGTTTTCGTCCATATGCCGCTTTGTAAGCTTAAAAACCTCAATCATCGTTTGCTCCAGACCTCTTTTTGCGGATCGATTTTAAATTCCTCCGTAGCGCGGGCGTATTTTAGATATACGTCGTTGTGCAATAGTGCCATGCACTCCGCGTATCTAGGATCCTCTTCGGTATGGATAGCGTTAAGTAGAGCCTCGCGAGAAGCTTTTGGATCGTGAACGTCAGATGAGGTTTTGATCGCATCCATATATTTTGCGAATAAAACTCTTCCGAAAATATAGCTCATCAGCCTCTTAGCTTCAGCTTGCAGATCGCGCTCGAATAAAATATCGCCTATAACTGAATTCTTGACCGGTGGCGGAAGAGTGTTATCTTGCTCGTAGCTCTTCTTTTGAAGCTTTTGATCAATAATACCAAGCGCCATGCCAAGACCATAGATGATGCTAGCAGGATGCGGAGGGCAGCCGGGGATATAAACATCTACCGGTACAATCTTATCGATGCCGCTCCATACGCTATATGCGTCGTGAAAAATTCCGCCAGTACTTCCGCAGGCTCCCAGAGCCACTACGATCTTTGGATCGGGTGCAGCCTCATAAGCGCGGAGCAGCGGATAATACATTTGGCGAGTAACCGGACCGGTGCAGACTAAGATATCTGCGTGGCGAGGGTTAGCTACAAGTTTAAATCCGAAGCGCTCCGGATCCCACATCGGCGTGATAGAAGCAAAAATTTCGATTTCACAGCCGTTGCAACTTCCGCAGTCGATACGATAAACGCTGAAGCTTCGTTTGATATTTTTCAAAAGCTCCAATTTTGCGGTTAGATCGTTTGCGTTTTTAATATTTTCGGGGACTTGATACAAACTCATTTTATTGCCTCCTCTATACCTTTAGTCATTCTCTCGACCGCTTGAGCTTTTTTGCATTCAGGACAGATATAGAGGTACTTTTTAGCTTCTTCTAATCTGCCTGGGAGCAAATTTGCCGTACTTAGCTTTTCTAGCGTGTAATTGATGAGCCTTTTTGGGGTCATCGGCTTGCCGCAGCAGCTGCATTTCTCCATCTCAAGCTCGCCGTGTTGGATAAGCGCGCTTTTATCAAATTTTACTGCTAGCTCAAAGCTATTGCCTAGCCTTACTGCTCCCGTAGGGCATACTTCGTCGCAGCGACCGCAAAATATGCAGCGACCGCAGTCAAATTCCCAAATTAGTTTAGTTTGGGCTTCGTTCATCTTAAGCTCAATCGCATTGGATGGGCAGGCGATACCGCACGCGGCACAGCCTATGCAAAGCTCATAGGTGTATTCAGGCTGCCCGCGAAAATTCTCGGGCACGATGTATGGCTCAAACGGATAAGCATAGGTCGCCTTACCATATTTTTCGGTAATGTCGAATAATTTCATCATCTTAAATCCTTTTTGCTAACCTTGCCGTCTTGGCAAAATTTCTTAAGGTCTTTTTCGGTTAGAATTTTACTCTTTCCGCTATTAATATCGACTAAAGTTACGCGCTCGGTGCATGAGTAGCACGGATCCATCGAGCATACGATTAGCGCCGCATCGGAGATGTTATTTCCGCGGAATTGAAATCGCAAGCTCGGCCAGTTGTTATACGTAGCGGCGCGACATCTCCAGCGGTAAACCTTCTGAGCGTTTCCTTGCATGATCCAGTGAACGTTTTCGCCGCGCGGTGCTTCGTCGTGACCTAAAGCGTAGTTTTCCGGTCTGATCATAGTCTGTGGATCGATCATTATCGGAGTTTGCGGCATTTGATGCAAGCACTGCCTGATGATGTGGATCGATTGTTTAAGCTCTTTATATCTTACGACTTCGCGGCTGAATACATCGCCACCGTGCTCTACGGCTACTTCGAATTCTATCTTGTTGAAGAAATCATAAGGGTGATCGTAGCGGTTATCGCGCTTAAAGCCGGAGCCGCGCATATTAGGGCCTACCGGGCTAAAATCACGCGCCACTTTGCGATCTAATACGCCCACACCCTTCCAGCGACCGATTTGGCGTTTATCCTCCATAACGGCGTCCCAAATTTCAGAAATTTGAACGTCGAGCTTGTTGATGATCTCGATACTCTTGCGAATTTCATTGTCGGTCATATCACGGCGAAGTCCGCCCATAATGACGTTACCGTAGGTTTTGCGGCCGCCGGTTACGAGCTGAGCTAGCTCCATGGAGTACTCGCGCACTCTAAAGATATGCATGAAGGCGTTGTAGTTGCCCGTTACTTCGCAGGCTAGACCGATATTTAAAAGGTGGCTGTGAAGGCGCTCGATCTCAAGGCAGATGACGCGGATGGCTTGCGCACGAAGCGGAATTTCAAGCTTGATGGCTTTCTCTGCTGCTTCAATACACGCAATCGCGTGAGCGTAGCCGCAAATTCCGCAGACGCGCTCTGCTAAATAGCCCATCTGATCGTAATTCATTCGGTTTTCAGCTAGTTTCTCCATACCGCGGTGTTGATAAAATAAGCGGTAGTCTGCATCGATAATCTCATCGCCATCGCAAAATAGTCTGAAGTGTCCCGGCTCATCGCTCGTTACGTGAAGAGGTCCAAGCGGAACATCTACTACGCCGTCGCCGCTAGGAAATAAAAACTCTGCATTAGGCTCGTCTTTATGATCTACAGGATCAGGCCTATAGCGATAGTCCATTGCGTCTTTGCGAAGTG
>NZ_CALIBB010000142.1 GCF_938045595.1 uncultured Campylobacter sp.
TTACGATTACAAAATGATGGAATTTTAAAATTCCGACTTTAAAATTTAGCCAGCGGAATTCCCAAGAAGTGACGTAGTTGGAAAAGTGCTAGAATAAAAAGGTGATAGTTTCTGTAGCAGAAATATGGTAGGGCATAAATTTTATAAAATTTGGATTTGTAGAATTTAAAGTGAAGTAATATACAAGAGGAATTAAAATTTGAAGTAATTCTAGGCTAGAAGCACATACTTCTGCGGTATGTTGTTAGCAAAGAGATTAAAATTTTAAAGCAGTTCCAGACGAGGTGATAAAAACGATAAAGTAGCGGCGTGGAGGGTTAAATTTTAAAAATTATAAGTGAAAACAAAAGCAAAAAAGCAAAATTCCAAGAATTTCAAGCGAAATTTGGGCTTTCAGCGGTGTTTAAAATGGCAAATGGCTTTCGAAGCTATTTGAAATAACAAAGGGCTTTCGGCGGCATTTTAATGCTCGCCAAAAGCCCATTTTCATAGTTTATGCATCTTTTGCGCTCGAAAGCTAGGAATCCCACTTGTCAAAAAGCTCAAAATCTCAAAAGCTTCTGTTTGCTTACTTGCAATGTTCCGCTAATGCTTTGAGCTGGGCTTGCCGCGGTTAAATTTTAACGCTTGCGCGTTTCTCGCAGCTAAAGCCTGGCGGACCAAGCTTAGCGGATTACAAGACCTTGCGGAATTCCGCGTCTGATAACCCAGACTAGGGTCTTTTTGCCCTTGTAATCTTTGATATAACGATCAAAGTCGTCTGAGCTTTTGACATCGTTTTGACCGACTTGGATGATTACATCGCCTACCTCAAAGCCGTAATCATCGGCTTTTGAGCCATCTTTTACGCTTAAGACGAGGGCACCCGAGACATCGTCGTCGAGGTTATATTTGCGGCGCAAGCTGTCATTTAATGTCCTTAGCTTTAGCCCCTCTATTGCGCTTTTCGAGTCTTCGCCGGCTGAGCCTAAGGTAGTGGAGTCGGATTTCATCGCATCTAGCTTGATAGTCGTGCTCTTGCTTTTGCCGTCGCGCTCAAATTCTACATCCACTGAGCTTCCTGGAGCCATTGAGCCGATTAAATTTTTTAGCTCGTTGGCGTTTTTGATAGATTTGCCGTTTATTTTGGTGATCAAATCGCCGCGCTTGATGCCTGCTTTATCGGCAGGCATGTCTTTTTCGACGCTTGAGATTAGCGCGCCCTCTTTGCTTTCATAGAGCTCTTTTTGATCTTTAGACATATCCGAGATCGTAACGCCTATAAAGCCACGCTCGATCTTGCCGTTTGTGATGAGCTTTTCAGCGATCTCTTTTACCATATTTGAAGGGATCGCAAAGCCTACACCGTTATTTCCGCCGCCGCGACTTAAAATAGCGGAATTTATTCCCAAAAGCGCGCCGCGACTATCCACTAGCGCGCCGCCTGAGTTGCCCGGATTGATCGAAGCGTCGGTTTGGATGAAATTTTCATATTGATTTAACCCGATATTGTTTTTATTTAGCGCCGAGATTATGCCTTGAGTTATGGTGCCGCCCACGCCGAAAGGATTTCCGATAGCAAATACAATGTCGCCCTCCATAGCCTTGGACGAGTCGGCAAATTTAACCGCAGAGAGATTTTTTTCGTCGATTTTGATGATTGCAAGGTCGGTTTTAGGGTCGGTGCCGATCACCTTGGCTTTATATTCCTTATCGCCTTCTAATAGCGTAACTACGATTTCGTCGGCATTTTCTATTACGTGATTATTTGTGACAATATAGCCGTCTTCGGAGATGATGACGCCAGAGCCTAGCGAGCTTCCCTCGCGCTCTTGTTGCTGCGGAATGTCAAAGTCGAAAAATTGCTTAAAAAACGGATCGTCAAACATCTGCGACATCGGGCTGTTGCCTGCTTTGATCTTGGTTTTAGTTGCGATATTGACGACGGATTTTTTTACGTCCGCAAGCGAGCTGTGATACGAAAGCACCACGTCTTGATTAAAGCCCGGATTTACGCGCTCATAATTACTTGGAGCTTCTTTAATGTCGATACTGGCGCCAAAAAGCGCACCTGCTAAAGCTATCGATATGATGATCGATTTTTTCATTTTTGCTTCCTTTGTGATAATGAAATTTTGGCGGAATTATAAATTTTGTCCGCTAATATATTCTTAACGCAAAATTAAAATTTATAAATAGAATTTAGCAAACTTGATTGACACTCACTAAAGTTTTATGATATAATCTACATAAATTTTAAGATTTTAAGGATTAAAATGGCAAGCACAAGCAGTTTATACGAAACCTTAGGCGTGGATAAATCAGCAAGCGCCGAGGAGATTAAAAAAGCTTACCGCAGGCTGGCTCGCAAGTATCACCCGGATATCAATAAAGAACCAGGAGCTGAGGATAAATTTAAAGAGATCAACGCCGCGTATGAAATTTTAAGCGACGAGAAAAAGCGGGCGCAGTATGACCGCCACGGCGACGAGATGTTCGGCGGACAGAATTTCCACGATTTCGCGCAGGGCTCGGCAAACATGGGCGATCTAAACGACATCCTAAACAGCATTTTCGGCGGCTCTTTCGGCGCAAAAAGCGCAGGCTCACGTGGCGGATTTAGTTTCAGCTCTTTCGGTGGTGGCGAGGGTTTTAGTGGCTTTAGCGGCAGCAGTTTCGGCGGCACACAGAGCCTAGATACGCACAGCTCGATTGAAATTCCTTTTGAAACCGCGATACAAGGTGGCGAGATGAGCGTGCGCGTAAGTGGCGAGACGGTTAAATTTAAAGTACCCGCGGGCATCAATGCGGGCGAGAAGCTGCGCATCAGGGGTAAAGGACAAAAATCAGGCGCTCAAAGCGGCGATCTAATTTTAGAGATAAAAATCGCGCCAAGCGCCGAGTATAGCCGCGAAGGCGACGATCTTTTCAAAAAAATTGACGTGCCTTTGAAAACGGCGATGTTTGGCGGAAAGGTAGAAATTTCGACGCCAAGCAAAAGCGCAACGATAAAGATCGCAAAAAATACCAAAAACGGGCAGAAATACCGCTTAAAAGGCTACGGCGTGCAAAACCGCAAGAGTAAAATTTTAGGCGATCTATACGCGGTGGTAAACGTCGTCCTTCCCGACGTCGATTCGCTGGATGAGGACGTCAAAGCCGCGCTGCAAAAGCTATAAGGAGGCATCAAAATGCATGATTACGATGAGCCGGTTTATCTCATATCGATAGTTTCGAAGGTCCTAGATATCCATCCGCAGACGCTGCGGCAATACGAACGCGAAGGACTCGTAAGCCCGGGGCGCACGGAGGGTAAGATGCGCCTGTACTCGGCGCATGATATGGACCGCATACGTATGATTTTAAACCTTACAAAGGAGCTTGGCGTCAATCTTGCGGGCGTGGACGTGATCTTTCGCCTGCAAGAAAGGATTGCCGAGTATGAGCGCGAGATCGAGGAGCTGCGGGCTAGAATTTTAGAGCTTGGCGGAGAGACAGATTAAAGTTTGCGAAATAAAAATTTTAAAGCTCAGCAAAAATCAGATCCTGGTGCTATAAGCTGAGATTTTAATGCTATCAAAAAGCAAAATCGCCTCGCAAGCGTAGATTAAAGCGATAAATTTTGACTTTCAGAGCGGATTTGTGAGCGCGTAAAATTTAAAGTTGCGCTAAGCAAACTCGGGCGAATTTTCTTGCAATTAAATTTAAAAGCCGTCTTATATAATTTAGCTTTAAAATTTAAAATTCCAAGTCGTGCTAGGCTTTAAAATTTTGTCGCGAACCTCTAAATTTAGCGATAAAGTGCGACATAATTTCTCTATTTTTAAGCGGGATTTTAGTAAAATCACATTATAAAATTTACCCGTAAATTTATATGAAAAGATAAAATTTCATCGATTATCGCCTCCGGTAAATGGTCGCGGATAATGTAAAATTTGACAATAAATTTAGCGCTAAATTTTACGTATAATCTTACAAAAAAGGGAGTTAATGGAGCTTGTTATAGAGCTATTTCTTGCGATCACCGCGCTTGCGATAGTGCTAAATATCGTCTTTAAAATTTTTGAAATTCCCACTATCATCGGCTATATCGTCGCGGGCGTGTGCTTTTCGCAGATCTATAGTCTAAGCAGTGTCGAAAACGCCCATATGTCCGAGCTGGCAGAATTTGGCATCGTCTTTTTGATGTTTACCATCGGGCTTGAGTTTAGCTTCCGCCACTTAATGAGCATGAAAAAGGACGTATTTTTTAACGGCATACTCCAAGTGCTTGGCACCGGTATTATTCTAGCACTCATCATCGATCAAGCTTTCGGCGGAAACATAAAAACCGTGATGATTATCGGGCTTGCGCTCGCGCTTAGCTCTACGGCGATCGTGCTAAAAACGCTCAACGAAACAGGCGAAATCAACCAAAACTACGGGCGCAAGGTGCTTGGCATCCTGCTATTTCAAGACCTCGCCGTCATTCCGATATTGCTTATGATAGACATCTTTGGCTCGACTGACAACACTCCAGTAAATTATCTCATTTTAAAAACTGCCGTAAGCGCTGCAATAGTCGTAGTGATCCTTTTCGTGCTCGGCAAATTTGCTTTCAATCGCTTCCTTTACTACGTCGTAAGGACGAATTCTAAAGAAATTTTCATCGCGACCATCCTTTTTACCGTCGTGGGGGCTAGCTTTTTGGCGCATGTTTTTGGTTTTTCGTACACGCTGGGCGCATTCATCGCGGGCATGCTAATCGCAGAAACCGAGTATAAACACGAGATAGAGGCCGATCTGACGCCGTTTCGAGACATACTGCTCGGACTTTTTTTCATCACGATTGGCATGCAGATAAATTTTGAAGTCATCGTCTCGCACTATGGGCTAATTCTACTCGCTATTATCGTTATAATGGCGCTTAAAACGGTTGTGATTTACGCGATCTTATTTCTCTCGACCGGTAAAAGGATAGCACTAAAAGCGGCGCTGTCGCTATGCCAGATAGGTGAGTTTGCGCTTGCGATCTTTTCGCTGTTGATGAGCCGCGATATGCTAAGTAAGGAAAACGGGCAAATTTTAATTACAGTCGTAACCGCGACTATGATTTTAACGCCGTTTATTCTTAAGAATTTAAACAAAATCGCCAACCGCTTCGAGTCCAAGGTTGAAAAACTCGAGGATGAGGAGCATAAAACTCAAATCCCGCCGATGAAAAATCACATCATTGTAGCAGGCTACGGCAGGATAGGGCAGGAGGTGGTGCTGCGCCTTAAAGATCAGGGGCTGCTATACGTAGTCGCCGAGAGTGATTTAGAGCTCGTGGATCTGGGCAAATCGCGCGGCGAGAATATATACTTTGTAAACATAATGCAAAAAACCGCGATCGACGAGCTGCATGCGCGCGATGCGTCGGTCATCATCCTAACGATCGCAAATCAGCAAAAGCTCGACATCGTCGCTAAGATGCTAAACGGCTCTAATTTAAAAGCAAATATCATAGTGATGCATACGGGTGCTGATCCGCAAAGCGAGCTGCAGAGCGAATACGGCGAAAATTTTATCTTTGTAAAAAAGGAGAGAGTAGTAGCCAATGCGCTTTTGCAAGAGGCATTGAAATGCAAGCTAACGCAGTAACCTTGAGCGTTTAAGATCAAATTTAAACGCATTTGCTATGCCTAAAATATCCACGCTTCTTTATTCTTACTTCTATGCTCAGCTAATTTAAAGCGTTTTAATGAACGCAGATAAATAGATATATTTAAATGGCGGGCTTGCAAATTTAAAGACGCAAAGTGCTGCTTTGGATTGATTTAAATTCTAAATTTAAGCTGTCCTTTCACAGCTAAAGAATACTTAGACAAGGAGCTTATGAAGTATATTTGAGCGATAAAGTTATTTAAAAACTCGTTTAAATTTTACTAATTTCACTCTTTTATCTCTTTATAAACGCTTAAGTTGCGTGCTAGGCAAACAAGGATAGTAATAACGGACACAGGCGTCACTGCTAGAAGATAAAATAAGCCAAAAAATAGCCCTATATCGCTAGATTCACTACCGCCGCCGGCAAGCCATAACGCTATAGCCATAATGGGATAATACAAAACCAATGTTACAATCGCAAAATTTTCTATCGCGAAAATCGTATTGCTTTTTTCGGGATTTTCTACGAAAAGTTTGCTGTATCTGCGTTTTGAAAAGAGAAATATAAGCGTGCAAACGGCGCTAATTATAAACGCCCAGTGTAATTCGTACGAATTTGGTAAAAATAAAATCAAAAAACCGTTGTCACAAAACTCACGAAAGCAAATCTGATCAAACGGTGAAGTTGATATTTTTGCTTTAAATTTTTTGCAATTCGTGTTAGAGCTTTGCCGTACTCTAGCGCTTCCTCTTTGCTTTGGATAGATTCTGTTTCAAGGCTCGCGTCATTAAATTTTTGCTCAAATTTAGCGGCTTCATCTTGGGCGCCTTGCGCCTTGCCGTTTGTTTTGTTAAAATTTTGCTCGCCGGAAATTTTATCAGCGACCGCTCCGCCGATTTTTGTCTGCGATTTTGGTGCCGGTAGATACACGGTTTCATCGGCGTCAAATTCCGGATTTGCGTTATATGTTATTATCGCCACCGGAATAGCGATAAAAATAGCGGGTATAATCTGACGCGTATCCCAGTCTATGTGATATTTTATCTGTAAATAAAATCCGATTAAAGCATAAAGGACGTAAAATATCGCAGCCACATGTATCCATATAAGCATAAAGGCCTTATCCGCATCGCTAAATAAAAGCAGGGCATATTTTTTATACTTCAGCCTATTTAGGCAGACGAGTATATTTATCGCAGATAGCGCAAGCATGCATAAAAACGACATTATGGGCGCATCATGTACAAACGTAAGAAACACGACGATATAAATCAGGAAGGTCAAAAGCGTCCCGAAAAACAGATATCTACAAAAGCGAAATCTATCGTAGTTTTTTAAAATTTCTTGCGGAATTTGGCTGATGTCCGCGGGGATTTTGTCTTTTTGCGTTTTCATTTTTACCGCTTTTCTCGGTTATTTTAGCTCAAATTTTGCTTTTTTACTCCGTAGCGTTTTAAATTTAATGAATCGAGCTTTTTTTGACTTGCTTCTTTTTTGGCAGACAAGCGATCCCGATTTCACATTAAATTTTAAAAGCGAATACTTACCGGCTCTCGCAATTTAATCGATAAAATTTTTGGCAGGCTAAATTTACGCTCTGCTTCTAGTTAAATTTAGCTTCAAAATTTATCCTGCTTCATTCATAAAATAAGGCAACTAAGCTAAAGCTCATTCGTTTTATCCACCCGCACGAACGCCCAGTGCATAAAATCCCGCTTTGGCTCGTATTTGCCGCTGTTAAAATCAACCTTGCTTATAAATTCATTCGCATAGCTAGTTTTAACAAGCCATCGTTGAAGCTGGGCACCTTTTTGCTCCAATGCTCGGCAAATTTTTTGCCAAAGCAGAGCAAGTCTTGGGCTATTTTTGAAATTTGGCTTTGAAAAATGGGGCGAGCCGCCTAGCATTGCCTGATGGATAATGAGTACAAATATGCCGTTATCTTGGGACTAAAGCTATAAAAGCTAGATATTAAGCAAATCAAGCTATAATTTCGCCCCAATCCTAGGTAGATGTCCGAGCGGTTTAAGGAGCACGCCTGAAAAGCGTGTGCGGGGCAACTCACCGAGAGTTAGAATCTCTCCCCGCCATTTTTTAAATCTATTAAATTTTACTTAGTGTTGAGGATAGGTATGAAAATTTTACTCTTAGGCGCTAGCGAAAGCCTTGGCGGCTACGTTATAGGCGCGCTCTAAGCTCCTACATAGACTCAGCCAAGATTATAGAAAACTAAGCTCTTGACTACACGCTGATACGTCCGCAGTGGTTTAGTTGTGCCAACGAGATAGACTGCAAGGTTACGAGCTGGGCAAAAAAGGGAGAAATTTAAAAACGAAAATGACCAAATTTCAAGAAAATCTATCGCAAATTTGGTCAAAAGATGCCTGATCGATAGCTTTGGCATAAAAGATAGCCTAGGCATCAACAAAAAAGAAATTTAAAGGAAAAAGATGATTGAACACTTACTGCTATTTTTGGCTTTGCTAGCTATCATTATCGCTTTAGTGATGATCTCAAACAGCCTAAAAGTAGCCTATCCGGTGCTTTTAGTTTTGGGCGGTCTTGCCATTAGTTTTGTGCCAAATTTACCCACCATCAGGATCGATCCAGAGCTTATTTTCATCATATTTTTACCGCCGCTTCTTTACGAGGCCGCATGGGCAAACTCGATAAAAGAGCTCTATAAATGGCGCCGAGTGATTGGAAGTTTTGCATTTATCGTCGTTTTTATCAGCGCAGCAGCTGTTGCCGTGATAGCAAATTTAGTGATCCCTGGCTTCTCGCTCGCCCTTGGCTTCATGCTTGGCGCCATCGTCTCACCACCAGATGCGGTGAGTACGGCTGCGATCCTTAAATTTGTCAAAGCACCGCGCAGGATCAGCGCTATTTTAGAAGGTGAGAGCCTTTTAAACGACGCATCATCGCTCATCATCTTTCGCTTTGCCGCAGTGGCCGTGACGACTGGGCAGTTTATCTGGTACAAGGCGGCTGCGAGCTTTGTCTGGATGGTGGCTGGCGGTGTTTTGGTCGGTCTTGTGGTGGCATTAGTAGCCTACTTTTTGCATAGGATCTTGCCAACCGATGAGAACAGCGATACGATCATGACGATCACGACGCCTTATGTCATGTATATTTTGGCTGAGGAGCTTGGCGCGAGCGGCGTTTTGGCGGTGGTTTGCGGCGGACTTTACC
>NZ_CALIBB010000143.1 GCF_938045595.1 uncultured Campylobacter sp.
ACCTTGAGGCGCTTGGCACAGAGCATGCCCAAAACGCCGATCAGAAACGACGCAAAAAGCGTCGCGGCGGCGATCGAAAAAATTTGGCTCTGTATCAGCAAAAACCTGCACGAATGCGCAACCGCCGCAAGCAGCGCCGAGAAGGCAAGCGTCTTTTTAGGCGGCATGCACGCATACGCAAATCCGAGCCCCGCCGCAGCGGCAAAGCAGGCGTCCTTAAATACCAAAAGCGCTATATCAAACATTTACGAGCCCCAAATTTGAGATGCTAAGCGTCAGAAAGAGCCCGATTGCGATGCAGATGATCAAAAGCCCCGTGTTTAGCCCTCTGCTGATGCCTACGAGCATATTTTCGTTTAGGATGTCAAAGACGGAGTTTATCAGCCAGACGCCGGGGATCAAAAAGAGTATACTCGATCCCACGGCGACGTCGGGCGTGGCGCTAAGCCCGTAGCGAGCCCCTAGCGAGACGATGAAGGAGACTGCGAACGAAACCGCGATGTATTGGATTTTTAGGTTGATTTTAAGTTTGCTAAGCAGATGGCGGGCGCAAATTCCAAAAGCCGTAGCCGCAAAAACTAACGCCATCGCGCCGCCGTCGCCGCCAAACAGCTCGCAGAATGCGGCATTTGCGACGCTGAGCAAAACGATGGTTTTGGCGAAGCTTTTCTTCTGCGAGGCTAAAATTTCGGCAAATGAGGCTCTGGCGCGCGCAAGGGGGATTTTTTCGTCGTAAATTTCCCAGCTAAGCGCGCTTAGCTCCGAGATCAGATCGAAGCTGATCTGCGCCGCAGCGCCCGTTTTGACGTAGGTGCGGCGGATGGAGTTGTCCGCGGGGTCCATCACGCTGATGATGAAGTGGCGCACAAAGATCATCAGGCTAGCCTCATAGTCGTAAGCGTCCGCTATCCTGCGCACGCAGTGCTCTATACGCGCGGTGTAAGTGCCGATACTAAGCATCTTGGCGGTGTATTCGCTAAGAAAATTGGTGAGCTCTTGGATCTGCGGCCTCGCCGCCTCTGCTTCTTTTGTCGGTGCTATCTCTGCTATCATTATTTCCTCCGCTACCCTTGTAATCTCAATATCGTTTTGCGCTGTTTTTTGTCATTTTTGCTTCTACGGCGCTCATAGCAGCCTCTATTTCCGCAGCGTCCGCCGTTTTTGATGCCGCTTCGACGGACGTCGCCGCAGAATTTTATTTTTAAAATTTAATGCAGCGGCGCCCGTGGCGGAATTTTCTCTATCCAAATTTGATGCGGCGACAATATCTACGGTGGTAAAGCTTTGGTCGCTTAAA
>NZ_CALIBB010000144.1 GCF_938045595.1 uncultured Campylobacter sp.
GGCGTGAGAGGCCAGCGTCCTAACCACTAGACGAGTGGGCCGCGAAATTAAAAATAAGATAATAGCGAAGTGTATATAAATTTTTGATTAAATTATATAATTTCAACAAAAATAATGCAAAATAAAATTTTTGCCGAAAACTTAAAGCTTTTTGGTATGGTCGCAAATCTTGGTAGCCTAGAGAGTCCGATCTGCCGCCCATTATAGGATGGCGCATAAATAAGTTCCGTCGTTGCAGCCATAAGCCAAATCGATATCATAAAAGCTTGCTGCGCATTGCTATCTGCATCAAAAACGCTAATAATTTAATCGCGCTGATTCAAAGCAAACGATAAAGAAGTCAAATTTAGCATAGCTTTTATTTGGCTTCTAGGCTTTTTAGATACTCATATACTCTTTTATCCTCATTTTTCCTTGCCCAATCCGATGGAGTTACGCTTTGGTTATGAGAACATCTAGCTTTTGGATCGGCGCCTCTTTCTACTAGATATTTTACGATTTCTAGACTATGAGAACTTGCCGCATAATTTACCATGGAGCAACCATCCCTATCCTTTGCTTTAAAATTTCCGCCGTATTTTTCTAAAAGCTTTACGAGCCTAAAACTCTTCTCATCGTCGTGTTGGCTTCCAAATACGCTCATCATCATTGCGCTATCAGTCAGTCTTTTTGCGCACTCTAGCATCGCGCGAAGCGAATTTTCGCTACCTAACATTACCGCCATTTCGATGGGAGTGGTATTTTCATGACCTTTAAAATTCGGATCGCCGCCCATTTCGCAGTATTTTTTAGCATCTTCGGCGTTGTCTGAATATGCCGTTTTGTGAAGCAGCGTTTGTATCTCATCCGCGCTCAAACTCTCTTCAGTCTTAGGCGTAACGAAAAAGTTTTTGTCGTAAATCTCCTTTAATGAATTTGTGCCGTAGTATTTACCCGGTTCGTCTTTAAAAATCAAATTTATACCATTTAAATCCGTAAGTTCTATAGAGTCGTTTGTTTTTAAATTTATTATCTTGTTGAAGTTAAAAACCAAATCATCCTTTTTGACCCCGCTATCAAAGATGAAAAAGTGACTAAACTCGTAAGGAAATTCGTTTTTGTATTCGGGGGTTGACGCCGGATTTATTCTAGAATCGCCGATTTCTATCTTATCGTGCCCCCATCTTTTGCCGAAGATAAATATATTCGTACCCCAGCTTTTTGAAATTTTATCATCGTTCTCGCCCATTACGAAGATATCGTTTCCCCATGGGTCTTTCACATCGCTTCTGCCGCCCGTCAAAATATAGACGTTGTTATTTCCGGGGCAAACTACAGAGTGCCTCGTATCGCTTTCGGCTATAATGATCTCGTCTGCGTTTTGGTTGCAGCGAGAATTTATATCCCAATATATGGTTTTGCTAAAATTTAAACTCACGTCTTCTAATACGGTGGTATCAAATCCTTGCGTCACTAAAATCTTTTTAGGAAAATATCCTTTCGCCTGCCCGTCTTTGATAAATTTTTCCAAGCTTTGAAAGTCGGTTATATTGCCTCCAAAACAGCCGCCAACCACCAAAAACAATATAACGATAAATCTCATACTTGCTTCTCTTTTCGAGATAAAATTTTAAAAATTATACAAAATTTGTAAGCAAAATTTACTAAAAACAGCTCAAATTTAAAAATCAAAGATAAGCGTTTTTAATGCTTATAGTAATGGCACTTGGATAGTTATAAATTTAAGCTGCTCCGCTGCTTTTAAATTTAAAAAGTTAAATCCATTTTAAACAGAATTTGCATAAAATCCCATTTCAAAAACGTATTATGCGAGCGGCGACGGCAAATTCAAGCATCATAACG
>NZ_CALIBB010000145.1 GCF_938045595.1 uncultured Campylobacter sp.
AAATCTCTAAGCGAGATCATTAAAGGTAAGCAGGGCCGCTTCCGTCAAAATTTACTCGGCAAGCGCGTGGATTTTTCGGGTCGCTCCGTCATCGTCGTAGGTCCAAATTTACGCATGGATCAGTGCGGTCTGCCTAAGACGATGGCGCTTGAGTTATTCAAGCCGCATCTAATCGCTCGCCTTCAAGAGAAGGGCTATGCAACGACCGTTAAGCAGGCTAAAAAGATGATCGAAAATAGGATCAATGAAGTTTGGGAGTGCTTGGAGGAGGTCGTAAAGGATCACCCGGTTATGCTAAACCGCGCACCGACGCTTCATAAGATGTCTATTCAGGCGTTTCATCCCGTGCTCGTCGAGGGCAAGGCTATCAGGCTGCATCCGCTAGTCTGCGCCGCGTTCAACGCCGACTTCGACGGCGATCAGATGGCGGTGCACGTGCCGCTTAGCCAAGAGGCGATCGCGGAATGTAAAATTTTAATGCTAAGCTCGATGAATATCTTGCTTCCTGCGAGCGGAAAACCCGTCGCGGTGCCTAGCCAGGATATGGTTTTAGGAATTTATTATCTAAGCCTCGAAAAGCCGGGTGCAAAAGGAACAAATAAAATTTTTGCAAACGTCGATGAGGTAATGCTCGCCGTAGAGGCAAACGCCCTAGATATCCACGCTAAAATCAAAACGATGATCGATCATCGCATCATCTTTACGACCGCGGGGCGATTGATCATCAAATCGATCCTGCCTAGCTTTATTCCGGATCATCTTTGGAATAAGATCATGAAGAAAAAGGATATCGCCGAGCTTGTCGATTACGTCTATAAAAACGGCGGCCTTGAGATAAGCGCGGAATTTTTGGATAATCTTAAAAATTTAGGCTTTGAATCTGCGACTAAAGCGGGCATATCGATCTCCGTTTCGGATATCATCGTGCCGAAGTCTAAAGCGGGTCTTGTAGAAGAGGCTAAAAAGCAGGTCAGAGAAGTTCAGAACCAATACGGCGCAGGCTTGCTAACCGACGGCGAGCGCTATAATAAAACGATCGACATCTGGACCAGCACCAGCAAGAAGCTAGCCGATGAGATGATGAAGATGATGGAGAAGGATAAGGACGGCTTTAATTCTATTTATATGATGGCCGATAGCGGCGCGCGAGGTAGCGCGGAGCAGATCAAGCAGCTAGCGGGTATGAGAGGTCTGATGAGTAAGCCGGATGGCTCGATCATCGAAACGCCGATCACTTCAAATTTTAGAGAGGGTCTGAACGTAAATGAGTATTTCATCTCGACTCACGGCGCGCGTAAAGGTCTTGCCGATACGGCGCTAAAGACCGCAAATGCGGGCTATCTGACGCGAAAGCTGATCGATGTTGCGCAAAATGTCAGGGTTACAATGCATGACTGCGGTACGCACGAGGGTATCGAGGTTACCGAGATTGTAGAGAACGGAACGCAAATAGAAAGCCTAGCCGATAGGATTATGGGTAGGGTGCTAAGCTCGGATGTGATTGATCCGGTATCGAATGAAATTTTATTCACCGAAGGCACGCTTCTAGGCGTTAATGAGGTACGCACCATAGTCGATGCCGGCATCAAATCCGTAAGCATCCGTACGCCTATTACGTGCAAGGCTGAAAAAGGGGTTTGTGCGAAGTGCTACGGTGTAAATTTAGGCGAGGGCAAGCTGGTAAAACCGGGCGAAGCGGTCGGTATCATCTCTGCGCAATCAATCGGCGAGCCGGGCACGCAGCTTACGCTACGAACCTTCCACGCCGGCGGTACCGCATCTACCGAGCAGCAAGATCGCCAAGTAATCGCCGATAAAGAGGGTTTCATTAGATACTACAACGTCAAGACCTATGAAAACGGCGGCAAAAATATCGTGATGAACCGCAGAAATGCTGCGGTGCTTTTGGTAGAGCCTAAGATCAAAGCTCCAATTACCGGTAAGGTAAGTATCGATATAACTCACGACGATGTGAATATCATGCTAAAGGGCAAGAAGGAAGAATTTAAATATACCATCCGCCGCCATGATCTAGCTAAGCCTACCGAACTTGCAGGTGTAAGCGGTAAAGTTGAGGGGAAATTCTACATCGTATTTAAAGACGGCGAAACCGTTGGAGAAAATGATAGTTTAGTAGAGGTTATAAAAGAAGACTGGAATATCCCTACTCGAATTCCGTTTGCAAGCGAACTTCGCGTCAAAGACGGCGAGCCGGTAACTCAAAAGATCAAAGCGGGAGCAAATGGTACGCTTAAGTATTTCATCCTAAAGGGCGATTATTTAGAGAGACTAAGAGATATCAAAAAAGGTCACGTCGTAAGCGAGAAGGGTATGTACGTAGTCATCTCCGATGAAAACGGCAGAGAGGCGATCCGCCACTACATACCGCGCGAATCTGTCATTACCTATGATGATAATAGCGTCGTAAAAAGCGAAGATCTTATCGCTAAGCCTAAGAAAGATGATCGATTGATTATCGCCGAGTGGGATCCGTATTCCATCCCTGTGGCCGCAGAGTGCGAGGGTAAGATTAGCTTTGAGGATATCGAGCCTGGATATACCGCTACGGAGCAATATGACGAGACTACCGGCCAGAGCCGCTTGGTCATCAACGAGTATCTGCCTCAGGGCGTCAAACCGGCAATTATCGTAACTCCTAGCAAGGGAGAGCCTATCAAATATAATCTAGGACCGAAGACCGCGATTTTTACGAATAAGGGCGATCAGGTAGCGATTGCGGATATTTTGGCTAGAACACCGAAGGCTGCTGCGAAATCAAAAGATATCACTGGCGGTTTGCCGCGCGTATCGGAGCTATTTGAGGCGCGCCGTCCGAAAAATACCGCGATTATCGCGGACATCGACGGCACCGTTCGCTTCGATAAGGCGTTGCGTGCAAAAGAGCGCATTGTAATCGAGGGCGAGGACGGAACAAGCGCCGAGTATCTAATCGATAAGAGCCGCCAGATCCAAGTGCGAAACGGCGAGTTCGTCCACGCAGGCGAGAAGCTTACCGACGGAGTTATCAGCTCGCACGACGTGCTTAGAATTTTAGGCGAAAAGGCGCTGCATTATTATCTGATAAGCGAAATTCAACAGGTTTATCGCTCTCAAGGCGTCGTTATCAGCGATAAGCATATCGAGATCATCGTATCTCAGATGCTCCGCCAGGTTCGAATCGTCGATAGCGGCGATACTCAGCTAATCGTCGGCGATCTCATTAGCCGCCGCAGATTTAGAGAAGAAAACGAGCGCATTATGAAAATTGGTGGCGAGCCTGCGATTGCAGAGTCCGTGCTACTGGGCGTAACTCGTGCGGCCGTCGGAAGCGATAGCGTCATTTCGGCAGCGTCTTTCCAAGAGACTACGAAGGTTTTAACGGAGGCTAGTATCGCGGGTAAATTTGACCGATTAGAGGACTTGAAAGAAAACGTAATTTTAGGTCGCATAATTCCGGTCGGAACCGGTTTGTATAAAGACAAGGAAGTTAAACTTAAAAAATAATTTAGGGCAAAAAGCCCTAAATTTACCTAAATTTAAAGGATAAAGCATGAATATGATCAACATAAATTTCGGTCTTTTATTTATCAGGTTGGGGCTTGGAGTTTGTCTTTTAATGCACGGAATTTTTAAGCTTACTCACGGCATAGACGACGTAAAATCGATGCTGGTTGCCAGAGGAATTCCGGATTTAGTGGCTTACGGCGCATACGTAGGCGAGGTGCTGGCGCCAGCGATGATAATCATAGGCGTATTTTGCCGCATAGGCGCTCTGCTTGTGATCGCAAACGTGCTCATGATAATATATGTCCTACACACTCCGTTGAGCGCGCTTACCGGCGTGGGCGGATTTGAGCTTGAAATCGTATATCTGTATCTTTCCGCTGCGATCTGCTTAGTGATCTGCGGCGGCGGAGAGTTTGTACTGATTAGAGATTAAAATTTAGTTAAATTTACGTTTCTGTAAGTTTAAACAAAGTATAATCCAAATCTTTTTGAATAAATTTTTGTGAAAGGAAAGATGTGCCAACCATAAATCAATTGGTCAGAAAAGAGCGCAAGAAGATTACCGAGAAATCGAAGTCTCCGGCGCTAAAGAATTGCCCTCAACGAAGAGGAGTTTGTACTAAGGTCTATACTACGACCCCTAAAAAGCCAAACTCAGCGCTTCGTAAAGTTGCCAAAGTAAGGCTTACTAGCGGATTTGAAGTCATCAGCTATATCGGCGGTGAAGGTCACAATCTACAAGAGCACTCCATAGTGCTAGTTCGCGGCGGTCGTGTAAAGGACCTACCGGGCGTTAAATACCACATCGTCCGCGGTGCACTCGATACTGCAGGCGTTGCGAAACGAACCGTTGCAAGATCAAAATACGGTGCTAAACGACCTAAAAAATAGTTTAGCCTAAACAGACCGGCACTAGATTTTGCCGAGTTTGAGTAAAATTTTAAAATTTGAAGGAATAAAATGAGAAGAAGAAAAGCTCCCGTTAGGGAAGTTATGCCCGATCCGATTTATGACAGCAAAGTAATCACAAAATTTATTAATTCGCTTATGTTCGACGGCAAAAAGAGCGTCGCTACCGAGATTATGTACGGCGCCTTAAATTTCATCGACAATAAAGGCGGCGAGAAGAAAGGTATCGAAATTTTTAACGATGCCATCGATAACGTTAAGCCTTTGATGGAAGTAAAATCTCGTCGCGTAGGCGGCGCCACATATCAGGTTCCGATCGAGGTCAGGCCGGCTCGACAGCAGGCTTTGGCTATTCGCTGGATCATCTCTTTTGCGAGAAAAAGAAGCGAGCGCACGATGATAGAGCGCCTGGCTTACGAGCTTATGGACGCCGCAAATTCTAAAGGCTCTTCATTTAAAAAGAAAGAAGATACCTACAAGATGGCAGAAGCCAACAAAGCTTTCGCGCATTATCGTTGGTAGGAGGGCATTATGGCAAGAAAAACCCCTTTGCATATGGTTAGAAACATCGGTATTGCCGCTCACATCGACGCCGGAAAGACGACTACAAGCGAAAGAATTCTATTTTTTACCGGTATGAGTCATAAGATTGGCGAGGTTCACGAGGGCGCCGCTACTATGGACTGGATGGAGCAGGAGCGCGAGCGTGGCATTACGATTACGTCTGCGGCAACGACCTGCTTTTGGAATAATTATCAGATAAATTTGATAGACACCCCGGGTCACGTAGACTTTACTATCGAAGTGGAGCGCTCGATGCGCGTTTTAGATGGTGCGGTAGCAGTATTTTGCTCTGTAGGCGGCGTTCAGCCTCAAAGTGAGACCGTTTGGCGCCAAGCGAATAAATACCATGTTCCGCGCATCATTTTCGTAAATAAGATGGACCGCGTAGGCGCAAATTTTTATAATGTCGAACAGCAGGTAAAAGATAGGCTCAAAGCCCATCCTGTTCCGATTCAAATTCCGATCGGCGCAGAAGATGATTTTAAGGGCGTTATCGATTTGGTTACTATGAAGGCGCTCGTTTGGGATGATAGCAAGGGTCCTTCTGCTCCCGAGATCGTTGAAATTCCTGCTGAATTACGAGAAAAAGCGCAAGAGTATCGCGATAAGATGATTGAGGCGGTAGCAGAGACTGATGAAGCCTTGATGGAGAAGTATTTTAACGGCGAAGAGCTAAGCGTAGAAGAGATTAAAAAAGGCATCAAGAAAGGCTGCTTAAGCCTAAGCTTCTTTCCTATGCTATGCGGTAC
>NZ_CALIBB010000146.1 GCF_938045595.1 uncultured Campylobacter sp.
ATCGTGCAAGATCCCGCTTCGCAAAATTCCGCGCAAAATTCCGCGCAGAATTCGGCCGCTGAAAATTCCAAGCAGGGCTCCGCTTCGCAAGAATCTGCAGCGGAGCAAGACTCCGTCCCACCGCATAATTTTTCTACTATGGGAGGCGAACTAGCCGTGCCGAAATTTGATCCTAAATTTAGCGAGGATCTAGCAAGCCTCGTAATTCAGGGATTTGATGGGCGAATGGAGCCTTTTGATACCGTTTCTAGGGAGCTTTTAAATAAAATTTACCGCGCCGACGACTACAAGGCGCCAAATGGCGAAATTTTAAACCATAACGCCGCTGCGCTTTCGTTTATGCTAAATCAAAGCTACTGGAGGCGTGCGCCGATTATCAAGGTTAGCGAGCCGGAGCTTAAGAAAATTCTAGGTATGGACGAGAAGCAAAGCTACGCCAGTATGATGGATTTTTTTGAATTTAAAGGCGGCGAGAGCTACTACAAGCTCGATAAAATGGTCGAGGAGATCAACCGCAAGCCTTTAGGCAATCGCGGTGTGCTAGATAAAGAGATCATCAAGGTAAATGAGCGCGTAAACGTCTTTTACTCGGCGTTTATGGGGGATTATTTTAGAATTATTCCGGTTAAGAACGCTAAAAATAACGAGTGGCTTTCGCCGCTATATCTAGGCGATGCGCTGGATCAAAACGAATCTGCTGAAGTTAAAAAAATGATGGGAATATTCGTTTCGTCCGTAGTTTATGCCCAAGAAAGCGGGGATTGGAGCGGCGCAGAAAAGATGCTAAGCTACGTCAAAAAATACCAAGCACAAAACGGCGCAAACCTAATGCCTAGCGAGAGCACAATAAAATATGAAATTTTATTTAATAAGGCTAAAATTTTTAAGCGCCTCTTTCCGATCTATACTATCTCGGGATTTTTGCTTCTGATCTTTATCTTTTTGCGGATGATGAAGCCTGCTCTTCGCTTAGGCGGCGCGTTTAAGCTAGTTTACGTCGTAAATATCGTCGCTTTCATCGCGCATACCGCGGGTCTTGCGCTGCGCGGCTACGTCTCGGGGCACGCGCCGTGGAGCAACTCCTACGAATCGCTCATCTACATCGCGTGGGCGCTGTCGCTAAGCGGAATATTTTTCTCGCGCAAATCCGCTATTTCGCTGGCGCTAACGTCGATAATGGCGGGCATAACGCTGATGGTGGCGCATCTTAGCGACATCGATCCGCAGATCACCAATCTCCAGCCGGTTCTAAAATCGCACTGGCTTACGATCCACGTCTCGGTAATCACCGCGAGCTATGGATTTTTGGGGCTTTGCATGCTGCTTGGAATTTTTACCCTCGTGATGTTTTTATTCGATAAGAAGAACCCCGAGATCGCGCGCAACATCACGGAGGCTACGCATATCAACGAAATGTCGATGATCCTAGGTCTTTGTTTGCTGACGGTGGGCAACTTCCTAGGCGGCGTGTGGGCGAATGAAAGCTGGGGGCGCTACTGGGGCTGGGATCCGAAGGAGACCTGGGCGCTCATTACGATTTTCATCTACGCGGTGGTAGTGCATTTTAGATTTATGCCTAAGCTCAACAATCAATTCGCTTTTGCCGTAGCCTCGATGTTTGCGTATTTTAGCGTCATAATGACCTATTTCGGCGTAAATTTCTATCTAAGCGGCATGCACTCCTACGCTAGCGGCGAGCGCATTCCGGTGCCCGGCTGGGCGTACGTGATGGTCGCTTCGATGGTGGCCCTTGCGATCGCGGCGTATTTTCGCTCGGGCAAATCGGCTAGGCTTTAGATAGACGGGCTCAAATTTTAGAATAATAATTTTGAAATTTCGCCCGGATTTCGCAGCTTGCTGAGGCTTTAGGGATTTATGGAATTTATCTTTAAATTTCGGCTAGGCTTTAAAATCCCGCAGAATTTTATAGAATTTTACGGCTCGCGATTGCGCTAAATTTTAAAATTTTGCATCGCGACAGAATGTATCGCAAGGGAATTTTGATGCCTGAGACTTTGTGATGTAGTAAAATTCTAATGATTTGGAATTTGCGCCGCTATGGGGTTTTAATGTTTTAAATTTTACTTCTAGTGGAATTTTTTCATACGACGGAAGCGCGACGTAATTTAGAATTTTAAAATTTCAGCTAGCGCGCTAGTGCAAAATTCCACCCCGTCGCTGCCATAACCGAGCAGTGAAATTTTAAAATTTGATTTTATAAATTCTATGCTCATCTTTAAATCTAAAATTTAAAATCTCGTACTTTATGAAATTTTATTTATGGCGTCGAATTTTAAAATTTCGCACGCCATTGTTGCAGCAACTTTTGCGCGATAAAATTTTAAAATTTTAAATTTCGCGCCATGATA
>NZ_CALIBB010000147.1 GCF_938045595.1 uncultured Campylobacter sp.
AAGATGATAAAAGCGGGCAAAAGCGGCGAGTAGGGCGGTCTGCGGCGCGCAGATTTAAATTTAATAATGCGCCGCAAGGGTTTAAATTTAAAAATGCACTGCATAGGTTCAAATTTAATAGCAGCTTCGAGACGCTGCGCCAAAGATCAACTTTTAAAATTTATCCCGCAACCTTATTTTTTAAATTCCGGTTCGCAGCTTGCTTGGCCGAAATTTCATCTCAAATTTTATCTTGCGCTCTAATCGGTTAAATTTTATCTTGCGTCACGACAAGCTAAATTTTATCTCGCGGCGAGTTAGATTAAATTTCATCCGCTGCGGCTGCGTAAATTTACGGCGCTCTCTTTTATAAATTTTATCTGCAAGCAGGCAAATAGCGTCTATTTTATTTATTTCGGCTCTTTGGCTACCGCTTGATTAGCTTCTCTTGCTCGCCGCCAAAACTTGCGCTAAGATCGCCGCTAGCGCGATATTTAGGCTGACGCAGAGCCCAAACAGCGCCACTGCTTTAGTGGAGCTGAAAGCGAGCGTAAAAAAAGAGATTATGCTGGTTAAAGACGCGAGCGTGATGCCGAAAATTTTATCGCTAAGCGCCATTTTGTCGTTGTTTGCAAAGATCATATAATCGATCCCCACGGCGCCTGATAGGATCAGCGCAAAGATCGCAAAAATATTTACGCTCACGCCGAATGCGCTAAGCAGGGCAAGCACGGCTAAATTTGACGCAAAGACGGAGATGACGATCAACCATGCCGTTCGCGCACCGAAAAACGCCCACAGCAGTGCGAGCGCAAGGGCGTATGCGGCGCATTTTAGATACAGAGCGTTGATTTTGATCTGCGAAAACGCCTCGCTTATGGCGCTTCGCATGTTTAGATGCAGCGCGCCCATCTGCGCGGCAAGCTCGCTTACGGCTGCTTTATCGCGTACGCCGCGCAAAAAAGCGATATGCGGATCGACGCTCGGCATCGCAGCAAAAAGAACGGAGCTTCTGGCCTGCTCGTAGCTTAAAATAGGTGCTTCTGCAATCTTGGCAAAGTTTGCATCCACGAGTTCGCGGCTGAGCCCGAGATTTAAAAATGCGCTTCTATCGTAGTTTGCAAAGGCTTGCTTGATAAAGCTCTGCGTGGCGGGATCCAAAATCGGCGCGCCCACGTATGAGTCCGCAAGACCGCGCGCCACGACCTCTTTGGCTACCGCGCTCGCGTTGTTGCCTACGATAAGATCAAAGCTGGAGCCGCCGATGCTTGCTAGCTTAGCGCTCATCGCGATTAGGTTTTTATCCAAGCTCGCGTATTCGCTGACATCGTCCTTAAGCTCCATTTTAAAATACAAAAACGCAAGCAGCGCCGCGCAAATGATGGCGAGCGCTTTTAAGCTTAAGTTTATTTTGCAAAGCGCCTTTGCGTAGAGCTCAAGAGCTTTTGCAAAGATAGGAGTAGGGCAAAATTCCGCTCCTTCAAGAAGCAGCGGTAGGGCGAAGTAGCTAAAGCAAAACGCCCCCGCAAGTGCGGCTATGGCAAAGATCGCGATCTCTTTGAGCAGAAAAAACGGGCTGAATAAAAATACGAAGTAGCCTCCCGCGGTAATGAAAAAGCCTAGAAGCAGGATGTTTCGCATGCTTTTTATCGAGCGAGCCTCTATGCGGCGCGAGATGTTTGCGCCGAGCCAGTGCACCGCGTAATCCAGCATCAGCCCGATTAGGCTCGTCGAAACCACGGCGCTTAGGA
>NZ_CALIBB010000148.1 GCF_938045595.1 uncultured Campylobacter sp.
TGATGGCGGTGACTGGATGACAAACATAGGAAATAGTTATTTGGAGGGAGATATTGACCCATATCGTTTTGGGAAATCTATAGAAATTACTTACCCCGACTCTTCAAACAATGAAAAAGGTTCGGATTATAATAAATATGGTTTGGGTAAAAAATATAATTTGGAAGATTATAATAAGGATATAATTAGATATAATAAAGAAGACCATGGAACATATTGGGGACTTGAAAAACGGATGAAAGAATTGGTCGAAAGTTTATGGAACGCTGGAGTTATAAAATATACAGACGGTGAAGGCAGAACTATCATATATGGATCAAATAGGCATGATCAATTATCTATTGCAAAACTACTTGGTAAAATCAAGGATTATTATTCTTGGAATCAAGATAAAGGCGTTGCTTTTGTTGGTTGGAAGAACAATGATATTTTAACCGGTACTCCACAAGGTGATATATTGTACGGTGGCGAAGGTAGCGATACGTTAAACGGCGGTAACGGCTACGATATATATCATGCGGATGAAAACGACACGATAAATGATTCCGATGGCAGCGGCAAAGTATATCTGGGTGAGACTAAACTGAAAGGCGGAAGGTTTATAAAAGAGCAATCGCATGGAAATATCGAAATTTATAAAAGCAATGACGATTCTATAACTTATGAATACAATACTTCCACAAAAGTATTAAACGCAAACGGCCTAAAGATAAACGATTTCGACAATAACGAGCTTGAGATAAATTTGCAAAAAGAGCAGTCGAATGAATTCGCCATACTTAGCGATACTACGGGCTCGATGGGCGGGGCGATAAGCTCGGTAAAATCTCAAGCAAAAGAGATCATAAAAACCGCCTTTGCTAGAGATACAAATACCAAGGTAGAAGTATTTGGCTATAACGATCCGGGCGTTCAAACTTTTACCAATCTCACGAATGATCAAAACGCGATAATGTCTGCTATAAACTCACTTTACGCAGATGGCGGAGGCGATACGCCGGAGATGACTTGGCATGGGATTTATAATGCCGCAAATTCAAATTGGAGCGAATACTCCGTAAAAAGAATTTTCGTTTTCGGCGATGCTCCCGCGAAGGACAATGAGTTCAAATCTAAAGCAATGGCGGCGCTTTTGCCCAATAAACCAAGAGCGGCAGCAAGAAGTTTAAGTGCAGCAAACGCGCTTTATGGCAATAATCACAGTGATTTAAATAATATTCAGGTCTTTACGATTCAAACGGGCGGTGGTGAAGATGTGGCGGCGGAATTTAAAGAATTAGCCGAATCCACCGGCGGCGGCTATGTAAATATGACAAACTCGGGCTATACATCCGTGGCGGATGCTCTTTTTGACGCTATGAATACAGGTACTTCCAAAAATGAAACCATTGTCGGCAATGAGAAAAACAATATCATAAACGGCAAGGGCGGGGATGATGTACTAGAAGGAAGAGAAGGAAGCGATACCTATGTTTTTGAAGAAAATTTCGGTAAAGACACCATAATAGAAACCAACAAGGAAAATAAAGATAAAAATATCATAGATATGTCCGCCTTCAGTTTAAAAGATGTCGTTTTTAGACAAAATAAAAATGATGTCGTCGTAAATAGGTCAAAATTTGACACGGTCACTATAAGAGATTTTTATTCAGAGGAAGAGAAGATATCGCAGATCAAATTTAAAGATGTAACGTTGGGCTATGAAGAGATCAAAGAGATAACTGCGCTTCAAAGCAACAAAGAGGTCGTTAAATTTGCAAATAAAGGCGAGAATAAGCTAAAAACTTTACTGAAAAAAGTATTTTTCAAAGCTGATGATGAAACCGCTACGACGATAAAAGGTGGTGTAAGAAGCGATGCGCTAGTGGGATCAAATTTGAACGATAAAATTTACGGAGGTCTCGGGCACGATACGCTCATCGGCGGGAAGGGTGATGATTATTTAGACGGCGGCTTGGGTAACGATAAATACATATTTTGCAAGGGAGACGGCAAAGATATTATTAAAGATTGTGGCGGAAAAGATACTTTGATATTAAAAGATATAAATCAAAACGAGCTTAAATTATCTAAAGATAAAAACGATTTGATTTTGAAATTTAAAGAAGGAAGCGATCAAATTATAATAAAGGATCATTTCAAGCGAAGCTTAGGATACAATCACAGGCTCGAAAATATTAAATTTGCAGACGGCGCGCAGATGAATTACAAACAGATCGAAGATATTGTTCGCGCTGGCGAATATGCCGGTGAGTTTAAACAAGCAAGTTTCTTGAAAAACGATTATTTTGTGCCACAAGATACAGTAAATAAAATTATCGAGCAGTTAAATTCGTACGCCGATAATTCGCAAGCATTAGAATTTATGTCAAATAATGCGCAAAAAGATAATATTCAAATTTATATGAGCTAGCTTATTTGCATAGTGTGAATGGTTATGACAAACGAGTATAAATTTGGGCAGATCTTAATAAATTCAGCGAGATTAATATTCTCGCTGAATTTATATTTTATAATCCTCATTTAGAGATTTATACGCTATAGATTCAGCTCGTCTCTTTTCGATATACAGCGCCTACTCCTCGCTTCCCTCCGTTCGCACGATCAGGCTTTTTGGAAGGCGAAATTTCTTGATGATCTCGCATTCCTTGGCGCGCATCTGTCCGTCGTCGCTCTCGTGATCGTAACCTAGCACGTGTAGCATTCCGTGCGTAAAAAGCAGCGCCGTCTCGTCGTCCCTGCCGTGCCCAAGCTGCGCGGCTTTCAGCTCTACGAGGTCTAAATTTATCACGACCGAGCCGAGTAGCGCGGGGGCGAAATTCCCGCCGTCAAAATTTTCATTCTTTAAATTTTCATCGTTAGGATTTTCGCCCTCGGAATTTTTGGAATTTATGGCATTAGAATTTTTGCTCGCAGAATTCGCGGCGTCTGTATTTTTACTAGCGGAATTCGTATCGTTTAGAATTTTAGCGCCGCTGTTTTCATGCGCGGAATTCTCCTCGCTCAAATCCTCGCCGAAGCCCGCAAACGCCGCAGGATCGAGCGGGAAGCTCAGCACGTCGGTCGTCTTATCGATGCCGCGCGTTTGC
>NZ_CALIBB010000149.1 GCF_938045595.1 uncultured Campylobacter sp.
TAATGGACGAGATCGGCGTTTTCTTAGACAGATCGCTGCTTAAAAAATCCAAGATTACAAAGGCGGAAATTATCCGCTTTATCGAGGTAAAATGGGCGGAGGCGGACGATGAGAAATACCGCGTCTACGACTCATACATCTACGCGGCGCGCATGGTGAATGAGTACAAATGGGCGGGCGACGCCCCAAATATGCTGCGCTGGCTAGGCGAGATGGATAAGCACGCCAGAAGCAATGAAAATCCGTCCTACGTGAGCGATTATTACAAGGGCGAATGCTGCTTGGAGTGCGGCGCGGAGCAGGAGGCGCTTAAATTTTTGCGCAAAAGTTACGAAGCGAATGAGGAGTATCTTTTCACCCGTAGCCCAAAGGTCGCGGAGTTTTTTAATGCACATCTTGCGGAGTCTAAAATTTTACTTAAATTTGAAGATGAAGAATACGAGGACTTTAGTTTCCCGCTGCGGCTGGAGTATTTCGGTAAAGCTTTAGAGCAAGAGGGCGAGTTTTGCTGCACCTTTTTAGATGAAGATAGCGAAGAGACGGGCGAGCCAAGCCAGGCGCAATCGGACGCACTAGAGTTTCTAAAGCAAAATCAGGAAGAAATTTTAACGGGCGTCTTAGCTGAAATTTTAAAAAACTACCCAAAATGGCAGGAGATCTACGACTATCCGAGCGAGACGAAAAGCGATTTCATGCCGGGCATCAGCACGCCGCAGGAGCTTAGCGAACTATTGGAGCTGTAAAATATCTATATCATAGACAGTGCGAAAATCGGCTTTGAGTTTAGCTGCTCGTGGGATATAGAACACGGCTTGGGCGTAATGACGCGCAAAGGCAAGGTCATTAATATCGGTGAAGCGAAAGTAGCGTTTATGGCTATTTGAATAAAATAAACCAAATTTTAAAGCATAAAACAAATTTTTATAGTTACTTTTAGGCTAAATTTTACGCATTTTTTTATCACTTTTACCATATGCAAATACAAGAAGCCAAAATAATAAAAATTAACTGCCGCGTCTTAATCTTACACACATCTTACCGATCAAATTTCGCACTAATTTGCAATTATGATTGTATAAATGAATGGGTATAGAATTTTAGCGATACAACGAGGAATATAGCATTTCTATTTGCTGTTTAGAAAGTTTCGCGCTTACAATATATATGTCGCCATTCAACTTCTATATTACATACCAAACCAAAACAAATAACTAAAACAATCCACAGTTCTTACCTCTCCCTCTGTCTTTCAAGTTTTTATACTATAGATACTAAAGAATAATTATAGCCCAAAGCCCATACCTCTGCTTGGTGGTGTTATCTCTATTGTAAGCTCTTGTTTTTTACTATTCTCCAGATGAAGCACCCTCTTGCAATATTCCCCAAAAGAAGCAACTACCGTTTTGCTCCCTATGCTTGCTACCAATGCCGAGCTTTCTAAATTAACAGAGCTTCCCGCCCCGCCCTTTTGCTTAAAAAGAAAATTGGCGTATTCGTCAAATTCTCTTTTAAATATTCCATATTCTTTATTGCATTTTTTAAAAGAATCAACATCGGATTTAAAATCTTTTATGCTACCGCCCAACTTATCTTGAAGCATCCAATATTTATGCGCTCTGAGCTCAAATTTACCGTAATTTTCGCTACCGAAAATAAATATATGAAACCCACCGTCTAGCCAAGTTGAATTATATGCTTTTATGGCCTTAGCGCTTTTTTCCCAATCTGCATATTTTCTCTTTTCTGAGGATAAATTCTCGAATGCCCTTTTAAACTCTATAAGTAAAAACTTCCCATTGTTATGTGTTAAGGCATCACCTATTTTTTCTACATCACCATCAAGTGGAGCTATATCGATGTCCAACAAACACTGCTTTACAAAATAATACTCCACTGTTTTTTCCCACCACAACATTTTCATCCTTTATTCAAAATTACTAATATTCTAATTGTGAATTATAGCCATCGCAAAATAAAATCGTCTTAAAATTTTCAAATAACTATAGATGAGAAATTAATAAATTAAACGCCGTTGTAATCACAAAATTTTATAAAAACCAGCAAAAGCAAAATCCTAGTCATAAAAATAATCGCCACCACCTCAAAATTTTATTAAGTTACCTAAATTTTACCGATTTTCGCGAAATTATAAAACTCTCTTGCGGCGTCAAATTCGGTTTTTATCTCGTATCGTTCGCCACTCAGTTCAAAGCAAATCGCATTCGCGTGCAGTAGCAATCTAGGCGCCCCTGTCGTCCTGATCCGCTCCGTCTCATCCATCTTTTTATCCAATATCCACTCCGCTTGCTCGCGCGAAAGCCCGTACAGCGGCTCTCCCAATATCGGCGCACCCGCGGCAAATAGATGCAGCCTGATCTGATGCTGCCTACCCGTCAGCGGATAGCACTCGATCAGGCTAGCGTCTATGTCCGAGAAATATCGCAGCGGGCGTATCAGCGTGATCGCCTCCTTACCGTCGCGCGATATTTTCATACGAATTTTAAGATCGGCAAACTCGTCGCTAGGAGCGATCGGAGCATCAATCACAAACCCCTCAAAATCCTTTAAAAATTTCAGTTTTTCGCTAAATTTTGCGTATTTTGTAGGCTCGAATTTTTTCAAATTTACGTAGCCCGTAGAAATAGCCGGCATAGATTTGACCGCAGATAAGGCGCAAGGTTTATGCCCGTTATCCGCGCTACTCATCGCGATAGCGGATTTAAGCTTATCACTCACGCCGCAGGATAAGGCATCAAATTCAGATCCGCTACCAACATCGCCAGTAGGAGCGCCGGAATTAAATTTAACCTGCGCGCCGCCAGATAGAGTGCTGCGCCATAATCCCCTACTCACATTACCAGACAAGGTATTAAATCCAAATTTATCGCCTACTCCTTTTAGAGCTAGTGTATCGCGCAGATCCGATATGCTACTTGGCAAACTCACAGCATTGCCCGCAAATTTTGATCCGCAAATTTCATCAAAGCCTAGAGCATAGCAACTCTCTATCTCTCCATTGCAAGCAGCACCTTGCAAATCACCTCGCAAGCCCTCCCTCAAATCTCCTTGCACGAGCGCTAGATAGCTTTTCATCACTCTACGCTGTTCGAAGCACTCTTTGAGCTCGCGCGCCGCGTCTTTATCTTTAGCGACGATCAAAACGCCGCTGGTTTCGAGATCGAGCCTGTGCGCCACGCACGCGTCCTGCCCGTATAGCGACCAGATCTCGTCATACATATTATAAGGCGAGTTGCGCCCGCTCGGATGGCTAAGAATTCCGCTTGGTTTGTCAAATGCCGCAAACGCATCGCACTCAAAGATCGGCTTCAGTCCGCGCGGCTTGCATTTGTAATCGATCAAAAAAATTTCTCCGTGCGCGACAGAGTTTTTATGTAAATTTTGATCCTCTGCATCGGTTACGCGATGCTTGTCACAGATGCGCTGCGCGGATTTCATATCGTATCCGAGGCTAAGCAGAATTTCGTAAATTTTGCGTCCCTCAAAGCCTCCCAGGCTTCTTTTCTCATAACCCATATTAAACTTTCAGCCCCATTTTTATATAATTTTTGCCATCATTATACAAGAAATTCTAACCGAAAGGCTACTAAAATGGTCGAAAGATACGCAAGAAAAGAGATGTCTGAAAAATGGAGCTTGCAAGCCAAATACGACGCGTGGCTAAAAGTCGAGCTCGCGGCGGTTAAGGCGTGGAATAAACTAGGTCTAATAAGCGACTGCGATAAAGATAAAATTCTACAAAACGCAAGCTTTAGGATCGAGCGGATAGATGAGATCGAAAAGACGACCAAGCACGACGTCATCGCGTTTCTAACGAGCGTGAGTGAGAGCCTTGGGCAGGAGAGCCGCTTCGTGCATTACGGCATGACTAGCAGCGATTGCATCGATACCGCCGTCGCGCTACAAATCAAAGAAAGCATGGAGCTTATCATTGAGGATGTGCAAAATTTAAAAGCCGCAATAAAATCTCAAGCCATGAAGCATAAAATGACACTGATGGTCGGGCGCAGCCACGGTATCCACGGCGAGCCGATCACTTTCGGACTCGTGCTTGCGGTCTGGTATGATGAGATAAATCGCGCGCTAGAGCTTTTGCAACACGCAAAAAGCGTCATCAGCTACGGCAAAATAAGCGGTGCTATGGGGAATTTCGCCCACGCTCCACTAGAGCTGGAAGAGCTAGTGTGCGAATATCTGGGGCTAAAGCCCGCTCCCGCATCCAATCAAGTCATCCAGCGCGATCGCTACGCGCAGGTAATGAGCGCACTTGCGATCCTGGCTTCCAGCTGCGAAAAGATCGCTATCGCAATCCGCCACTATCAACGCACCGAGGTTTATGAGGCGGAGGAATTTTTTAGCCCAGGTCAAAAGGGCAGCTCTGCGATGCCGCACAAACGAAATCCTGTGCTTAGCGAAAACGTAACGGGACTATGTCGTATGATCCGTAGCTTCGCAATACCCGCGATGGAGGACGTAGCACTATGGCACGAACGCGACATCAGCCATAGCTCAGTCGAGCGATTTATCCTCCCTGATGGCTTTATAACCGCCGATTTTATGCTAAATCGCTTGACGAACTTGATCGAAAAACTGCTCGTATATCCTGAAAATATGATGAGAAATCTAAATTTAACCGGTGGGCTCGTGTTTTCGCAGCGCGTGCTGCTAGAGCTGCCTAAACGAGGAGTTAGCAGAGAGGATGCCTATAAGATCGTACAGCGTAACGCGATGAAGGTCTGGGCGGATCTGCAAGAGGGCAAAAAAGCTATAGATGAGCAAGGGCATAGCCTGTTTTTGCAAAATCTGCTCGCAGATACAAAGCTGCGAGAAAAACTAAGCGAAAGCGAGATCAAAGAGTGCTTCGACTACGGATATTACACCAAAAACGTGGACGCGATTTTCGCTAGGGTTTTTGGCAAATAGCAGGCACGACGACTTGCTATTTTAAAGCTCCGAACGGGCCTACAAAATATAGCGAAGTAGCTAGAAATTTATGTTTGCGCCGAAGTATTTTAAAAACAGCGATTGAAATTTTAAAATTTTGATAAAGATAAAATTTTAGTAAAAGCGTAGCGCTTGCGGATAAATCTGGCATCTAAATCCGCACGACAGGCATCCACCACTTTTACCGCGAATTTTTCTACGGTTGCAACTAATCTTAAAATCGTAAAAATTTAATGCTTTAAAACGGTAAAATTATAAAATTCTTAGACGCAGTAGTTTTAGAATTTTACCGCAAAATTTAAGTGCTAATCCCGAAGATGTAAATGCGAGATTTCCATAAAGCAAAATGGCATTTTTACGTCGTACTCGAACTAGGGGTCGTGAGATATCCGAAGCAATTATGAAACAAATTTAAAGTGGCAAATGGAGACATTGATAAAATTCCGCTTTTTCAACTTGAAATTATAACGATTCTTAGAAAAAAGCGGATTGAGTAAAATTTCATAAATTCCGTCAATTTAAGCGCTTAGCAGATAGCACTAAAAATAGGAAATTAAGCTTGGATAATGATATTTTTAAAAATTTTAAAATTTTATACGCGTAAGCGGGTAAAATTTGATGTCTAGTACCGGCAACACCCTTGATTATCATATAATTGCATCTGAATTGCTCGCAAATTTCGGATTAAACAATCCTGCCTGCAATTTGACATCTAATAATTATTTGGAATTTAAAAGCGGATGGAGCGGGAGTTCGTTCGCTCCATCCTGCGCTAGCACATTATAATTTTTAGAATTTAAAGTTATACCCCAGATAAATTCCATGGTTGGTCTCTCTGACGTCTTTCATATCCTTTTCATCGCTAGTTTTTCCATATTTTGTATAATCCGCTTTGTAGCCGAACTCAATCTCGTTATGCTCATCAAAGCTATATAGCCCGCCCAGTCTTGCGCCAATGACCCAACCCGGTGCGGTCTTAGATGCGGAGCCGCTAGTGCCGTCAAAGTCGTTATAAGAATCTTTGTATTTCAAAAACGAAACCCCCGTATATGCGCCCGCTACTAGCCTAAAGCCATTTGTAATCTCAGGCGTAAAATCCCCACCTACTAGCAGGCTATGTTTGCTCCACTCGTGCTTGAAATTTCCATATTCATCACTGCCGCTTTTTGAAGTCTTGAAATCATACATATACTCACCGTATACCCTAGCTATATCAAAATCATAGCCGCCTTTAAAACCTATCGCAGCTTGCCCTTTACTGTCTTTATCTGTATCCGAATAATCCTCGTCCGTCCACTTAGAAGTAATGCTAGATTTAAATGAATAATCTCCCTCGATGCCTAAAAGTAAACCCTCGCTAGAG
>NZ_CALIBB010000150.1 GCF_938045595.1 uncultured Campylobacter sp.
GAGCGAGGCAGCCATGGCCTCGATGCAGGTGCGGCCGACGTTGTTGAACGGGTCTTGTTCGGTCAATGACCAACCCGAGGTTTGGCAGTGTGTACGCAGCGCCAGTGATTTGGGGTTCTTCCCGCCGAAACTCTTCACGATCTTGGCCCAAAGCATACGCGCGGCGCGCATCTTGGCGATCTCCATGAAGTGGTTCATACCGATGGCCCAGAAGAAGGAGAGACGCGGAGCGAAGGCGTCGACGTCGATACCGGCGTTGATACCTGCGCGGAGGTACTCCATACCGTCCGAGAGGGTGTAAGCCATCTCGATGTCGGCCGTAGCACCCGCCTCCTGCATGTGATAGCCGGAGATGGAGATGGAGTTGAACTTGGGCATGTTCTGCGAGGTGTACTCGAAGATGTCGGCAATGATGCGCATCGAAAATTCGGGCGGATAGATGTAGGTGTTACGCACCATGAACTCCTTGAGGATGTCGTTCTGGATCGTTCCCTGCATCTCCTCGAGCTTCGCACCCTGCTCCAAACCGGCGTTGATGTAGAACGCGAGGACGGGCAACACGGCGCCGTTCATGGTCATGGATACAGACATTTTGCTCAAGGGAATACCGTCGAAGAGTACCTTCATATCCTCCAACGAGCAGATCGATACACCGGCTTTACCAACGTCGCCCACCACGCGGGGGTTATCAGCGTTGTAGCCGCGGTGCGTCGGCAGGTCGAAGGCTACGGAGAGACCTTTCTGACCCGAAGCGAGGTTACGGCGATAGAAGGCGTTCGACTCCTCGGCCGTGGAGAATCCGGCGTACTGACGGATGGTCCAGGGACGCATGGCGTACATGCCGCTATATGGGCCGCGCAGGTAGGGGGGCAGACCGGAAGCGTAGTGCAGGTGCTCCATGCCGTCAAGGTCTTCTTTCGTGTATACGGATTTCACCTGAATGTGTTCAGGCGTTTTCCAGTCGGCGGTGATGCCGTTGGACTTTGCCCAGGCCGTCGCATCCGTAGCGACAAAGCCGGCTGACTTGATATCTATGTTTCTAAAGTTCGGTCTCATAAGATCTTTCCATCAAAGAAGTTTCGCGTTAAACATCTGCAAGGTCTCCAGCACGTTCGATTTCACGTGAATGAAATGTTCGATGCCGGCAGCTTTCAATTCTTCCATGCAAGCAGGCGCACCTGCCACCACAAACAGTTCCTTGCCGTCGATCAGCTTGAAAGCCTCGGGGGCATGAACGGCATACTCGTCGTCGCTCGAGCAGAGCACGATGATGTCGGCCTTCTTCTCGCGAGCGGCCTTCACGCCAGCCTCTACGGTCTCGAAACCGAGGTTGTCGATGATCTCGTAGCCTGCGCAGGCGAAGAAGTTGGACGAGAACTGCGAGCGTGCCAGACGCATGGCCAGATTGCCGATGGTCAGCATGAACACTTTCGGGCGTTTGCCGCTGTGCTCCGTGGCCAGACGCAGGGTTTCAAACTCCGACGCACCGCGAGAAAAGTCGAGCTTCTCGATCGAGGCGTCTTTGCTGCAACCGCATCCGTGGCCGGTGCCCTCTTCTTTCTTTTCGATCTTGTCGCCAGACATCTCCGTGAAGTTCGGGAAGATGTTCGTGCCCAGCAGACTGATGCGACGCGTGGCAACGAGCTTCTTGCGTGCCTTGTTCGATTCGTTGATGGCCTTCTGCACTTCGCCCGTGTTGGCTACGGCGGCAAATCCGCCCTTGTCCTCTACCTCGAGGAAGAGCTTCCATGCGGCGTCAGCCATCGACTGCGTCAGCACTTCTACGTAATAAGAACCCGCTGCGGGGTCAACCACCTTATCGAAGTGGCACTCTTCCTTGAGCAAGAGCTGCTGATTGCGTGCGATACGTTCCGAAAATTCGTCGGGCGTCTTGAATACGCTGTCGTACGGCAAGACGGTGATGGAGTCAACGCCTGCGATGGCGGCTGACATCGTCTCCGTCTGCGTGCGGAGCAGGTTTACGTAGGCGTCGAACACGGTCATGTTCCACATCGACGAGCGAGCATGGACGCGGATCTTGCAGGCGCAGTCGCACGAGGGGTTGTAGGCCTTGACGATCTCGGCCCAGAGCCAGCGTGCGGCGCGGAACTTGGCCATCTCTAAGAAGTAGTTCGACGAGATACCGAAATTGAACTTGATCTTCTTCGCCACCTTCTCTGCGGGCAGACCGGCCTCGCTCAGTTTGGCGATCAAATCGTTACCCCAAGCCAGCGCATAGCCCAGCTCTTGGGTGATGTACGAACCGGCGTCGTTGAGGTTGGCGGCGTTGACGGCCAGCACGCGATAGCCCGGCAGGGCTTCGGCGGCGTTCACCACATCGACAGCTTCCTGCACCCAAGCGCCAGTCAGAGCCACACCCTTAACGAGGGGCTTCTTGAGCGGATCGTAAGCCACGGAGCCTACGACCTCGTCGAGGTTGACGCCCTTGGCCTTGAAATAGTCAGCGAGGATGCTGATCAGATCCGTCACGCGATGGTTGCAGGTGCGGAAATTGAGTTCCACGGCCACCGGATCGATGCCGTCGAGCAACGTAGCGATGTTCGCAGCGTCGATGAGGGTGCTCTTTACATTGAAACCGAGAGCCGTGACGCCACTCTCTGCGATGAGGCGTTTGGCTTTCTCGTTTGCCGCCGCGCAATCGTCGACGGCGAGGTCCTGACGGACCAACCACGTGTTGCAGACTTTCGTACCGCGCACGTAGGGGAACTCCCCGGGCAACGAGGTGGCGGTGGCCAGTCCTTCGATGTCTTCGGCGCGATAAAACGGATTCACATTGAATCCTTCGCCCGTTTTCCAAACCAGTTTCTTCTCGAACGGCACGCCCTTTAGATCGGCTGTGATCTTGGCCATCCACTCTTCGGTGGTGACGGGCGGGAACTCCGAGAACAGTTTCTCTTTTGCTGCTTCTGCCATAAATTTCTTCGTTTTACTGTGTAAAAAAATGACTGTATTGTATTCCTCACTTTTTGGGGGAGAGGAAGAGGATCTATGCTTTAAGGTCCGACGATGAGCCAGGCTGTTTCAAACTTGGGATTCTTTCGCCACCGCGCCAGCTCGGCCTCCGCCTCTTTCCGATCCGTATAATCGCCGATTATCACGCGGATCTTGCGGACCACTCCGTTCATCCGGATTCGAGCTCGAGCCCGATCAGCGGGCGTTAGCTTTGAGACAAGCTGCTCGGCGGCTTCGAGACGATCCAGACTGGCGATGACGATCCTATATCTCTTTTTCTCTGCTGCTTTTTGAGTCTTCGCTTGCCCCTCTCCTTCCGGCTGAATCTCTGGGACAGGCGCGGGCGGTGCGGCGGGCGTTTTTTCGCTCAGATCGTGGAGCAATTCAGAGGGGACAAAGCCGGCGGTATAGGCTGATCGATCCACCTCCTTCACGGGTGTGGACACCGTAAAATAGAAGGCGCATGCGACGGCGGCTACGGCGGCCGTCTGTCCCACCACACGCAGAGCGGCAGGGAGATGCGCCTTGACACTCTCGGGGATCAGGCGACGTGTGACGGGTATCGAATCGGGAACAGTAGGTTGGTTGATCGGCTGGGCCTCGGACGGTTCGGGGCTGAGCGGCGGATTAAATATCTTCCCTAAATGGGCAAGCGCGGCGCAGAATGAATTTTATTACACTTACTACGTCAATAAAAATACGCCCGCTATCTATAAATTTAATCTATCCAACGGTAGCAAGAGTAAAATTTTTACCGGTCATGGCATGACGATAGCTTCAGATGTAAGCGCCGACGGCAGAAAGCTTCTAATCACCAATGCGCCTAAAGATCAACCCGATATTTATTTGTATGATATAGCCTCGGGCAGCGCTAAGCAAATTACCGATTACGCTGGCATTGATGTAAATGGAAATTTTATCGACGGCGATTCGCGCGTGGCTTTTGTGAGCGATCGTCTGGGCTATCCGAACGTATTTGCCACTAGCATAAACGGCGGCAACGTTCAGCAGCTCGTCTATCACGGCAAAAATAACAACTCCATCAGCACAAATGGCAATTACGTTACTTACTCTAGTCGCGACGGCGGGGGCGGATTTAATATATATTTAATCTCTACCCAAACCGATATGATTCGCCAGTTAACGGCTAGTGGCAAAAATATGTTTCCTAGATTTTCTAGCGATGGCGGCAGCATTATGTTTATCAAGCAAGACGGCGGCGGAAGCTCGGTAGGTATTATCAGAGTTAACGAGAATAAAAGTTTCCAATTTCCGTTAAGAGTGGGTAAAATTCAATCGGTTGATTGGTAAAATATTAAAAAATCTCGTGATATAATGACTTCAATTTTTTTTGAAAGGATAGAAAATGAAACATTTAGTTTTATCTTCGATAGCAGTTGCTGCTCTATTATTGAGCGGTTGTTCTAAAAAGACCCCAGAGGCCGATACTACAAGCACAAGTAATGCAGATAGACTAGCTGCTTTGGCATCTCAGATCCAAAGTGAAGTTGGCACTGTTTATTTCGACTTTGATAAATTTAATATTAGAGCCGATCAGCAAGGCACAATCAATAATAACGCAGCTCTATTCAATCAAGCAGGCGCAGAGTCTCTAACTGTTAAAGTTGAGGGTAACTGCGATGAGTGGGGTTCTGATGAGTACAACTATGCTCTTGGTCTAAAGAGAGCTACTGCAGCTAAAGACGCATTGGTTGCTCAAGGCGTAAATGAGAGCAGAATTTCCGTAGTAAGCTACGGCGAGAGCAATATGGCTTGCACAGAGCATTCTAAAGAGTGCGACGCTCAAAACAGACGCGACGAATTCAAAGTTGGATTCTAATTTGAAATTTAAAAATTTCACGGTGGCGGCTCTTTTGGGAGCTGCCACTTTTTTAAATGCAGAAACTTCCGCATTTGATGCTGGCAATATTGATTCAGGCAGCTCTTATGGACTAACCGAAAACGAACAAGTATTGCGCGATAACCGCAAGCGTATAAGCGAGATGCAAACTAGTGTAGATAATACACGCGAGAGTGTCGAAGGTTTGCGAAGCGTCCTTGAAGGAACAAATTCTAAAATTTCGAACCTGGAAAACAGGGTAGCGGATCTAGAAATTCGCGCTACGGGCAAGAGCCAAGGTAACAGCGAGCTAGATCAGATGAAACGAGATATCGCAACTATAAAAGCCCAAATTGCTGAAATTAATAAAAAATTAGGTAGCGGCGGCAGCGTAAAAAAAAACGCTGAATTAGACGCAGGCACTGTTTCAGTCCCTGCTAGTGCAAAATCAGACTCCGATTTTAAATCAAAAGATCAAGCTTCAGTATTGAAAGAGGCTGACGCTTTATATGCCAAAAAAGACTATTCCGGCGCAAAAGAGCGCTACAGTTATTTAGTATCTAAAAATTATAAGCCCGCTAAGGCAAACTATATGCTGGGCGAAATTTCATATTTCTCCGGCTCATACGCAGAAGCGATAAACTATTATAAAAAGAGCATCTCGCACAACGAGAGCCAAGACTACACCCCAAAACTTCTTTATCACACTGCGATCAGCTTCGATAAGATCGGCGATAAAGACAGCGCAAATAAATTCTACAAAGCACTAAAGGCTTCATACCCAGATTCCAAAGAAGCTAAAGCCGCGCCCGCTAGATAATCTAAATTTAAAATATACGATCAAAATAAAATTTCAAATAGGAGAAAACTATGGCTAACAACCGAGTTATAAAGATGCATTATGAGCTAAAAGACGGCAAAACCGGTGAAATTTTAGAGTCAAATTTAAACTCCGACCCGATCGCCTTTCTTAGCGGCAAGGATCAAATCATCCAAAAGTTGGAAGATGAAATTTTAAATCTACAAGCGGGCGAGAGTAAAACGGTTCGCATAAGCCCGAGCGACGGAGTCGGCGAGTATAAAGAGGACGCCGTGCAGATTTTGCCTAAAGAGCAGTTTGCGGGTATCGATCTGGTCGTTGGTATGGAGCTTTTCGGTCAGGCGGAGGACGGCGCGACTACCCGCGTGAGTGTCAAAGCTATCGGCGAGCAGGACGTTACCATCGATTTCAACCATCCATTCGCGGGCAAGGAGCTGGAATTTAATATAAAGATCGTCGAGAATCGCGAAGCGACGGCGGATGAAATTCTTACCGGACAGCCGGAGGGCGCGCACAGCTGCGGCTGCGGACACAACCATCACCACGAAGGGCACGAGTGCTGCGGCGGACACGATCACGCAGAGGATCACGAGTGTTGCGGAGGCCACGATCATGAGAAAGATCACGAGTGCTGCGGCGGGCACCATCACGAGCATTAGGACTTTTTTATGAAATTTGCTTTTATCTTCCCCGGACAGGGCTGCCAAAGCGTAGGCATGGGCAGGGAGTTTTACGAAAACTCCGCTTCTGCGCGCGCGCTTTTGGATGAGGCTTCAGAATTTACGGGCATCGATTTTAAAAATTTACTGTTTGAGCCTAACGACAAGCTTGACGTTTCGGAATTTACGCAGCCTGCGATTGCATTAAATTCCATGATGGCGCTTGCGGCGCTGCAAGAAAGGCTGGATCAAGAAAAGCTTAACATCGCTCCGCAGTTTTTGCTCGGACATTCGCTGGGCGAGTTTAGCGCGCTAAGCGCTGCGGGAGGCATAGAGCCGAAGCAGATGCTAAAGCTAGTAAATATTCGCGGTAGGCTCATGCAGAGCGCCTGCGAGGGCAAAGGCACCGGAATGATGGTAATTTTGGCTCTTGCCGACGAGGCGGTTGAAAAAATTTGCGCGGATGCGACGAGCGCCGGTAAGCAGGTATGGGCGGCGAATTATAACTGCGACGGGCAGATTGTAATCGCCGGCAAAAAAGATGATCTCGCAGCACTTGAGAGCGAGTTTAAGGCCGCAGGCGCAAAGCGCGCAATGCTACTGAATATGAGCGTCGCGAGCCACTGCCCGATGCTAAGGAGTGCTAGCGACGAGCTCTTGAAATTTTTACGCCCCGCGCTAAAAGAGAGTTTCGCTCCAGTCGTCGCTAACGCCACGGCGCGCGCATACACGACGAAATCCGAAGCGCTGGAGCTGCTTAGAGCCCAGCTTATCAGCCCCGTGCTTTACAAGCAAAGTATCAAAAATTACGAGGGCGAGGCGGACTGCTTCGTCGAGTTTGGCGCGGCGGTTTTAAAAGGGATAAACAAAAAGATCACGCAAAAACCGACCTTCAGCATCACGGATCTTGCGAGCTTAGACGAGTTTTTGAAATTTGCAAAGGAGAATGGATGAAAGTAGCGATCTTAGGCGCTATGCCCGAGGAGATCGAGCCGCTGCTGTCCGCGCTGCGCGAGCGGGGTGTGAGCGTGGAAGCTGTGGAGCACGCGAATAATAAATTCTACGCCGCCAAGCTTAACGGCCACGATCTCGTGATCGCGTATTCGAAGATCGGCAAGGTAAATTCCGCCCTGACCGCTACGGTTATGATCGAGAAATTCGGCGCGCGCGCGCTTATCTTTACGGGCGTCGCGGGAGCTTTGAAGCGAGGCATTAAGATCGGCGAAATTTTATATGCTACCGCACTCGTGCAGCACGATCTGGACATCACGGCGTTTGGGCATCCGCACGGATTCGTGCCGGGAAGTAAAATTTTAGTTCAAACCGATGCGAAGCTAAACTCTATCGCGCAAAGCGTCGCCGAGCAGCTAGGCATCACGCTAAAATCGGGCGTCATCGCTAGCGGCGATCAGTTCGTGGGCGATGAGGAGCGCAAGAGCTGGATCGAGCGGACGTTTGACGCGAGCGCGGTCGAGATGGAGGGGGCGAGCGTAGCGCAGGTGTGCGACGCGCTGGGCGTGCCATTTTGCGTGCTGCGCGCGATAAGCGATGAGGCGGGACACAAAGCCGAGTTCGATTTTGACGAGTTTATGGTAAAAAGCGCGCAAACGAGCGCAAATTTCGTCCTAAAAATGATCGAAAGGTTATGATAAACCTCTCCAAAAAACTACTTCGCCGCGTCGGACAAACCAACGCCAAATACAAGATGTTCGAGCGCGGCGATAAAATTTTACTAGCTCTTAGCGGCGGTAAGGACAGCATGAGCTTGGCGCACGTGCTGAAGCACTTCCAAAGCGTAAGCCCGCTAGATTGGGAGTTTCGAGCCGTCACCGTTACTTACGGTATCGGCGAGGATCTGCGCGAGATAAGCGCGCATTTTAAAGAGCACGAGATCCCCTACGAGATAATCGATACTAAAATTTTTGAATTCGGCAAGGAAAAGATCCGCGCAAACACCACGTTTTGCAGCTTTTGCTCGCGTATGAGGCGCGGATACATCTACTCCTACGCGCTTGAGCACGGCTTTAATAAGATCGCCATCGCCCACCACCTCGACGACGCCGCGGAGAGCTTTTTTATGAATTTTACCTTCAACGGCGCGCTTCGAACTCTCGCTCCGCGCTATGTCGCCGAAAACGGGCTCGTGATCATCCGCCCGTTCATTCTAGCGCGCGAGCGCCAAATCGCCGCCTGTGCTAGAGATAACGAGCTTCCGATCATGCGCGAGGAGGATGTCTGCCCCGCGAAGCAATACGGCGGCAAGGAACCCATCGCGCGCGCCGCTACGAAGGAGCTTTTGGCGCAGTACGAAAAGGCCCATCCGAGGTTTTTTATCAGCCTGCAAGCCGCCTTTGCCAACATCCACGAAGAGACCTTTTTCGAGCCTAAATTTTAAAATTTTAAGCGGTTTGATCCCTCGGCTAGAAAAGTCCGAGTGTGGCTTTCGCGGGCTCGGAGACTTCGTGCGCCTAGTTCGATTTTTTGGCTTGAATGAGTCTGACGCACGCAGAGCAGTTATCCTCCCCTGTGCTCGAACGAGTCGCGAGTCGTAGCACGAGCGGTTGGATCACTGCGTTTAAGTTGCGGTGCGAGCGATTGCGCTCCTGCGTCTGAGCTGTGCACGAGCCGCAGCGAATAGCTATCCTCCTACGTCCGACTGCGCGCTAGAGTGGTTAGGCTTCTGCATCTGAAACTGTGTGCACGAGATTTAGGCTGCACGCTAGAGCGGTTACGCCCACTGCGCCCGAGGGCTGCAAGCAGAGCGGGTTGCGCCGCCTGTATCTACTTTTGCGAAACAGCTGCGGCTGCTTTCGGCACCGCACTTTCGTCTTGCTCAAAAGCCGCCCGTACCAAGCGGAGCTTTACAAGCAAGCGTTATGGGCTTGCAAAGCTCGCGTGAAAGACAATTTTGAAAATTTCATCTCAAAAAATGTTTTAGAAATTTTACTCCGCAAAATTTTAAAATTTTATCGGCAGGCTATAGTTTAAGGCGCATTCGCAGATCCGATTGCCGCGCGCCGTAAATTTAAACCGCTCGCCCGCTCCGCAAAATCTTTTAGAAATTTTACCTTACAAAATTTCAAAATTTTAACGAAGCCGAATTCAAAATTCTGACGGAGCTAAATTTTAAAATTTCAACGTAACCGAATTTTAAAATTTAGCAAAGCCGAATTCTGAAATTTTATCGTAGCCGAATTTCCGCTCTCATTCCATAAACGTTACCTTTTGAAATTTCGCCGCTTGCGCCGGGTTAAATTTCACGCCGCTTCAAAGCCGCTCAAAACCTCCGCTGTCGCGCGCGCAGATTAAATTTTAAAATTTCGCGCACGCCGCATTGCTTCTCAAATTTACACACTGCAAAATTTTAACCGATTTTCGCTCCGAAATTTATGCCGCATTAACCGCCGCGGATATATAATAGCGAATGTCATATTTCACGTAAGGAGTAAGCATGGCTACAATCCAACCAAGCTATAAGCTTTTCATCGACGGCGAGTTTGTGGGTGCCGAAGGCGGCGCGAGCCTAGACGTTTTTAATCCCGCTACCGGCGAGAAAATTTCAAAGATCGCAGATGCTAGCAAGGCGGACGTCGATAGAGCGGTCGCCGCGGCGCGCAAGGCGTTTGAGAGCTTTCGTCGCACCAGCGTTTATGAGCGCAGCGCGCTACTAAATAAGATCGCCGATGTCCTAGAGCAAAACGCCGAGTTCATCGCCACCGTAGAGACTATCGACAACGGCAAACCGATCCGCGAGACGCGCGCGGTCGACGTAGCGTGGTCGATCGAGCATTTCCGCTATTTTGCGGGCGTGATCTTGGGCGAGGAGGGCAGCGCCAATATGCTAAAAGAGCGCTATCTATCCGTCGTCTTGCGCGAGCCGATCGGCGTAGTAGGACAGATCGTGCCGTGGAATTTCCCGTTTTTGATGGGCGCGTGGAAGCTCGCTCCGTTACTTGCCGCGGGCGATACGTGCGTATTTAAGCCAAGCTCCGAAACCAGCCTTAGCATTTTGGAGTTCATCCGCCTAATCGCGCCGCTGCTTCCAAAGGGCGTCATCAACGTAGTAACCGGCAAGGGAAGCAAGGCGGGCGAGTTCGTCCGCACCCACAAAGGGCTCGATAAGCTTGCATTCACCGGCTCTACCGAGGTCGGCAGAGGCATCGCGCTAGCCGCGGCGCAAAAGATCATCCCCGCTACACTTGAGCTTGGCGGCAAGAGCGCGAATATCATCTTTGACGATTGCGACTTTGACGTTGCGATCGACGGCGTGCAGCTGGGGATCCTTTTCAACCAAGGCCAGGTCTGCTGCGCGGGAAGCAGGATCTTCGTGCAGGAGGGCATCTACGATAAATTCGTACCGGCGCTCGTGGAGAAATTTAAGCGCATCAAAGTAGGCGATCCGCTCGATCCGAACACCCAGATGGGATGCCAGATCAACAAAAAGCAAGCCGATAAAATTTTAGAGTACGTAAAAATCGGCGTAGAGGAGGGCGCTAAGATCGCCGTGGGCGGCAAGCGACATAGCGCGGGAGAGGCTTTCGTCGAGCCTACGCTACTCGTGGACGTGCGCAACGACATGCGCGTGGCGCAGGAGGAGATCTTCGGTCCTGTGGGCGTCGTGATTAAATTTAAAGATCAAGACGAGCTCGTCCGCATGGCAAACGACAGCCTCTACGGACTAGGCGGCGCCGTATTTACGCGCGACATCGCAAAGGCGCTCACGGTCGCACGCCTGCTTGAGACGGGTCGCGTGTGGGTCAATACCTACAACCAGATCCACGCGGGCGCGCCGTTTGGCGGCTACAAAGAATCGGGCATCGGTCGCGAGACGCACAAGATGATCCTGGATCACTACACCCAGACCAAAAACATCTACATCGACACGATCTCCAAACCGAGCGGCTTTTACGAGCAGTAAGGGCTTAGTGCGGTATCTCGGGCGGTTTGCGCCGCCCGAAATTTTATTCTGTTTGACTCGATTGAGTATTTAATTTTAAGATTAATATAGGCTCATCATTTGGCGGTAAATTTTTATTTGTCAACCTTATGTCTTTATAAACATTTATCGTGATTTTAACATTTGGTATGTCGGTAGCCTTTGAAAAATTATTTAAGAGTAACTTTATATCATCATCTCTAGCGCCATAAATGTTTGCTATACTCTCATATCTATCGGTAATTTTTCCACAAGACCAAGAACCGCCTAGATGATTTAAATCTCTTATTCCTTCAAATATTATTTCTTCTGCTTTGTCGTTATACTGATTCCGACATTCCCTA
>NZ_CALIBB010000151.1 GCF_938045595.1 uncultured Campylobacter sp.
GCTAAATTTAGGATCAAATTTCGGCACGGCTAGCTCGCCTCCCATAGTAGAAAAATTATGCGGCGGGATGGAGTCTTGCTCCGCTGCAGATTCTTGCGAAGTGGAGCTTTGCTTGGAATTTTCAGCGGCGGAATTTTGCACAAAATTTTGCGAAGTAGAATTTTGCACGCTAGCCGGGCTTTGCGGCGCTGGATTTTCTGCAGCTGCGTTTGAGGCAGAATTTTGCGAAGTAGAATTTTGAGTCGTAGAGTTTTGTTCGGCATTTGCTGCGCTAGGATACAATGCGGCCAAACTCAAAGCCAACGCGCCTACTAATGCCAATGCCGCACCTTTAGTGCCGCGTCGCGATTTTTTGGCGCGTTTTGATATGGAGCTTTCTGCGGAGCTTACGGGCACCGAGCTAGACGCGGAATTTTTAGAATTTACATCTTTTTCTCGAGCAAGATGCGTATTTTCGCTGATTAAGCGCGAGAGCTTGAAAAAGCGCGAGCCCCGGTTGAAAAAGTTAAAAAACATCCCTACGCAAAGCAAAAAATAACCGATGTAAGTTGGAACTTTACCGGGGTCTTTATTGACCGAAAGCACGGTGCCACGCTCATCCGTGTCGTATGAGCTTTGGAAAAATCGGTATCCGCCGTAATCGAGCACGTGATTCATAAAAATATCATAATCAAAGCTCGTATTGCCGTCTTTTAGCGTGATTTCGCTTTTATATCCGGAGGGCGAATTGGTGCCTGGATAGCGATCCATCACAAAGTCGCGAAGCGCGATTTTAAAAGGCAGATGAAGCATCTTTGGCGCCAAGGCTACGATGAAATTCTTATCACCCACCTTGTAGCTAGCACCATGCGAATCCCTAGGCACGTAGATTTCGCGACTCTGCCCCGCAAAGCTTAGCGTAGCTACTACGCCGGGCTCACCCGGTAAATTCGCAGCGACCGGGACGAATTTCTCGACCGCGGAGCTAAGCAGGCTAACAGGGGCAAAATTTATTCCGTCGAAGCTATAAAGCAAGAGATTGCCTAGCGGATTATCCTCGTTTCTCTTAAGCGGCGCAGTGCTCATATCAGCCATTTTAGTGGCGTTTATATCAAGACTTGAGTTTAAATAGAATTTGCCGTCTTTGGATTTTATGTAGATGAAATTCTTACTTTTAGGCTCTGCGTTAAAAGTGATACTAAGCTCGCCTATCTCCATGCTTTCACCCGATTGCAAGGAGACATTTTGGCTGCCAACGTTGTTGGAAAATAATAACTCCACGCGCGCAGGAGCCTGTCCGGTCGGATCTTGCACCCATTTTAGCTCGCCGTGTTCTATTAGCTCTTTAAATTTTAAATTTGCGATCCTACCCTCTACGTCTAGATTGAGATCGAAGTTCATCCGTCCTGCGCCGTTTAAAAATTTGCTCTCGTCAGCAGATATAAACTCGCCGTCACTGCCTAAAGTAAGAAGCTGAACGACCTCGTCTTTAGTCGTTACGATCGAGCTCTCGCTGCCCTCTCTTATATGGATATTGCCCTCAAAGCCGAAATATCTCGTCAAAATCGCTCCAGCAAGCATAAACAAAAAGCTTGCGTGAAAGATTAGCGCAGGCAGCGTGCGAAGTTTAATCATGCGGTAGCGATAGATATTGTAGGTTAAATTTACTCCCAAAAGCACCATCAGCGCGCCAAACCACGCAGTAGAATAAACCATCGCCCAAGCTACTTCCGTGCCGTAAGCGGTCTCTACAAAAGTAGCGATTGCACAGGCTAGCGCCAAAATCAGTAGCATCACTGACGCGCACTCCATACTAAAAAATGTCTTCATTGATTTCCTTTAGATTTACGAGGGTTTTCAAAATCGCGAGATTTTAGCAAAAATTGCTTAATTTTTCATTTTACGACTTGCAAGCGCACGCCTACTAGCGTAGCGCGAATATGCGTTAAGATGCTTTGATAAAGCGGTAAAATTCTCGCATTGGGCATTCGCGTAGGAATTTAACGGTGCGGATAAAATTTTATAAAATGCTGCGAAATTTAGTAAATTCTATTAAATTTCATGCGCCATCTCATAGCGTAATTTCTAATTTAGAATTCCGCTGCGATAAAATTTTATCTTTGCGGAATTCCTTATTATTATTTTTTGCCTTGGGTATATGCGAGCTCGCACACGTCGCCCACGGCTTGGTGGCACGGGATCGCCGAGATCGAGTTATTGGGCGAGCCGTCAATCACTTTGTCTGAATAAACCAAATAGATTAGCGAGCCCTGCACCGCGTCGTAAAGCCTAACTACATGGGTCTTTTTGAAGATCAACGAGCTGCGTTTTTCAAAAATATCCTCTTTTTTCAGCTCCTCTTTAATGATGATTTTAGGCGCTGTCTGCACGCACGACACAGAGGCTTCGGAGCGGTCCTCCTCCACGCCGATGATCTCTTTGGCGCCGCCTTTTTTGGCGTAAGAGACGTAGCAGGTCACGCCGTCGATCTTAGGATCTTTAACCGCGATGACTTCGATGCGATCGTCTTTGCCAAAAATTCTAAACGAAGTATTTACGCTACCTACGAGCTCGTAATCGCCCGCGCAAGCAAAAGCCGCTAAAATCGCTGCTAGAATAAATTTTTTCATAACCATCCTTTGGAATTTTAGCGGCGATTTTATCATTTATAATATAAATATTAAGCAAGTTTTTATAAAATACCGCGATTTAAATTTAAAGGAATTTTATGATCGAAGATATCTTTAGAGAATACGATATTCGCGGCATCGTGGGTGGGGAGCTAAACGAGCGCAGCGTAAAGGCGATCGGCTTCGCGCTTGGCAAACATATCGCAAATCTGGGGCTTGAGCGCGTTAGCGTGGGATACGACGCCCGCCTTAGCGCGGATGAGCTTTTCGGCTATTTCGTAAGCGGGCTAAATTTCGCCGGGTTGCGGGTTTATAATATCGGCTTGCTACCGACGCCGGTGGGCTATTTTAGCGTATTTACGCATAAATTTGACGCAAACGTAATGATTACCGGCTCGCACAATCCTAAAAATTACAACGGCTTTAAGATCACGATCGGCACGGACAGCTTCTTCGGCGAGGATTTGAAGCGCCTAGGTGCGCAGGTGCGGGAGCTGATGAGTTCAAATTTTGAAATTCCAACTGATGTAGGCGCCCAGAGGTATGATATTTTAAGCGAGTATCTAGCATATTTTGAGAAGGAATTTGCGGCTCTTAAGGGCTTTGCTACGCCTTTTATAATCGACTGTGCAAACGGAGCTGCAGGCGTTACGACTACTAAAATCGTCGAAAGGCTAAAGCTAAACGCTAAAGTTTTATTTCCACAGCCAGACGGTAACTTCCCAAACCACCACCCCGATCCCAGCGAGGAGAAAAATTTAGCGGATCTTAAAGTCGCGATGAAGCAAGACGGCGTGGCTTTGGGCTTCGGCTTTGACGGAGATGCCGATAGGATCGCTGTGCTAACTCCGCGCCGCAACATCAAAGGCGACGAGCTAGCCTGCCTGCTTGCCCTAAATATGACCCATCCGCGCATCCTAGGCGAGGTCAAATGCTCGCAGGCGATGTACGATACCATCGATAAGATCGGCAAAAGCTTCATGGGCAAGACCGGCCACAGCAATATCAAAAAGGCGATGAAGGAGCTAGGCATTGATCTTGCCGCGGAGGTTAGCGGGCATATTTATTTTAAAGAGCGATATTTCGGCTTTGATGATGGCGTATATGCGATGATGCGCGTGCTTGAGCTCGTAGCTAAAGGATATGATTTAGACGCCGAACTAGACAAGCTACCGCGAGTTTTTAGCACCGACGAGATAAAATTTAATACGAGTGAGGAGGCGAAATTTAAGATCATCGAAGCTCTTAAAGCTCAAATCCACGCAGGTATCGCGGAGCTGCCACCCATCCGCGATATTATCGAGATCGACGGCATCAGAGTGAGGTTTGATAACGGCTGGGCACTCGTACGGGCAAGCAACACCACGCCTGTGATCGTAACTCGCTTCGAGGCCAGCAGCCCTGAGTTTCGCGACGAGATGCAGCGCGTATTTTTAGGTAAACTAGAAAATTTAAAGGACCAGAGATGAACGAATATGAAAAGCAAGAGGTTGAAAAAAATATAAAAGAGCTTTTAGCTGCGAGAGCGGAATTTTTTAAATTCTTAGATGAGCGCGTGCCAAAGATCGCGGGTACCGACGTGTTTGATTTCGAGCGTGCAGGTGCGGCTAGCTTGAAAGAAGTTTATGCGAAATTCTACGGATACGACTACGCTGCGCGCAAGCTGTTGCCATACTTATACCGCACTTACGGACTAAATTTCGATGTCTGAGATCATCTTAGATCGCGCCGCTTATGTGCACAATCTAGCGCAAATCGCCGCCAAAGTAGGTGGAGCGGAGCGAGTATTTTTGGTAGCCAAGGATAATTCATACGGCCATGGCTGCAGACTTTGCTGTGAGGAAGCGGCAAAGCTAGGCTTCGTACGCGCTGTAACGCGAAGTGCTGCGGAAGCTGCGCAAATTGCGGATTTATTTGATGAAATTTTAGTGCTCTCGCACATTCCGCGCGGGGACGAGGACGAGCAGTTTTGCTACGCAGTAAATGATCTGAGCTACTTCGCGCGTCTTAAACGAGGGCTTAAAATTTATATCGCTGCAGATACTGCTATGCACCGCAACGGCATCGGTGCGAGCGAGTTAGATGAGGCGCTTAGGCTATGCAAGGCGGGCGGATTTAAGCTTCGTGGCTTTTTCACACACTTTCGCGCAAGCGACGAGCTAAGTGGAGATTTTTTCGCACAAAAGCAAAATTTCATAGAATTTAAGCGTATCGCGGGACAAAAAGCCGCAGCCACGGGCTTTGGAAATTTAAAATTTCATTCGAGCAACTCCGCAGCTATCGAGCGAAGTGCGGGCTTTGAGGACGAATACGTGCGCGTGGGTATGGCACAGTTTGGCTATCCTCAGTTTGACGAGAGCCTAAATTTACGCCCTGTGCTAAAGCTCTATGCCGATCTGATCAGCTCGCGCGTGCTGAAAAAAGGCGAGCGCGTGGGCTACGGCGCGAAATTTGAAGCGCCACGCGATATGAAGATCGGCACATACGATCTGGGCTACGCAGACGGGCTATTTCGCTACGACGGCGAGGGCGAGCTAGCGCTTGCAAGCGGGCAAAAAATGCTCGGAAAAATGTCGATGGATAGCTTCTGCGCGGAATTCGGCGGAGAGCGAGTTTGCGTGCTGGACGATGCGCAGATTTGGGCAAAGCGCCTCGGCACGATCGAATATGAAATTTTAGTCAAATTAAATTCCAACATCCCAAGGAGATTTCAATGAAAGAGCTACAAGGAGAGAATAACGAGCGTATAGATTACGACGATAAAGGCTTATCTGCGCGAGGCGAGAGCTTTGGCGGAGGAGAGTATCCGCGCCAAAAAGGAGGGCTTCATATCTTAATCAAAGCTCTAATCGTCTTAGTGATTGCGGCGATTGCGTTTGCGATATTTGCAGTGCCTGTTTACAATAAACTCGTAAGCAAAGACGAAGAAGTTAAGGCCGCGTGGAGCCAGGTACAAAACCAATATCAGCGCCGCGCCGATTTGATTCCAAATTTCGTAGAAACCGTCAAGGGCTACGCAAGCCATGAAAAAGATACCTTAGAAGGCGTTATAAATGCCCGCGCTAAGGCAACCGCTGTCAATATCAATGCAGAAAGTTTAGCGCAAGATCCGGAAGCGTTTGCGAAATTTAACGGCGCTCAAGGCGAGCTTAGCTCGGCCCTATCGCGCTTGATGCTGGTAGTCGAGCGCTACCCGGATCTTAAGGCAAATCAGAATTTCGCCGATCTGCAAAATCAGCTCGAAGGCACGGAAAACCGCATCGCCGTAGCGCGCAAGGACTACATCGCTTCGGTGCAGGAATACAACAAGCTAATTAGAACCTTTCCTACGAACATCATCGCGCGCATCGTAGGACTAGGCGGCGCCAAACCTAGCTTTAGCGCTGATAGCTCAAGCCAAAAAGCCCCTAGCGTCTCGTTTAAATAACGCTAAAGGCGGCAAATGCTAAGCGAGCAGTGCAAGCAAAAAATCCATGAGCTAATCACGAAAGCCGAAGCCGCAAGCGGTGCGCAGATCGTCTGCGTGGTCGCGCGCGAAGCAAGCGAGGACTGCGAAGCTAGCTATAGCGCGGCGGCAGTGACGGCGTTTGCGATCGGCATCGTTATGTGCTTCGTGCCGCAAATAAGTAAAGCTGAGCTACTGCAAATCGTAGCGCTTAGCTTCATTGCGATTAAAGCTCTGCTAGCTAAATGCCCCACGCTTTTAACTCTAATCACGCCTAAATCTCGCAGACTTCGGCTCTCGGGCGAGTTTGCGATGCAAAAATTTTACGAGCGCTACGGTAGCGTAAAAGAAGCGATAATGTTTTGTGTCTGCGTCCGCGAACGCTGCGCTCATATCATCTGCGGCGCGCGAGCGGCGGAGTTTATCTCTAAGGGCGAGTTTGAACGTATCACGACGGAATTTAACCCCAGCACGCAAGGCCTTGAGCCTGCTGTTTTAAAGGCGATGGACGCGCTGTGCGAGCTAGCTATGCGAGTGCCTAAAGATAGCGAAAATAACGAGATAGAAGAGACCTTGGTGGAGCTGCGATGAGAGTGGCTTGGAGATTTGCTTTTGCCCTAATGGCGCTATTTGTAATAAGCGTCGCCGCACCTAGCGAGTATCTAGCCCATCCAAACGGCACCGCTGTAATCGATGAGGCTGGTATTTTACGCCCAGCCGCGAGAGAGAGTCTGAATGAAATTTTAATGACTTTCGATAAAAATTCCACAAACCAGATCATGTTCGTAAGCCTAAAATCGCTCGGAGACTACTCTATCGAGGAAATCGGCGTAGAGCAGGCGCGCGCTCTTGGTATCGGGCAAAAAGGGCGCGACAACGGCGTACTGCTGCTTGTTGCTCCGCACGAGCATAAAGTGCGTATCGAAGTCGGATACGGGCTAGAGGGCGTACTAACCGATATGCGCGCCAAACGCATCATCAGCAATAAAATTCTGCCCTATTTTAGGCAGGGGGATTACGAAAGTGGCGTCATTAGCGGGATTTCGGCGATCATCAGCACGATCGAAGGCGGCGATATAAAATTTGATCCGCTTAACGCCAACGCGCAGCAGGATCCGAGCAACAAGGACTTTGCGATCTTTATGGTGCTTTTTGCGGTCTTGCTTTTTGCGATACTAAGCCGCCGCGTGACGCGCCGCAGAAGAAGCGACGAGGATATAATCTCGAGCGCAGACATCATAAGCGAAATCGCGCGCTCATCGCGCATGAGAGGCGGCTCATCCGGAGATTTTGGCGGATTTAAAGGAAATGACGGTTTTAGCGGAGGCAGCTTCAGTGGGGGAGGCGGAAGTTTCGGCGGAGGCGGTGCTAGCGGAAGCTGGTAGCCACAGAAATTTTATCAAAATTCCAAATCGTAGAATTTTATCTAAATTTTAAAATTTCAGAATTTCTAAATTCGGCTGCTGGTATAGAAAAACAACATGAGCGACTTGTCGTTGCCCTCAATCTTTAGCGTGCGCTCGGAGGGATCGAACTTGGAGGCGAGCGAGGTGCCGTCGCTACTTAGATGGTGCTTCTGCCAGTCGCAACCTGCGAACAGCAGCGCGAACACGGCGGCAGCAACTTTTAGATTTAAAAATTTTATCATCTAAAATCCGTCCTTAAATCTGCTTTTAAAACTGCTAAATTCGTTTTTAAATTTGCG
>NZ_CALIBB010000152.1 GCF_938045595.1 uncultured Campylobacter sp.
CTTCTGATGCTTGCGTGCATCGCGATCGCGCCGTCTCGCGCACGCGCGATCTGTTTTTCGCGCTGTTTCCAAATGCGCTCCATCGCGTTGCGCTCCTTATTTAAGCTCTCTTGCATACCGACGAATGCCGAAACGATCGTCTTTATCTGGTTAGCAAACTCGGGCGAGGTCAGATAGTCGTAGAGCATCGCCGTTTTGCTATCTTGATTTTGCCCCGATCTTTTGGCAAACGCAAGCGCCACGACATGTTCGCGCAAGACGGCGCAAAGCCCCTTAAATTCCTCAAACGAACAGATCCAGATGCTAGCATCGCTCGGCGCTTGGTGCAGCCTAGGGCTGTGAGGCGGCATCTGCTCGGTTACGATAACGCCGATCTGCGCGCCCTCGCCTATCATATCGTCTTTGAGTTTGTCGATCCATTTGGGCTCGAAGCTTTTCGTGCGCTTGCTCTCGTATAAAATTTTACCGCAACCCGCAAACTCCCTCGTATGCACCATCTGCACGCAGTCTGCGCCGCGCGCGCCCTTTTTGACCTCATCTATCTCGTCCAAAGGAAAATTTAGCCGCAGATACTCCTGTAGCGCGAGCTCCTGCACCTCGCCCTGAAGCTGCTGCGAGCCCACCTCCGAGCGGCGCTTGAGCTCGTTTATTTGGCCGATTAGGCTTTGGATCTGCTCATCTTTTTGGCGGAATTTCAGCTCGTTTTCCTGCGAAATTTGCTTCGAAAGCCGCTCACGCTCTTGGTTTACGCGGTTGGTTAGCTCGATCTCGGATTTGGCTTTATTCTCGGCTTCAAGCTCGCTAAATTTACGCTTCTGCGCCTCCATTTCGGCCTTTATTAAATTTAGCTCGGAAATTCTTTGCGATTTTTCTTGCAGCTCCTTTTGTAAAATTTCAAATTTCGCCGCGTTTTCGCTCTCGATCTGAGATTTTGCGAGCGCTAAAATTTTCTCCCGCTCGCTGTTTAGCGCGGAATCGGTCGCCGCTTTTACGCGCTGCTCGAAGGCGTTTTCCTTCGCTTGCAGCTGCGCCAGATGCTTCGCGTACTCCTCGCGCTTAGCGGCGATCTCGGCTTCAAATTTAAGCGTGGCTTCGTTTTGCTGCTGCTGCCACTTTCGCTTCTGCTGCAAAATTTCATCTTCAAATTTGGCCTTGATATCGCGCTGCAGCGCCTCGTCTATATCGATCTGCGAGCCGCAGTGCGGGCACTTTACGTTAGCCATTTTTGTTTCCTAAACTCTGCTCTTTCATCTTTTCAAATTCCTGCGAAATTTGCGCGGCATTGGGCTCATCCGCCATCTTATCGAGCACGGAGTTGTAGCGATTTACGAGCAGTATCGCAAGCGCCGAAAAGCAAAAGCCCGGCAGCAGCTCATAAACGATCGCCGAAAGCCCCGATAAGATCCAACAAATGACCGTGATACCGCCTACTAGCATGCCTACTAGAGCCGAGAGCGCGCTCATTTTTTTAGAATACAGGCTAAAAAGCAGTACCGCTCCAAAGCTCGCGCCAAATCCCGCCCAAGCGTTTCCGACGACGTTTAGCACCGTATCGTTTGAGCCGAACGCCAAGATCGCGGCGAGCGCGGCGATGATCACGACGGCGATACGGCTGCTTAGCGTCTGCGTGCGCTCGCTCACCTCTTTTTTATAAAACGCGAAGATAAAATCCTTCGTAACCGCGCTCGCGCTTACCAAAAGCTGGCTTGAGATGGTGCTCATAATCGCCGCCAGCACCGCAGAGATTATCACGCCTAGGATGAATGGATGAAAGAAAATTTTACCGAGCTCTAGGAAAATTTTTTCGGGATCGTCTATGCTAAGACCTTTTTGCGAAAAATACACAAAGCCGATCAGACCGCTAAGCATCGCGCCTACTAGCCCTAGCACCATCCACGAAATTCCGATGCGGCGCGCGCTATCAAGCTCGCGCGAGCTTCTAATCGCCATAAAGCGCACTATGATATGCGGCTGCCCGAAGTATCCAAGCCCCCAAGCAAGCAGGCCTAAAACGCCCAAGAAGCTTTGATTGTAAAATAGATCTAGGTGGCTCGCGCCGTAGAGCCGCACCTGCGCGAAAAAGGAGCTGTCCGCAGGGATCTGCAGCGCGCGATAAGAAAACAGAGGGATCAAAATAAGCACCGCAAACATCAGCGCGCCCTGAAACGCGTCGGTGATCGCGACGGCCTTAAATCCGCCGAAAAAGGTATAAAACACGACGATTAAGATTGTAGCGACCGCGCCGTAGGTGAAATTTAGCCCGAAAAAGCTCTCAAAGGTCTTGCCGCCTGCAATGATGCCGCTGCTAACATAGAGCGTAAAAAATATGATGATCAAAAGCCCTGAGATGATGCGAAGCGTCTTGGTGCGGTCTTTAAAGCGGTTTTCTAAAAAATCTGGGATCGTGACGCTGTCGCTTGCTACCTCGGTGTAAATTCTAAGCCTTTTTGCAAGAAATTTATAGTTGCACCACGCGCCCACGCAAAGCCCTAGAGCTATCCAGATATTGCAAATCCCCGTCGCAAACATCGCGCCCGGCACTCCCAAAAGCATCCAGCCGCTCATATCGCTAGCGCCCGCGCTAAGCGCCGTTACGAATGGGCCCAGGCGGCGGTTATCGAGCAGATACTCGCTTAAGCTCGCATTCTTGTCATAATAATACCTACCTATAAAAATAAGTGCGCCGAAATATATCGCGATTGCGCAATAGGTCCAAAAGCTCATCGTTGCCTCCTTTTAAAAAAGCTAATTTTACTCTATTTCAAATAAAATTTTACTTTCGGAATTTAGCCAGATTTTAACGAAATTTTAGTATTCTTGCCGTTTAAATTTTAAGAAAAAGGCGCCTTGGTTGAACGAGAAAATTTTAAAGGTCGTATTTGTTTTGACTGTAATCGCCGTGGGGCTTTATTTCACCTATCCCGAACTGAGCGAAGCGCAAAAAATTTCATACGCCAAAAGCTACGGTATTACTCTTATTTTGACCTCCGGCGGCATTGTGATCGGTATCGCATTAGGATTTATGCTGGCATTTTTAAAATTTCTAAACAATAAATTTTTAAGCTTCATTATCGACGAATACGTAGACATCATCCGCGGAACTCCAATCGTTATCCAGCTGATGGTGTTCGTGTTTATTATCTTTGCTACGTGGAGCAATAATATCGCAGCTGCGATCTTTGCGCTGGGGCTTAATAGCTCAGCTTACGTCGCAGAGATCGTGCGCAGCGGCATAAACAGCGTCGATCGCGGTCAGATGGAAGCTGCGCGCGCGATGGGGCTAGGCTACGGCACGGCGATGAAAGAGATCGTCTTTCCGCAGGCGATAAAAAACATCCTGCCTGCGCTTGCAAATGAGTTTATTAGCCTATTTAAAGAGACCTCGGTCGTGGGTCTCGTAGCAATTACTGATCTTACGTTTTTTTCAAAAAGCATGCAGGCGGCGCTTTATACCGTCCAGCCAATACTTTTTGCCGCAGTGCTTTACTATGCAAGCGTAAAATTTTTCTCGTTTTTAGTAAAAATGCTAGAAAGTAGGTTAAACCGCAATGATTGAAATATCAAATTTAACCAAATCCTACGGCAATTTATCGGTGCTAAAAGGAATTTCAAAGAGCATAAATAAAGGCGATATCGTAGCAATCATCGGTCCAAGTGGCGGCGGTAAATCAACCTTTTTGCGCTGCTTAAATCTGCTTGAAATTCCAAGCGGCGGCACTATTAAAATAGACGGCGAGGATATTACCGATAAGCACACTGATATTAATAAAATTCGCCGCAAAGTTAGTATGGTGTTTCAGCATTTCAACCTCTTTGCAAATAAAAACGTGCTGGAAAATTTAACTCTAGCGCCCATAAAAGCGGGCATTTATACTAAAGAACAAGCCTACGCAAAAGCAGAGGAGCTGCTACAAAAGGTCGGTCTTAGCGATAAGGCCTATACTTATCCGCACAAGCTTAGCGGTGGGCAAAAGCAACGCATCGCAATCGCTAGAAGTTTGGCGGTAAATCCGGACGTGATTTTATTCGACGAGCCTACCTCGGCGTTAGATCCCGAGATGATCGGCGAGGTGTTAGGTATAATGAAAGAGGTCGCCAAAGAGGGCATTACGATGCTTGTGGTAACGCACGAGATGGGCTTTGCACGCAATGTCGCGAATAGGATTTTTTTTATGGAGGGCGGTAAGATCGCTGTGGACGATACGCCTAAAAACGTATTTGAAAATCCGCAAAATCCGAGATTGAAAGAATTTTTAAATAAAATTTTAAACCACTAAAGGAGAGGGAAATGAAAAAATTTATGAGATTTTTAGTTGCGGGCGCTTTGCTTTGCAGTTCGCTAATCGCTAAAGACATCACCAAAGATACGCTCATCGTAGGTACAAACGCCGAGTATCCGCCGTTTGAGTTTGTGGATGAAAACTCCAAGGTTACCGGCTTTGATATGGATCTGGTAGCCGAGCTTGCCAAGCGCGCGGGGGTGAAATACGAAATTTTAAATATGAGCTTTGACGGGCTAATCCCTGCGATTAAAAGCGGCAAGATCGATATGATCGCCTCGGGTATGAGCGCGACGCCGGCTCGTAAAAAGGCGATCGATTTCACAAATCCTTACTACAAGGTCGAAAATTTATATGTCAAACGTAAGGACGATAGCTCGTTAAATTCCAAAGCCGACTTGCAGGGCAAGCGTCTTGCCGCGCAGCTAGGCACTATTCAGGAGCTTGCGATCAGAGACATCAAAGGCGCCGAGGTTAGCGCTACGGAGAACGTCTTTGTAGCCGTTATGTCGCTGAAGAACAAAAAGATTGACGCACTTTGCGTGGATTCATCCGTAGGCTACGAGTATCTTAAGAAGAATGACGATCTAACCGCATTTTTTAAAGAATCCGACGGCAGCGAGGGCTTTTCGATCGCATTTGATAAGGGCAAGTATCCCGAGCTGCTCGCTAAATTTAACGCAGCGCTTGAGGAGATGAAAAAGGATGGAAGCTACGAAAAACTTTTGGAAAAGTATAATTTAAAATAATCCGCAAAATTTAGGCGCAAATTCCTCTCATAGAATTTGCGCTGCCTAAGAGGAATCCTATGAAAAAGATATTTTTGACACTTGCGATTTTGCTCTGCACGCAGAGCTTTGCGGAGCAAAAAGACAGATACGGCATCGCTGCGTTTGCAGGTCTTGGCAATGATGGTAGAAGCTTTGTTTTTACTTTCAGAAAGGCTCAAAAAGATCGCTTCTTTCCCTGCGACTTAAAAAATTTAAATATAATCGCCGCGGGTGCTTCTAGGTGCATAACGGATGCTAAGGAGCTGAAGAAATTCGACAAAGAATATAAAAAAGCTCTCGAGTCTGTGATAAAACCCGGCAAGCGCTACTACGTAAATTTAATCGATCGCGGCAATGACGCCTATGTCTGCGATGCAAGCGATCCTAAAAGCAATCTGCGATTGGACCTAGTGGCGGCGGGATTTGCCGTACCGATAACCGACGATAGCGAACTTCTTTTAAAAGCCGCCGAGGAAGCCAAAGAGGCTAAGCGCGGAATGTATAGCGCAAAATTTTGGGATGTTACCAACTGCATCCTAAACGGCGTGCCGATGCTGAAAAAGATAGATGAGTGAAATTTACGCGCTTAGCGACGATGCCTTAACGCCGCCGCAAACTATCTTTTCGCAGATAGATGAAATTTTACGCTGCGGCGTAAAGCTCGTGCAGTATCGCAGTAAACTCGCCGCGTTGGATGAAGCCTTAATCCGCTCTCTCATCGGCCTTTGCGAAGATTACGGCGCCAAACTCATCATCAACGACGATACGACGCTTGCCAAAAAGCTCGGCGCGCACGGCGTGCATATCGGAAAGGACGACGGCGAGACGGCGCAGGTGCGCGAGTTTTTAGGCGCGGATAAGATCATCGGCGTTAGCTGCTATGCTGATCTTGCTCGCGCGAGGCAGGCCGAGGCGCAGGGCGCTAGCTACGTAGCCTTCGGCTCGCTCAGGCGCGGCAAGACAAAGCCTGATGCGCCGCTTTGCCCCGATGCGCTCGTGCAAGAGGCGCAAAAATCTTTAAACCTTCCAATCGCCGTAATCGGCGGGATAAACCTAGAAAATCTGGATGAAATTTTAGCCATCAAGCCCGATTATATCGCGATGGTAGAGGCGATCTACAGACCCGCTTCGATCACGCAGAATTTAGCAAATTTAAAGGAAAAAATGGATGAATATATTTGACGCCGTGATTTTAGGCATCGTCGAGGGACTGACTGAGTTTCTGCCCGTAAGCTCGACCGGACACATGATCCTGTCTGCGAAACTGATGGGCTTGCAGCAAACCGACACGCTTAAATGCTTCGAGGTCGTTATCCAGCTAGGCTCGATCCTAGCGGTCGTGGCGATGTTTTATAAGCGGCTTTTGGTTGATTTTAAGCTCTGGTGCAAGCTCATCGTGGGCTTCATCCCCACTGCAGCGATTGGCTTTTTGCTCTATAAAAGCATCAAATCTCTATTCGCGCCGCAGACCGTCGCCTACGCACTGATCGGCTGGGGCATTATTTTTATCGCAGTCGAGCTCTTTCGCAAGGCGCGCCCTAGGGAAGGCGAGCTAGAGCATCTGGATCAAATTTCATACGCTCAGGCCTTTATCATCGGGCTTTCGCAATGTTTTGCGATGGTACCGGGCACTTCGCGCAGCGGCGCCACCATCATCGCAGGGCTTTTGTGCGGGCTAAGTAGAAACTTAGCCGCGCGCTTTAGCTTCCTACTCGCGATCCCTACGATGTTTGCGGCGACTTTTTACGACACCTATAAGAATTTAGACACCTTCGCGCAAAACTCCGACAATATCACGACCTTTCTCGTAGGCGGCGTAGTGGCGTTCGTAGTGGCGCTTGCGGCGATTAAACTATTTCTAAGTTTCGTTTCGAAGTTTGACTTCATCCCGTTTGGAATTTATAGAATTCTAATCGGCGCTATCTTTTTCATCTTCGTTTTTTAAACGCAATCATCAAAGGAATTTCATGAGCCTAGCAAAAAATATCGGCGCATTTTTAAAAGACAGATTCAGCCTCCTATCGGTATTTGACGGCGCGGTGCTAAACGCATACACGCTAGTTTTGGTATTAAATTTAGCGCTCGGGCTGCTTCTTATCGCACGCGGCGGCGAGCTGCTCTCTGCGCAGGCGCTGTTTTTCGTGGCGTCTGCGATCTGCGGCGTGACGATACTTTTTTTCGCGCTTTACGCGTTTAGCTTTTACAGCGCCAGGCTATATAAAATTCTCGCCTTTGCGCTTTTGGCGCTAAACGTGGTCTTTGCGATCGCTCAGATTTTTTTGATCTTTAGCCTGGAGCTTACCTACTCGCACGGCACGCTGGATGCGCTAGTGCAAACGACGCCCAAGGAGGCCTTTGAGTTCGCGCACGCGTTTTTAAATTTCAAGCTTATCGCGGCTTTTTTGGCGCTTTTAATTTTCGTCTTCGCCGCTCTTAGGCTTAGAGTGAGCCAGCGAGTGCGAATGAAGCTATGTCGCGCGATAAAGCTAGCCTTTTTGCTTAGCTTGCTCGTTTTTATCGCACATGCGGCATTTAAAAGCTACGTAGCCAAAAGCTCGAAAATGCGCGCCAGCATCATAATCGCGCTAAATAAAATTCCGATTTATAACTTTGCTTTCGTTACGAAGGATTATTTCGGCGCCGATTTTAAAAGCGTGCGCGAGCTGCAAGCGGGATACCAAAGCATTTACGCCTCACATTCGCATAAAACCGCGCCAAACCGCATCTCAAATGTCGTTTTTATTATCGGAGAGAGCCTGCAGCGAAATTTCATGAGCCTATACGGCTACTATCTGCCCACCACACCGAATCTGCAAGCGCTTGAGCAAAGTGGAAATCTGATCGCCTTTAGCGACGTCGTCTCGCCTGGAGCTAAGACCAACGATGTGTTAAAATACGTGCTAAATTTTGGAAATTACGAGAGCGAAAAGCAGCGCCCGTGGAGCGCTAACCTCGACATCGTAAATCTCGCGCGACTGGCAAACTACGAGACCTTTTGGATCAGCAACCAGGAGCGCTACGGGCAGTGGGCGGTCGCAAGCGGCGCGAGCGCGCAGATGACGGATCACTCGGACTTTACGAATCAAATCCCGGTTTACAAATACGCCTACTCGCTCGACGAAGTTATGCTTCCTAGCATAAAAAATTTCAAATCCGGCGCGAAAAGATCGCCTCTTGCGCGCAAGGATGAAAGCTCCGCCGCAGAGGTGGGCGGCGCGCAGATGAAGGATAAATTTTTCATCCTTCATCTGATGGGTTCGCACCCGAGCTACGAGTTTCGCTATCCGAAAAGCTTTGCTAAATTTAGCGCCGCGGACATCTCGCGCGAGCCGCTTGATGAGGGACAGAAAAAAGAGCTCGCGCACTACCTAAACACCGTGGCTTACAACGATTTTATAGTAAGCGAAATTTATAAAATTTTCGCAAACGACAACACGCTGATAGTCTATTTCAGCGACCACGCTCAGAGTCTTTATCAATACCGCGGCAAGCTGATCCACGGCGGCATCAATCGCTTCACGCTCGAAATCCCGCTGATTTTCATGGCGTCGGATAAGTTCAAAGAGCAAAACGCTGATCTTTGGGCGCGCATCGCGGCAGCCAAAGACAGGCCGTTTTTAAACGACGATCTCATCCACGCGATCGCAGAAATTTTAGAGATGACCGATTTACCGGAGTACGATCCCGCTCGCTCGGTGATCAATGCTGATTTTAACGCCTCGCGCCCGCGCATTATCGAAGGGGTCGATTACGATAAGGTTTATAGGCTGCAGAAGGAATTTGGCGAGTAAATTAGGTGAAATTTTGCGTCTTTTGGCTGTGGCTGTGCAGAATTTCGCTTCTTAAAATCTGCGCTCTTATCGCAAATGCTCGCGCCCTAATTTAGCTTTCGGATGGGCGTGTCTGCGTCAAATCTACGCTACCGCAAAGCTCTGCGGTAGAATTCTTGTGTTGCGAAATTCTGCTTAGCAAAATTCGGCTTTGTAAAATTTCAAAATTTGCGGCTAAAATTTCACGGCGTAGAATTTTCTATGCGTTCACGAAATACAAAATTTGCGAAGCTCGTTCAAATAGCGAAATTTTGAAATTTAGGAATTTTAAAATTTGGCGGTATAAAATTTATCCGCGCGACACGGAATTTTACCGCTCAAATTTTACGGCGCAAAACTCCTCAGCACAAAATTTACCGCCAGAATTCAGCCCGCAATTTAAAATTTCAAAATTCTAAGCCGCGAAATTTTATGCCGAAGAATTTCACGTCCCAATCGGCACGAAGTATCTGCTGCCCGAGCCGCGCATAAAATTCTACGCTTTAAAATTCCAAGCCATAAAATTTTACGCTACGAAATTTCACCGACAAAATTTTATGTCGCAAAATCCCGCGCCGTAAAATTTAAAAGCAGCTCTTGTTATAAAATTTTGCGAGCTTAATTTACGCTGCCGCAGCGATATTTGCCCGCTACGAAGGTGATTTTATCGCGGATCTGAGCGATCTGTCTTAGCGCCTCTGCTAAGAAATCCACGTCGCTTTCGTCGTGGATGAACGAGAAGCTAGCCCGCACCCAAGCGGGTTTGCGCGACATTTCGGTATCGGGCTGTAAGCCGAGCAGATCAAAGCCGTAAGGCGCGGCACAGTCGCAGCCTGCGCGGGTCTGGATCTCAAATTTCTGCCCGAGCACCCCGGCTAGCGCGTCTGCGCCGAGCCCTTGCATATTAAAAGCAAAGATCGGCACGCGCGGCGCGGTCAGATTGCCGTAAATTTCAATCTCGGGGATTTTTGAAATTTCGCTTATGAAGCGCCTGCAGATCGCCTCTTCGCGCGACTTGATCGCCTCTAGTCCCGCGCTTTTGCGAAGCTTTAGGGCAAGATAAGCTCGCACCAGCGCGATGATGCCCGGCGTGCCTGCTTCCTCCAAGCGCTCCTTGTCGATTATAAAGCGCTGCGTTTGGGCGTCTGCGTATTTGATCGTGCCGCCTCCCGCGAACGTCGGCTCCTCGTCGTGCAAAAGCTCCTTTCGCACAACCAAAATCCCGCTAGCGCCCACGCCGCCTAAGAGCTTGTGCGCGCCGAAAAACACTCCGTCGCAAAAGCTGGTATCTACGTTTTCGTGCGCGATGAGCGCGCTAGCGTCCACAAACAGCCGCCCGCCGTGCGCTTTTAGCATCAAGTAAGCGCGCTTGTAATCTAGCTTAAGCCCCGTCACGTTCGATGCCGCGGTAAGTACGCCGTAAATTTCGCGCCCTTTGTTTGCTGATAAAATTTCGCTCAGCCGAGCAAAATCCATCAGCCCGCTTCCGCCCAGCGGCACGCGCACGACCTCGCAAAGCCCCTGTCTTAGGCTGATCTCCACGGAGTGATGCTCAAAAGGCGAGATGATGAAAAGCGGCAAATCTTTTAGGCTCTCGCGCCGCAAGCCGAGCCTATCTCGCGTCGCTGGCGGCAGGTAGATGCCTAAAATTTCCCAGAGCTTCTTTATCGCCGCAGTCGCGCCGAAACCGCACGAGATCAGGTAGTAGCGCTCTTCGCAGCCTAAAAGCTCTTTGATTTTGGCTCTTGCGTTTTCGTAGTAATCGCTCGTGATCTCGGCGTTGGCTCCGCCTGCGGAGTGGACGTTGGCGTATGTTGCAAGCACGCGCTCTATCTCCGCTTCTATAGGGCGATACGCGAGGCCCGAGGCGGCAAAATCAAAGTATTTGACCCCCTCTTTTAAGATGATATTTTCTTTGATCGTTTGAAAATCCAAAGCGCGACTCCAAAATTTTTGCAAATTATATCCAAACTCGCTAAAATTACGCCCGCAAGGAGGGCGAAATTTACGAGTTAAAAGATACTGCGCGAAATTTGGGCGATGCTGATATCGATGCGATTTTGCAGTTTCATTTCGTATTCGACGAGATAGGTTGCATAAGCGGATACGCGGACGTTTTCGAAGCGATCGAAAATGAAATTTTGCTATGCTTTGAATGTCTTGGCGAGCGCTTTAAATTCGGCGGCGAGTGCGAAGAGCAGATCAAAAAGGCGCTGATGAAATTCGCTAGAAGCGACCGCAAAAAAATAGGAATTTCAAAAATCTTGCCGCGATTTACGGCGCAAAAAATCACCGCAGATCTCATAAACGCGAAGTTTTTAATCACCGAAAAATCAAGCGAGCAAAGGGCGCAAAAAGCCCGCAAAAACGACCGCCTCCCGCGCGCGCTGCGCCGCTACCATATCACCGACAAAGTCCATTTTAGCAGCAACTTTGCGAGGTTTTGGTTTAGATTTATCGAACCGAACCTGCCCGCGCTACGCCGCGGCGAGATAGGGCGCGTAATAAGCCTAATCAAAGCGGATTTCAACGCCTACGCGGGGCTCGGGTTTGAAATTTTAAGCAAGGAGCTACTCGCGAAGTATCTAAATTTAGAGATTTCGCAAATTTCGAGCTTTTGGAACAAAGAGGTCGAGATCGACATCTACGCGAAATTTGAGAGCTTTTGCGTCGCGGGCGAGTGCAAATACAAGGAGCGAAAAATTTCAAAAAACGTGCTAAATGAGCTCATACTCAAATGCGAAAAAGCGCACCTCGCGCCCGATCTGCTCGCG
>NZ_CALIBB010000153.1 GCF_938045595.1 uncultured Campylobacter sp.
GGTATCACTCCGCCGTTAAATGCCTTGCTGACGCGCACGCTGATGGCTAACGCGCTATTTTTGCACGATCATCCGGTGCATTTTTATCAACTTCACGGGCTTGATTTCGTAGATGTAGTAAGCGCGCTTAGCGCCGATCCTAAAAAAGCAAGCGAAGAGGCGTTTAAATACTGCGACACCCCTTATGCGTGCGGCGCGGATAAACTAAAAGAGGTACAAGATCGCGTAGGCGCTTTCGTTAAAAAGGGCGCTTTGGGGCCTTTTGCCAATGCCTACTTTGGTCATCCTACATATAAGCTTAGCCCGGAGCAAAATTTGATCGCTCTTTCGCACTATCTTGAGTGTTTGCGCATTCAGCGCACGGCGGCTCAGATGATGGCGATATTCGGTGCGAAACAGCCTCATCCGCAAAGCCTCACCGTAGGCGGCGTAACCTGCGTGATGGATATCCTAAGCCCTGCAAGACTGGGCGAATATATGTCTAAATTTAAAGAGGTCGCAGACTTCGTAAATCGTGCCTACTATCCTGATCTCGTAATGGCTGCGAAGGCTTACGGCAACGAGCCTAGCGTGCTAAACGATATCGGCGTGGCAAATTTATGGACTCATCAAGAATTTCAGCTTTCAAAGAACGAATGGCTATTTCAAAGTGGCATGATTATGAACGGCGATATTAGCAAGGTTTTGGAGCTCGATGAGAACAAGATTACCGAGGAGGCAACGCATGCGTGGTATAAAAACGATGCGGCGCTCCATCCTTACGACGGCGAGCAGGAGCCGAATTATACGGGTCTTCAGGACGGACAGAGCATCGACGCGCACGGCAAAGAAGCGCATACGAAGGTGCTCGATACCCAGGGCAAATACACCTGGATCAAGGCTCCGCGCTACGACGGCAAGCCGCTTCAGGTAGGACCGCTTGCAAATATCATGGTAAATTACGCTAAGAAAAACGAGCGCGTCGTAAAGGTCGTGGATCAATTCCTAAAAGACGCCGGCTTGCCGCTTGAGGCGGTGTTTTCGACGCTTGGACGAACGGCGTGCCGTATGATCGAGGCTAAAGTCGTAGCCGACAACGGACTGATTGCGCTAGAAAATTTGATCGCAAATATCAAAAGCGGCGATACCGAAACCTGCGCAAAATATGTAATCGATAACTCCAAAGAGTACAAAGGTCGCTATATCGGTCACGTGCCGCGCGGCGCACTTAGCCACTGGTGCAGGATCGAAAAGGGCGTCATCAAAAACTGGCAGGCGGTCGTGCCATCTACTTGGAACGCCACTCCGAAGGATAAAGACGGCGCTATGGGTGCTTACGAATCCTGCTTGATCGGACTTAAGCTTGCCGATCTTTCCAAACCGCTAGAGATCATCCGCCGCATCCATTCATTCGATCCTTGCATCGCCTGCGCCGTGCACGTAATGGACGCTAAAGGGGCGGAGCTTGGCTGCTATAGGGTAGATCCCAGCAAAGGATAAACGATGAAAAAAAGATTTGCGGAATACGAGTTCTCCATCGGTCTTAGGCTCACGCACTGGCTACGCGCGCTTTGCATTACGATTTTGGTGATCACCGGATATTACATCGCCTTTGTTTTCACCGCGCCCGAGGTAAATCCCGAGCCGGTGCTTTTCATGCAGGCTAAATTTAGATTCGTGCATCTGATCTTCGGCTTTGCGATGATCGGCGCGGCGATCTTTAAAACTTATCTTTTCTTCTTCGATAAAAAGAGCAGAAAAGAGCTTTTAAGCATCAAGGATTTTTTTAGCCCGCGCGTCTGGATAGCTCAGATCAAATACTATATCTTTTTGGGTGAGCACCCGCATCTTCGCGGCGTTTATAACCCATTGCAGTTCATATCATATCTGGGCTTTTATCTAGTATTGTTCGTAATCTGCCTAACGGGCATGATATTATATGTACACGTCTATCACGAGGGGCTCGGCGGCGCGTTATACGGGCTCTTGCGCCCGCTGGAAGCGGCGATGGGTGGTCTAAGTGAAGTGCGAATGATACATCATCTTTGCATGAATATCATCATAATCTTCGTGCCGATCCACGTCTATATGGCGGTCTTTAACGCCGTCAAGGGCAGGGACGGCGCGATGGATGCGATCGTAAGCGGCTATAAATTTAAAAAGGAAGAGCACGCTTGAGGGTGCTGGTACTGGGTATCGGCAACGTCATCTACGCGGACGAGGGCATAGGCGTGCACTTCGTCCGCGCGCTCGCGCAGAACTATAAATTTTATCCTAAAGCCGCCGCACGAAATTCTATGGCGGGCGAGGATTTCGCGGCGCAGAATTTCATGCAAAATTCCGCCCAAGTCTCTGCGATACAAAATTCTACCTCGCAAAATTCCATAGAGCGCGACTCCTTGCAAAATTTTGCGGATGAGAATTCTATCTTTGAGCAAAATTTCGCGACAGTAAATTTAGACCGAAATTCTACCGCTCAAAATTCCGCCGAGCAGAATTCCGCTTCAAATTTTACTTCGCAAAATTCCGTCATAAATTCCGCAGTGCAAAGCTCTATCAATTCGGACTTTGTCGCCGAAAATTCCGCCGCGCCGAGCAACAGCGCGGATCAGATCCGCTTTATCGACGGCGGGACGCTGGCTAGCTTTTTGATGCCTACGATGGCGGAATTTGATGAAATTTTGCTCGTAGATTGCATAGACGCAGACGGCGCAAAGAGCGGCGAGGTGTATTTTTTCAACTACGACGCAATGCCTAAGCAGATCAGCTGGAGCGGCTCGGCGCACGAGGTCGAAATGCTTCAAACCCTGCAGATGATGGATCTTTGCGGCGATCTGCCTCATGTTAAAATTCTAGCGGTCGTGCCGCAGCGCATCGAGGAAGCAAGCTTTAAGCTAAGCTCCGTGATTTTAGAGTCCTCAAAAACCATGGAAAAAACGGCGCTTAAGTACCTATCGGATCTTGGTTTCGCGCATGAAAAAATCGCCGATCTTAGCGCCCAAGATATCGCGGATCGATTTGCAAAAAGGGGGCGAGATGATAGTAGCATATGAGTTTAACTACCTTAATGAAAACGCGCTGATAGCGCACTTCTTGCTGTTTTATGCTCGCAAAAGCGCACTTGAGTTTTGCCTAAAAAAAGAGGCGAGCCTAATAAGCCTTTTCGTGCGCGGCGGCGAGGATGAAATTTTAAAATTTAGCGACGAGGCGATGCCGCTGATTCCAAACTCCATATTTTTGGCAAAATCCTCCGTGCGCGTGGTGGACGAGGGCGGCGCCGAAGCGAAAGCGCTGAAATTTAACGGCACATTTGAAGATGCCTCCTCGAGCGATTTAAACAAATTTTTCGAGGATGAAATTTCAAACGCCCGTAGCGCGGCTAAATTTAATAACTTTACTCCGCGAGTGATGAAGGAATACCTCGCTCGAGCCGAGCCGTCTCAAAACGAATTCGGAATAATAAGCAGCGCCGACGTGCTTCATGAGGGAAAATTTAAAGCGGTATGCAGGGATAATTTCGCCCGCTTACTGGAGTTTTGCCGCATAAACTTATTTCATGCTCAGCAGGTGCAGATTAAGCGCGGTGGCGCAACTTTCACGCTCAAGGCGGACGTGGATTTTAGTGCCGATTTTTTAATAGCTGCGGGAGTGGGCGCGCTGGATGAGATTTTTGTGAGCGATGAAAAGAGCAAAATCGCGCTCGCAGCCTTCGAAAAGCCGCTCATAAGCCTAAAAACCAATGCGATCTTTAGAAAAAATCACGAGGACGCGCCTAAATTTTTTGATGTAAAGCTTGCGGGCGACATATTCGTGTTTGCGCTGGTGCGCGCTTTGGCAAGCGACGGGATCTATTTTTTAAGCGCAAAATGCGAAAGCGCGGCACAAAAAGATAAAATTTTTAAAGTCGCGCCGCTTCAAAACGGCTTTTTGATCGTGCAAAACGAGGACTTTTTAAGCGACGCCACAAGCGCTTATCTGAAAAACTCAAAGGACAAAAACTCCGCTCTTTTTGCGCTTACGTGCCGCGAAAAGGGGCTTTTAAATGATCCCAAAAAACGGGTTTTGCGCTGCTTTTTGGGCGCGGACGCGGATGATGAGATTGCAATTTATGGCGAAAGCTCCAAAAAAATTCTGCTTAAATTTGATCTGCCGCGCAGTTTTGACGAGCTTAGGGCTCAAATTTGCGCGGATGAGACGGGCGCGAAGCTGCTTGAAAATTTCAGCGCCAAATTTAACGTAAACGCCGCGAAAATCGATGAAATTTTAAAAAGCGCAAACGCGGGATTTCACAGCATCTTTAGCGTCGCCGCGCAGCTTATCTGGGGGCGCGATGTGGCGTTTTTGATAGCGAGCGCGGAGGATTTTGCGGGCGGCAAAGGGGTGCGGCTTGATTTTTGCACGGACGAGCGCGGCTGCGTGCAAGCGGATAAAATTTTGCGCTCGGCGATGAGCTATGCGCTCGCAGGCGCCAATGAAAAGCTGTTTGCGTTCGGATTTTTCGATAGTTTGGGCTACTTTTTAAGCGATCTGGCGGATGAGCGCAAAGAGGACTTTGACGTTTTGATCTTCGGCGGCACGATGTTTAGCGGGCGCAAATTTGCGGATTTGATGCTTAAGCTTTGCAAAAATTTTGACGCGAGCTTTAGCGACAGCTTCGCGCTTCAAGCTCGCTAGATTGGGCATATATGCGAATTTTCGGCAAAGCTTCAAAGTCTTATCCGCAAAACAGCGAGTTGTGCGGACATTGCGGCGCCGATAGCTGCGTCATGCTGGTAAGCTTAGCGCAAACGAGACCTCGCGAAATTTCAAAAAAGCGGCAAAGGGCGCGGGCGTGAAGGAACAAATTTTATTAATTTTAGAGCATATTTTGCACCGCCCGGTACGTTTTGTCCGCTTGCCGCGAGCGCAACTTGCTTGCAAAACAGCTCCTGCGGCGCGCAATTTATGAAAGCACATACATGAAAGCGGCTAAATTTGAGGTTTTCGGAGCAGTGCAGGGGGTCGGGTTTCGCCCGTTCGTCTACAAGCTCGCCGTGGATTTGGGGCTAAAAGGCGAGGTTTATAACGACGGCGAGGGCGTTAAAATTATCGTTTGCGCGGACTTTTCCGAGCCGCAAAAAGGCTCGATTGATAAAAATTCCGCCCCTTTAAATTTAGATGAGCCGAATTCTAACGAAATTCAAGCGCAGAAAGTATCGTCATCAGCTGCCCGGTCTTTAAATTCTGCCGAGTCAGATTCTAACAAGGCCGCGAACTCATCACAAAATTTTGCAAGTTCAAATTTAAACAAGAACTCCTTTTCAGCGCAGAACGCACCGAACTCGCCAAGTGATTTGACTGGCTTGCCGCGAGATTTATTGAATGATTTAGCAAGCCTGCCTGATTCAGATTTGACAAGCTTGCCGTATGATTTGACGAGCAATTTGCAAGCCGCAGCGAGCGAGAAATTTTTACCGAACTTATTCGAGACCGATCTAAACGAGCAGGGCTCCATTTTGCCCGCTTCGTCGGATCAAAATTTCATCGTGCAAAATTTGTCGCAGCAGCGAGGTATGTCTCAGAATGAATCGCTGCAAGACTTGCAAAATACTAAGCGCGACTTGCAAGGCGCGAAGGAAGATTTGAAGGGCCTTAAACGCAATCCGCAAAACGTAGAGCAAGATCTGCGCGAAGAAGAAATTTTAAAAATTTTCGAAGAGCGCCTTCGTAGCGAAGCGCCGCCGCTTTGCCGAATTGATAGGGTCATCCGCACCGATCTAAATACACAAGATTTTGCGCAAAATTTTACTGATTTTAAGATCACGCAATCCAAGGATGGGCGTAAATTTAATCCGATTTTGCCCGATTTTGCGATCTGCGATCAGTGCAAAAAAGAGTTTTACGACCCGCAAAATCCGCGCTTTCACTACCCATTTATCAACTGCACGGATTGCGGCCCGCGCCTTAGCATCATCGCCGCGCTGCCGTACGACCGCGCAAACACCACGATGAGGGCGTTTGAGATGTGCGAGTTCTGCCGCGGCGAATACACGGACCCGCTTACGCGCCGCTATCACGCCGAGCCGATCTCCTGTCCGCACTGCGGTCCGCAGCTGTTTTTATGCGGCGCAGGCGGTGAAATTTTATCAAGCGGCGAGGAGGCGATAGCGCGCACGGCGGAGCTTTTGCGGCGTGGACAGATCGGCGCGATCAAGGGGATGGGCGGCTTTCACATCGTTTGCGATGCGACGAACGAGCGCGCGGTACGCATGCTACGAACGCTAAAAAAACGCCCGAGCAAGCCCTTTGCGATCATGTGTCGCGACGCGCCGCAGGCAGGGCGCACGGCGAGCTTAAGCGTAGAGGAAGAGGCACTGATAGACTGTAACGTCAAGCCGATCGTGATTTTAAAAAAGCGCGAGTTTTCTTGGCGCACAGAGGCGGGCTTTGCGGCGGATTTCAGCACGCAAAATTTTAAAGATTTTGACGACGCCTCTTTGAGCCTCATTTCGAATCAGGCGGTTGGAAATTTTAATTCGGCACAAAAGCTCGCGACTAGAGAGAGCGTGGCGCAGATATGCGCTAAAACCGGAGGTCGTATTTGCGCCGAGACTGATGAGCAATTTAACGCCGAAGCGGGGGCTCAGATAAATTTTAAAGATCCGCATTCTACGTCACAGCGGCATTACGCGTCGCCTAGCAAGACACAAAACTCGGCATTGCGGCAGTTTGCGCCGCTGAATAAGGAGCAAGTTTATGCAAAAATACCCGCTAAATTTTCGGCGATTTTTGGCAAAAGAGCGATTTTCATCGCTCCTAGCGTGGCGCCAAACCTTAATAAAATAGGCATTTTTCTAGCCAACACCGGCGTGCATCTGCTGCTTTTTGAATATTTTGATCGTCCGATCGTCGCCACAAGCGCCAATATCAGCGGCGAGCCCATTATTTTTAGCAGCGAGGAGTTGCGCGCGAAGCTGGGCGGCGTCATCTCGTTTTACCTGGATAACGACCGCGAAATTTTAACGCCGAGCGACGATAGTATCGCGTTTTTGCAGGAATTTAAAAAAGAAGCTGCAAGCGCGAAGGCAAACGATCGCACGCACGATATATACACGCTTGAGACCCGAGCTCACAGCGAGAATATGGCGCAAAATTTTGAAGCACCGCATGCTATGTCGCTTCCCTCGATCGATACGAAGTCCGATTTGAACGTGATTATAAAGCGGCAACCGAATGAAAATACGTCAAACTCGAAAAGCGATGATCTGAAACGGGCAAATTCCAAGCAAGGCTCGAAGCGTGATCCGAGTGAAGGTCTGCAAAGCTCGCAAGTAGCCGTTTGCGAGCTAAAAAATTCGCAGAATTTATCCAAAAAAGCAAAAAACGAGCAAGAAAGCGCCGCACTAGGTAGCATCTGCGATGCGGCGGCAGCCGATGAAAGCGCCGATGCGGCGATAGATAGTTGTGACACGCTCTCGGATGACGGGCACAACGTCGTGGCATCAAACGATGAACGCGACGGTGCATCTTTAAATTTTAAAAACGGCGTGGCATTGATTGATATGAAGCGCCGCAGCCCCGAGAACGCGAAAAATTTCAAAAAAGCAAAAGGCGAGCAGGGCGCGGTAACATTGAGCGATAAATTTGGCGCCGCACCTTCAAATTTAAAAAGCGACGTAGCGGCGTCAAGCGAAGTCATGCATAATATCGCAGTCCCGGATAGCGAGCACTTTGCGACTTCAAATAGCAAGCGAGGCGCGACCCCAGGCAGCCAGAACACAACATTAAATTTTAAAAACGGCGTCGCAGCGTTAAATTTCAAAAGCGCGAACGATCAAGTGAGCGGAATTTTAAATCGCGCACTATTTTTGCGAACATCTCGCGGAATGAATCCAAAAATTTTCCCTAGCAAATTCCAGCTCAAAGGCACTTTCCTGGCGCTCGGAGCGGAACTTAAAAATCAGTTTGCGATCTACAAAGACGGGCAAATTTTCATCTCGCCCTACATCGGCGATCTTAAAAACGTCGCCACGAATGAGCGATTTTTCGCGCTTTTGGATATGTTCGTGCGCGCCTACGAGCTGAAGTTCGACGCCGTCATCGCGGATCTGCACCCGCAGTTTTCGCACACGCGATTTTTCGAGCAGCGCGGATACCCCGTGATCCGCTACCAGCACCATTTCGCGCACCTGGTGTCGACTCTGGCGCAAAACGATCTTCTTTTTAGCGGCAAAAAATACCTCGGCTTTTGCTTCGACGGCACCGGCTACGGCACGGACGGCACGATCTGGGGCGGCGAGGTGATGGTGTTTGATCCGCGTGGCTACCGTCGCGTCGCGAAATTTGACGAGATTGCGCTTATCGGCGGCGAGAACGCGATCAAAAACATCTACAAACTTGCGCTTGCTCTCGTGTTTAAATTTAATGCAAAGGACGCTGCGCGCGAGTTTTTGGCAAAATTTAATGCAAGCGAAGTCGCAAATTTAGAAAAAATCGCGCCGCGTGCCGTCCGCTCAAGCTCGCTAGGGCGGCTATTCGACGCATTTGCCGCGGTGATCTGCGACCTGCGAGCCGTCAGCTTCGACGGCGAGGCGGGCATGCGGCTAGAAAACCTCTATATCCAGGGCTGCGAGCAGAGTTACAGGTTTGCGCTAAAAAGGGTAAATGGGGTAGGGGTTTTGAGTGATAAAAGCCCTGTCGGCGGCGTAGCAAGCCCGAGCGAGAAATTTGTCGCCGCAAAAAATCCTATCCGCAGCGCAGAGCGTAATGACAGCAACGGCGTCTGCGCGGGAAATTCTACCGACGGCGCGGCGGGCGTAGCGAAAAATTTTAGCGGCGCGATAGATTGCAATAGTTATCCGGCAAATTTTGCCAGCGGAGAAAGATTTGCAGCCGCGAATGTTTGCAGTGCGGCGGGCAAGACCGAAAATTCTGCATCAAATTCCGAGGCTTACGATGCCGAGCAAAATTTTGCCTATGCTCCGAATTTAGCAAGCACTTGGGGTTTAAATTCCACGAACGAGATAAATTATAATTTATCAATGAGTACGGCAAATTCTGCAGCGAATTCTATATCAAATACCGCGGTAAATTCCG
>NZ_CALIBB010000154.1 GCF_938045595.1 uncultured Campylobacter sp.
GCCGCCGCTCCGTCGCCGTCGATCGATCCGAAGTTACCTTGACCGTCGACGGAAGGGATTCTCATCGAAAAGCTCTGCGCCATTCGCACGAGCGCGTCGTAAACGGCGGTATCGCCGTGCGGATGGTATTTACCGATGACGTCGCCTACGATACGAGCGGATTTTTTGTATGGCTGGCGAGAGCCCACGCCAAGATCGTTCATCGCATATAAAATTCGCCTATGCACAGGCTTTAGGCCGTCTCTGGCGTCGGGTAGCGCACGACCGATGATAACGCTCATCGAGTAATCAAGATAGCTCGTCTTGATCGATTCTTCGACGTCGATATCGATGATCTCCTGATTTTCAAACATATTTGATTGCATAAATATCCTTTTAAATTTTAAAGCGCGATTATAGCGAATTATTCTTTTGCATTAGCTAAAACCAAGCCGCACACGGGCATAAAGCCGCCATCGATCAAGCTCTCGCGCGCTTGCAGCATGCTAAGACCCGAGGTGATGATGTCGTCTACCAGGATCACGGGGAATTGCGGCGGGGTTAAAATTTTAAAATTTCGCTTGTGTTTTAGGCGAAATTCCAAACTCTGCCCGGTGTATTTGACGCGGTTTTGCGCGCGCAGGCAGTGAAATTTTGGCTCAATTAGCTCGCTTTTTAGCGCGCGAGCTAAGATCGCCGTGTGCGAATAGCCGCTGCGTGCGTCATCATCTAGCGGCACGGCGTTAAATTTAAAAATTCCGTCCGTTTTAAACGTTTCGTAATTTTGCGGATTTGCAGAAATTTCGCGCTGCAGATGAAGCGGGAATTTCGCTAGGCTTAAAGAGGCTATGCGCGCAAGCACCGCAGCGCCGTATTCGTGATGTTTAGAAAGTATAAGCTCTCGAATTTCGGAGTAGCCATAGTAGTAAAATACGCTAAAGCCCTCCACCTGCCGCATACTTAGGCGGCATTCGGCTAAATTTGCGGCGCAGGCGGCGCAGATCGTGCGCAGGCTAAACGCGCCGCAATTTACGCAGCGCATCTAAAGCGTCAAGATGATTTGATCGGCGGATTTTTTGACGATGTCGCCAAGCAAGCTTTGCACGAAAGGATTAAGCGATCTAGCCGTGCGAAGCGCGGTAAATTGGCTCTGATCCTGCGAAACGCGCTTGGTCGTAGTTTTGTTGCCCTGCACGATAGAAATCGCGATCTCGCCTCTTGCGCTCATATTTTCCTTCGAGTAGCCGTTGATCGCTGCCGAGATGCTTCTGATATTTACGGTTACGATATTAGAGCTTGCCGGATCGATCTTTACGCCACGAGCCTCAAGCTCCGCGCGCAAAGCCTTGTCGAACCACGCCGAAAGATTGTTTTTTAAAAGCACCTCATCGACGAGTTTGCCGTCGTTGTCGTTTATAACGGCGATTACCATCTGATTTTCGCGCTGATCGTTGATCGCGTTGATATTTACCGACTTGCCGCTTACGGTCTGATCGGCCTTAGAAAGATACGGATTTAGGCTGATGACGCTGCTGGTTTGCGAGCAGGCGACAAAAAATAGCGCAAAGACGCCGAGTAAAAATTTTTTCATTTCGATCCTTTTTCTGAAATTCGGGCGCATTGTAGCACTAAATTTAAAATTTATAGATTTTTTTGTATCATTGTAAGATCAAAGGAGAAATTTTGCAAGCACTCGCTTTAAAATACAGACCCAAAAGCTTCGAGCAGCTCATCGGTCAAGACGCCGTCGCCAAAAGCCTCGCGCACGCGCTGGATTCGGGCAGGCTGAGCCACGCATATCTTTTCAGCGGACTTCGCGGCAGCGGCAAAACCTCGACGGCTAGGATTTTTGCCAAAGCGCTTTTATGCGATAAAGGCCCTACCGGCAAGCCGTGCGAGATCTGCGATAACTGCGTAATGGCAAACGAGGGGCGCCACATCGACATCATCGAGATGGACGCCGCCAGCCACCGCAAGATCGACGATATCCGCGAGCTCATCGAGCAGACGAAGTATCATCCCGCAAGCGCGCGCTTTAAAATTTTCATCATCGACGAGGTGCATATGCTCACCAAAGAGGCCTCCAATGCGCTTTTAAAGACACTCGAGGAGCCGCCTAGCTACGTAAAATTTATCCTTGCGACTACCGATCCGCTCAAGCTTCCCGTCACGGTGCTATCGCGCACGCAGCACTTTCGCTTTAAGCCGATCGCTAAAAGCGCCGTCGTAGCGCACCTAGAGCAAATTTTAAAAACCGAAAACATCGCTTACGAAGAGGGCGCGCTTGAAATTTTAGCGCGCAGCGGCTCGGGCTCGCTACGAGACACGCTCACGCTCCTCGATCAGGCGATTATCTTTAGCCGCGAAGGAATCACGCAGCGCGCGATCGCCGATATGCTGGGCTTGCTCGATCCCACTAAAATCGGCGAAATTTTAGACGTCGTGCTACGCCAGGACCGCGCCGGCGCGATCGAGATCATCAAAGAGGTCGAAAACTACAACGCCGAGACGATAATCGACGAGATGATCGCAAATTTAAAGGATAAATTCCTGCGCCGCGACGCGAAATTTAGCCTGCTGATGTATGAGCGGTTTTTCCGCATTTTAGCGGGCGCTAAGAGCATGCTCGCCATCAGCCCGGACAACACTTACGCAATTTCTATGATGATTTTTATGATGATGGAGGCGGTAAATCTGCGCGAGATCGACGAGCTCATAGAGGTCGGAAGATCGCTGGATCAAGGCGAGGGCTATCCTTCGGCTTCGGTGCCTAATTTAAACGCGCAAAGCTCCGCGCCGAATTTTAGGTCAAATTCCAACCAAAGCGCGAATTTTTCGCCAAATAGCGAGCCGGGCGGCGCGACTTTTGCGCCGAGTGAGGCGGATAGCGCGACAAGCGGCGTGCCTAGCTTTACGGCAAGCGCAAAACGTCCCGCAAACTCGGCGCAAAACTTCGGTGCGGCAAAACAAAGCCCTGACGCAGGCGGCGAGATCAAACCGGGCGCAACGGCGCAGGCGCAAAATTCTAGCTCTTCCGTCAAAACGGGCGCTCAAAATGAAATTTACGAGAATTTTTTAGCCAAAATTTACGACCGCGATTACGATCTAGGCGAGAAATTTAGCAAATGCGTGGAATTTTTAAAGCTCGAGCGCGGCACATTGTATCTGCTCTCGCGCGCGCAGGGGCAGGACAGAGAGTACCTACGCAAGGGTTCGCGAGCGATCAATAGCGTGCTAAAATCGCTTTTCGGCGAGAGCGCAGCCATCAAGATCGAGCAAGGCGCGCCGCAAAACGGCGATGATCCCGCCCAAAGCGAGCGCGATCGGAATTCCGCACGTGGCGCAACCGCTACGCAAAGCAAGAATTCTACGCAAGGCGCGACTTTCGAATCCGGCGCCGATACTATGCGCCCTGCAAATTCGACCTCACAAAGCCCTGTAAATTCCGCGGCGCAAAATTTTACTGAAAGCTCAATCTCTAGCAGCGTGCAAGACAATCCCGAATCTACGCAAGCGGGCGAGCAAGAGAGCGAGCAGAGCTGTGCGCCGCAAATAAATTCCGCCGCAAATGAGGCGCAAGCCGCAAAATTGCAAACGGATGCGGTAAAAAATTCCGAGCAGCAAAATTTGGAAAAATCCGTGGCGGATTCTACGGCGCAAAATTCCGCGCAGCGAAATTCCGCGACAAATTCCAATTCGCAAAATTCCGCTTCAAATTCCAAGCTGCAAAATTCCGAAATTTCTGCAGGAGATGACGGCGGGGAGAAGGATGATCTGTTAAGATCCACCGATCCGCAAAACTACGCCGCAAAGCCCCGCGATGCGAGCAAGAGCGTGCGCGCCGCCAAGGCAGGCCTCGCCGAGCTCGCAAACGGCGCGCAGGACGGCAAGGAAATTTTGATCTCCGAGATAAATAGGCTATTCGGCGAGCCCACCAAAATCACGGAATAGCGCGCTGTGAATTAATTTACACTGCGCCGCGCGATTTTAAATTTAAGCGCGCCAAAACGATATAGAAATTTACGCGGCGAAGCGAACCTGTGCGATTTTAAAATTTCGGCTTTTTAAATTTTTACCCACTTCGCTCGGTTTTGTAACGGCGTTTGATCTTTCGAGGCAAACGGCTTCAGTGGGACGTGCGCAGCAAAGAGCCGCGCCAGCTCTTCGCGATCTCCCGCAGGTCTAAACCCGCTTTTGCCATCCATTAAACCTACTTCAATAATCCATCGGTACTAAAAAGCGCCGTTTGGGGTCTGTATCTTTACGCCGTGCGCATAAATTTCATAATTTAGCGACGCTTTTGAGCGCAGCTTGGCCTATTTAAAGATCAGCACCCCGCGCAGCAGGATCGCTTCCCAAACCTGGTGCGCCGGTATCTTTGCGGCAGCGACGCAACTCGGCGCCGAATTTAACGCTAGCTAGCATTGCGCCGCCCTCTAGCTCAAGTGCGGCAGCACTCTTTGCGACGCGAGACCTAAATGTAAGCCGTTCCCTCGCTGCGCCGCGAAAAAGCTTTTAAAATTTTAACGCCCTAGCCTTTTGCGATCTCGTAAAAACCGTCTTTAAAAACGACCTTGCCAGCACCCACGAGACGCTTTAAAAGCTGCGCGCTCGCTTCGTCAAACATCGCCTCCACGTCGCTCGTGCGCTGCGGACGGCGCGAGAGAGTGCGCAAAATTTCATCCTCGCTAAAGCTCAGCCGCTCGCTTGCATATTTAGGCGCGGCGATGATATTTACGTTTTGATTTTCGATGAAAGTAGCTAGGTAGCGCAGCTGCGCCTCGCACACACCCTGCACGCGATATGCGGGCGGACGATCGATCGTGCCCAGATCGACGCGGTGCGGATTGATACGCGCCAGAGCCCTATTTAGCGCCGCAAAGTCCTCTTGCGTGTCGTTGATGCCGCGTACGACTAGGATTTCGATATCAAGCTCGCCGCGAAACTCGCGCGCGAAATCCGCGATCGCGCTTACGATATCCTCGGCGCCGATACCCGCGTGCGGGCCGTCCACCTTGCGAAAGCTTTTCGCAAGCACGCTATCTAGCGAAAATTTGCAAATATCAAGCTTCGCTAACGCCGCGCTGTTTTCGCGCACGAGCGAGCCGTTTGAGAGCACAAGCAGCTTCTGCGGCAGGTTCAGCGCCTTTAGCGCGTCCACTAGCTCTGCAAAGCGCGGATGCAGCGTAGGCTCGCCGTTTGCCGTGATCGTGATGACGTCAATGCCCACGTGGCTTTGCAGCGCAGTTTTCAGCTCGGCGATGACCGGGCCGATCTCACAGGGCTCGCTCATCGCGCTCACCGGCTTGCCCGCGCCCAGCTCGCAATATACGCAGTTGAAGTTGCACTGCTTGCGCTGCGGGCTCAGATCGATACCGAGGCTGCGCCCGAACC
>NZ_CALIBB010000155.1 GCF_938045595.1 uncultured Campylobacter sp.
AGCATTGCCGCCGCTTGATATATATTTTTTAATCGATGAAAATGCTTTTAGCCAAGAGGAATTAAAAGCTGTCATGCATGATATAGGAGAATGCGGCTACGGAAAAAAGGCAAGTATTGGCAAAGGGCGATTTAAGATCGATAAATTTGAAAATTTAAATACGCCTACAAGTAAAATCTTTATGGCGCTCAGCCCTTTTGTTTTACAAGGATCCGATTTAGCTATCAAGAAGTGCTTTTACGAGCCATTTACTAGGTTCGGAAAGCATGGCGGAGATCTGGCTTTATCGTCAGATGTGACTAAAAAACCCGTATTAATGGCGCAAACATCAGCATTAATAGCGCTAGAAGACGAAAGCAATATACAATTTATCGGTAAAAGCATTCGCGGTGCTTCAACCTACAAAAAAAGCGTGCAACAAGGATACGCTATTTTAATGCCTACGAAATGGAGCGGAAATGAGCTTTGTCAAACACTATAAATTAAAAATCAAAATTCTAAGCCCCGTGCATATCGGAAGCGGCGAAATTTATGAACCGACCGGATATGTAATAGAAAAAATTCTACAACCGAACGGGAAAGAGATAGATGCACTTTATGAATTTGACATAATAGCTCTATATGAAATTCTATCCGAAACGGATAAGGAAAAATTCCGCAATCTAGCGGAAGTATCCGATGAAAATGGGCTTATTAAAATGCAAAATTTTATATTCGCGCATAAAAAACAAGGAAGAGAAGTAGCCTATAAAATCGTAGAAGTAAGCCCGAATGTCGCGCAAGAATATTACGATAAAATTGGCAAGGTAGTTCAAAAAGAAAGTGGCAAAAATAACGTAATAAATCAGCTTGAAATTTATAAATGCGTATCGAATAAAAATCAAAAAAGGGATTCGGCGATCCTAACCGGCAGCAGTTTAAAAGGAGCGATTTCTACAGCATACCAAGAGCTATTAGTAAAAGAAGGAATAAAGTACCATGATGTGCGCGATCTTTTACTAAGTCCGAGCGACGGAAATCCATTTAAAAATCTACTCATTAGCGATAGCGGTGGTTTAGCAAGTAAAATTTATTCCACCGTAAACGTCAAACGAGAACTTAAAAATAATGATATAAAATATAATGATTCGCTAAGCACCCGTTTAGAAGCTATAGTCTCAAACGCGACATGCGAAATTCCTTTAAGCATTAAGCAAAATTTTAAGAAAGAACCCCTAGATATTAATCGCCTAATCAAAGCTTGCAACGATCACTATGAGCCGATATTTCGCTCTTTATTCAATGACGACGGAGTACCCAAATGCTTGAGCGAAAAATTTTATGAAATCTATAAGGATTTTAGTAGGAGCGATTTGGTGCCAAATCAATTCTTACTTCGCGTGGGCAGACATAGCGGCGCACGCGCCGTAACGATAGAGGGCGAAAGAGAAATTAGCATAAAGCAAGGCGTCGGTAAAAATCCTATCATAAAAGAAGCCAAAACTACGACATGGCTCGCAAAGATTGAAGACCAAATAGAAGCGGAGTACGTGCCGTTTGGCTGGCTGCTATGTGAGGTAAATGAGATAAAGAGCTAATCTTTTTATCTCCCCCATAGCCGAACGCTCATCTTTGGTATAATCCCTCCAAAGCTCAATTTTACCATTAGGCTTTTCTACTACGCGCACGCCGCCTTTATTGTAAGCCTGATCCATAGACTTTGCAATCTGCGGATTTTTAGATAGAAATTTATCCATCGCTTCCCTATCTTTAAACTCTTTAAACGCAAAGCCTCTGCTGTGAATTTCATCTACCTTTTTACCGCTTGAAAACACTGAGTTGATGCGATCTTTTAGATGCTTTTCATAAGAGCGAGCAAGATATTGCCCCGCTAGCGCGTCTCTGCTAGCCTTATTTAAAACGCCTAGATCTACGAGCTTAGCACTCATATCGTCAATCTGACGTCTTAGCGCGTCTGCTAGTGGCTTCAGCTCAGGCTTAATGGCATTTCCTTCACCCACCATATATTCATGCATAGCTACGCGGTCTGCGTCGTCTAATCCACTAAGCGCGGATTGTAGATTTTCCATTTTAGCGCTATATGCGCTTTTGGCGCTAAATAGCTCGTCGTTTCGCAAAAGATAATCCGCGCCTTTGGTTTCGCTTAATGCGCGCCTTGCAAAGCGAGCTGCATTAATAGCGCCATTTTTTAAATTCTGCGCTAAGCCTTGAGAGCCAGATAAAATTTCATAAGCGATATTTTTAAACTCTTTATTGATATGCTCGCTTGCCATTTGCCTTGCGTAGCTTAGTCCTATATCCTTGCCGCTTAAATCCTTTAGCTCTGAAGCGGAGTTTGCGCCTACGGCTTTAAGATAGGAGTGCATATTGCTTAAGATGCTAGGCTTATCTTTTGCCGTAGCTTCTATATCCTGCGCTATCTC
>NZ_CALIBB010000156.1 GCF_938045595.1 uncultured Campylobacter sp.
AATTTTCCTACAAAAAATCTATTTTTATAAATTATTTTATTATATTTAAGTGAATATTAAAGATATAATTAAAATTTTACAAATTATTTTACTCGCTGATATTTTTTATCCTTAAGATAAAATTTAAAACAACTTAAACAAATATTGTGTAATATTTCAAAAGTATCTTGACCTAAGGCGAAATATGGAAAATATATTTTTAGAATCTTACGACGTATTTAAGGTATCGAAAAACGCGAGCAAGCTAAAAATTTACAACGACTTTTTAAGAGACAACAAAAGATACTCCGTAACGCGCTGCTATTATGTCATAGTCGTGGATAATACATTTTTGACCTACTCGCATTTGATGATTTATGAGGAGCTGCTTTATCTTCTGTATTCGCAGAACAAGCTAAAAAACGGCGATTTTTCGTTGACGCTCAAAAAATCGGAGCTCGCGAAAAAATTTAAGACCGATATCACCAAAAGCGCGACCGAGACTATAAAGCGCTTTTATGAGATGCGGGAGGTCAAAATCACTATTTTCGTAAAAGACAAAGTTGAAAAACAGATGAATATCATAGAGCGCATTGACGCGCCGCAAAGCGAAAAATACGGCGACATCCCCGATGAGATCAATATCTCGCTAAATTCCGAGTTCGTGCGGCTCTACCGCTGTGCGTATCTGGATAAGATCGAGTATTTAAATAGCTTCGATATAGAGCAAGGCAGCTTCATCCGCTACTTTATGCAGCACGAGCTGGACGGAGGCGTCAAAAGCTCTGCGATCATTGATAAAATGGGCGTTACGACGTATCTGCCCTTTACTTATAAAAAGCGCTTCGAGCAAGAGATCGCAAGAGTTAGCTTTTACTATAAAAACGAGAAATTTTGCATAAAAGACGGCTTTGTCGTCATCGAAAACCACGAAAACAAGGCGATAGATAATCAAAACGCATCGATTGAGCTTTTCGGCGCGATATACGAGCAGATAACGCAAAACTGCACCAAATCCGTTACGCTAAACGAGCAAAATTTAGCGAAATATTATGCGTGCTTCGGCAGGTTTGAGACGAGCCAGACGGTATTTAAAATTCTAAGCAACATGGAGCTCATGTTAAATCAATCGATGCAGAAAGAAAACGCGAAAATCGCCTGCTTTTCGCACTTTTTCGAAAGCATCGTCTGCAAAAACGGCAATGAATTTGAAATTTTGATCGAGCTAAATCAAAAGGGCTTTGAGTATATCGTCTCGCGTAGCGCGAATTTGGACTTTTGGAATGTCGAAGCTGCAGACTACGGCCTCACGCCGTATCCGCTAAACAGCTGCGCCGCAAACGGCGGGCTGGGTGAAATTTAAGGCGGCAAATTTTAAAATTTCCCCGCAAAGACGTACGAACACGCTCGCCGCATCAAAAATAATGCGCGGGCAAATTTTAAAAATTTACTCCTGCGTCCTTAGCTCGGCGATGAGCCCGTCAAGCTCGCCGCTATTTTGCGCGCTCAAAAGTCGCTCGTTTATGAGCCGCATTTGCGCCGAAAACTCGCTATCAAGCATATCTGCGACGAAATTTTCGCTCTCGCTCTCATCCGTCACCGGATACATATCGCGCCAGATATCGGTTATCCACCAGCCGCACTTCGAGACGCAGGCAAAGTCCTTCAAAACGCCAATCTTTAGCTTCATCATCACTTCGTCGGTTTGCTTGATCTCGCTTGCGACGAAATCCTTGTGGATGCCGTCTAGGCAGGTAAAAATGCGGTGCCCTAGGCTTTGGACGCTGTTTTCGGAACAGATCCTAAACTGAAAGATGCTATCTTTAAAATTTAGATCGGATAAGCAAATTGGATGTTTTTGAGTAAAATTTGGAAACGAATCAAAGCTCCTGTCATCGATGCTAAGCGCCCAGCTCGAGCTTGGATTTTTGCGGGCGAACTCGCCGAAACTAAGCCTGATAAATTCTTTATAGCTTAGCTCTTCGGCAGTGAAAAAGTCGTAGTTAGCGCAGTTTGCAGCTTTAAAATCTTTAAATTTCATGATCCCTCCCGTAAAATTTTAGCAAAAAGTATCGAGTGCGTAATTTTACCATTTGCTTTTAAGAATTTATAAATATTTATTTTCGAATCTAAACAAATACAAAGCCAAACTATAGGAATTTTTTTGTAAAATAATAAATATATTCGAAAGGCGGCGCGCTTTTCGGTATCGTAAAAGACGCTTGGGCGCGAAATAATGTTTTGGTGTCAAGAGAGAGACTTGAACTCTCGACCTCCGGCTTATGAGACCAGCGCTCTAACCAGCTGAGCTACCTTGACACGCGAAAAGAAATGGCAAGTATAGCTAAATATTCTTATTTTTAATTGAAACACTTTAAAAGGAGAGAAAATGAATGCGGCTTTGATTTTATTAGTCGTCATAGTTTTGTTAGTTTTGGCGTTAGTGGGAGTTTATAACTCATTCATCGCTAAGCGCAACCAGGTGCGAAATATCGCTTCCACCGTCGATACGCAGCTTAAAAAGCGCTACGACCTCATCCCAAATTTAGTTAGCGCCACGCGCGAATATATGAGCCACGAAAACGCCGTGCTAACGCGCGTTAGCGAACTTCGCTCGCAAGCGATCAACGCGGCTTCTAACGCGGATAAATTTAAGCTAAATAGCGAAATTTCGGCTCTTTTGGGGCAGATCCGCATTGCGGTAGAGGCGTATCCGAACCTCAAGGCTAACGAATCCTTTGCCAAGCTACAAAACGCGTTAGGCGAGTGCGAGGAGCAGATCAGCGCCGCACGCCGCGCTTATAACGGCGCCGTTACGGTTTATAATAACGCCTGCGAAATGTTTCCTACTAACATCATCGCCAGCGTTTTTAACTTCGCCAAAGCGGAATTTTTCACCGCCAGCGAGCAAGAAAAGCAAGCCCCAAACGTCTCTGAGCTTTTCAAAAAATAGGCGCGAGGCGTATAAAATTTGCGATGAAATTTCAAAATTTTATCGCAAATGGCTCCAAACGCCGTGAGTCTAAATTTATAGTGAATAAAACGGATCACGCGCAAAGAGCGCGTTCTTAAAAGAGACTTGCCGCGCCCTGCGTACTCGTCATCTCGCTTGAGATATTTGCGGCGCGTGGTACTTAGAATTTTAACAATAAAATTTTACGAAATTAATTTGATTTGTATTTTCTTGCTGCGCAGGAGCTCGTTTTAACAAACGGTGCAACGCCAAATTTTAAAAGTCTAAATCTTGCAGTGCAAATTTTGGCCAGCTTGCCGCAGGCGTTACTTGCGCAAACGGAAGCACAAGTAACGCTGCGTTAGCCGTGAGTAATTTTGCAAATTTGCGCTTCGGTTGCGACTGCAAGGTCCTTCGGCGTAAGAGCGATCTGTTTTCCGCGCACGCCCGCGCTAACGTAAATTTTCTCCTGCGTTAGCGCTTTTTCATCGATGAAAGTGCGAAAGTGCTTTTTCATCCCAAGCGGCGAGCATCCGCCCCTGACGTAGCCCGTGACCTTTTGCAAATCCTTCAAATCCATCAGCTCGCAGCGCTTTGCGCCGCAGATGTGCGCGAGCGCCTTGAGATCCAAATTTAGATCGCCTTGCAGGCAGGCCACGATGTATTCGTGATCCGCCATGCAAACTATCGTTTTATAAACCCGCTCGATAGGCTCGCTCACGCTGTTTGCAACATGCACCGCGTCTAAATTTAAAGGATCCACCGCGTATTCTTTGATCTCGTAGGGGATTTTCAGACCGTCCAGTACGCGTGCGGCGTTTGTTTTTGAGCTCATTTCGCCTCTTTTCTTAAATTTAATAGCGGATTTTGTTTTCTTTCAAAAAATCGCGCAGATCTTCATATTCGCTCTGATCGAAATAGCGCCATTTGCCGGGCCTTAGAGTTCCAAGCGTCATTCTACCGAATGCCGTGCGCTTAAGCTCCACGACATCCAGATCGAAATAGCCGAAAAATCTACGCAGCTCGCGGTTTTGCCCCTCGTTAATGATCGCTTTTATTTTCGTGTAACCGCCGCTGCTGGGCATTATGCGGTAGCCCAAGAAG
>NZ_CALIBB010000157.1 GCF_938045595.1 uncultured Campylobacter sp.
ATCCCAGGCTTTTATCATATGATGTACCATAGACAAATAGCGCATAAGTGCCTACGTTGTCACTATAATCTATAACGGTTTTACCTGTTGCATAGGTCTTACTATTGGAATTAGCAGCGGCTATATAAGCAGCTTTGCTTGCAGCTTTGGTCTCGCTAACCTTTCTAGTGATGAAAGCATTAAAGTTCTCTTGAGACAACTTTATATCATCTTTCTTATATTGCTCCGAAGTTGTATCCGAGATAGCATTGTATGATTTATCAAATTTTGACGGCCAAAAATTTTCGGCGATACTAATCGTGCCATTTCCGATATTAAAGTCACTAGCGTAGATGAGCACCGGAGTGCTAGGGGTTTTATGCATCCTAGCGAAATTAAAATACACAGTTGAACCAGGGGTCTGCCCCTCTCTAAATCCTTGTGCTAAAATCCTGAAATCCGTTGACTTAGAATCGTACTTAATTCCTGTGCCATCTTTCGGTCTATTAATAAGTCCGCCTATTAATGAAGCGTCGGAGTAATAATTAAGCGCCATTCTAAGAGGGATAGGCAAGCCGTAACCCATATCGGATGCGGAAGCGGCTTCATTCCAGCCTCCATTAATAGTTGAGCTTAGGGTTCTTACGTTATATTTATAGCATCTACTATCATATCCTGTAGGGCCTAGGCACTCGTTAGAATTTGCAGCAAAAAATTGCGTACCACTATCAATCTTATAGGTAACGGTAGCTCTATTAGGATATGGCACGTAATTTGTATCTCCGCCGGTCTTGTTAGCGGTAGCTGTGGAGCAACGTCCATCGGCACTATTGCTAGCGCAATCGAATCCAAAATTTAGCGCAAAATCAAGATCGCTCGAAAATCCGCACACGGCTTGAGGAGTGCCGCCAACATCTTGCTTATATCCGTCATAAAGCGTAGCGATGACATCCTTATAAACCTTATCAGATAGATACGCTACGGCATTGACTTTAAGTTTGGCAAGCTGGCTTATCTGACGCGTTACAGCCAAATTCTGTGCGGGATCCTCACCTGGATATACTACGACATTATTCTCAATATACGGATCATTAAAATATGTATATGCAGATGTTCCGCCCGTGATATTATTATCGCCTACCCCACTTGTTATACCATTATCAAGGCTTACGAGCGAGACTCTGATACGATCCGGCTTGTAGCGCAATACAATATTATCGTTTATCGCTTTATCTTTATTGGCGACGAGTCTCATACCTACGTCGCAGCCTACCATACCTTTAGCGTCCGGAGTGTTGCTAGATGAATTGATAATACATTTAGCGCTCTTCCACTTTTTAGAATAGGTCTGATCGGAGTAGGCATCCGTCCATGAATTATCATAGACGCTTACCAGCACATCACCGACATTATAATAATTGAAAATTTTATCGGCATCCTTACCTATAACTTCAGTATAGATAACGGCATTTTCTTTATCTTTATCCACAGAAGCTTTTCTAGACTGAGTCATCAAATATGCTCCTTGAACATTGCCCTTGCTACTAAATTTTGCAATACCTCCAGTTTCAACGATATTTCTAGCGTCAAAATCCGCCCATAAGCTTATGGCATTTTTATCCCATACTCTTCTATATGATGCGTCAAATTTTGAGCTCGTGCCATTTAATACGCACGAAACATCATCGCTCTTGCCGAAAGAACCATTTTTGATAGCAGATGGATCGATCTCGTATTTACCAGTATTAGCATTATATTTAATACCGAAATACTCTACTGCGGCACCACCGTAGCAACCGTCTTGCTTTACACCGCGTTTTAATGTAGTGGTGGCTGTTTTTCTATCGACATAATAAGACTGAGTATCTACATTAGCCACACATTCATTAGATATGAATGGGCGCAAATAAGTCTGGATGCCACGGATCTTAGTCGATATATCTTGAGTATCATCAGAATCCGTACCATAGCTTTTACGTAGATGATAGCGCTGATTACCTAAGTCGCCACCGATTCTTGCAGTATAGTTAGGTACGCCGTTATCGCTGTAACTTCTAGCTGATATTACGTGCGCTAAAATATCTGCGTTCTGCTCATAGTCCCCACCCACGCGAAGTTCGGTAGGATTATAAACATCGGTACTAACGCCTTTTTTAGTTATATCGCCACTAGCGGTAGTATCTACGATCTTGCTATACTTACCGGAATTATTTAGCGCATCGGTATCTACTTTGAAATACGCAGGGCGGAGTACGAAGTTATCACTACCACATATATGGAACGAACCATCTTGTGACATTTTAATTCCAAATTCACTACTAGCGGCGTTTATACTATTTTTAAGCTTCTCCAACTCTTTTAGTATAATATTTTCCCAAATATTCTTCTTTTGATCTTTGGTTAAACTATTGTCACACCACTTGATATTAGAATTTTTCTCATCTTCGCTATCGCAATACCCGTATTTCTTTTTAAGCTCCAATTTTTTAAGTTCAAGGTAATAAGCCGTAGGATCGTTATTTTTATCTATATCCTTATCTTTTATATACTTATCCAAATCAGATGTTGAGCTAGACTGTCCATCCGGGCGATAGCTAAGCATAAATGTAAGACCTTGATAAGCATCACCTATTTCGATATCATTCAAATTCAAAATATCCTTATCCTTAAATTCTAATTCTTTATCTACAGAATAAGAATCACCGTTTAGTTTCTCGTCTTTGAATTCGTTAACTTTATGATCTATGGCGTAACCAGAGCCGTTTAGTTTAAACGGAATTTTCAAAGGATCCGTTACGGCTCGACATGAGTAGGCTACGCTATTTTTATCACTCTTATCGGCTTTATCTAGTGTAGTAGCTGCATTTTTTGCCCTAATAACAGACAAAAACAATTTACCTCCTAATGTAAATTTCTCAAGCTTCCTAGTCTCACTACCAGTATATATAAGCTTGCCTGTATTCGGATCTCTTTTAAAATGAGGGGAATTTAAAGCCGCATCGGTATATTCGGTACATTTACCAGTTTTATCGTCATAAGACTTACAATATTGGCTCTCGTAATCCGGTCTAAAGATAAGTTTCGTATCAAAAGGTTTATCGGAAATTTGAGTATAGAGCCTATCATCGTCGTCGTTCTTACTAAAATTCTTATTTACAACCTGTAAACCGCTTAGCGGTAAAATACTTACGGACTTAGATTTATCCGCATCGCACAACTCAAGCTCGGACGCCCCCTCCATGTCGATAAGCACTCGCTTGCCACCACCAACGTCTAGACTTATTTTATAGCTTAGAGTCATAGCAGGAGGTAATAATGTTTGCGCTCCGGTATTAACAGTAGCATTAAACTCGCCGTAAGCCGCTTTACCCGGCTGCATTAGACCACCTACCGGAGCAGTTTCGCCCGTCTTTATCTCGCCCGCATCTTTACCGATGTAAAATTTTAAGACATTGCCGCTTAATGCAGTAAATTGCCTGTCCTTATAAATAAGGTCCGTGACATTTGGAGCAGTAGCATTTATGACATCCTTCATAGTCTTGTATGCGCCTTTTTTATCATCGCGTAAATAGACTAGCCTCTCGGCGGCAGCCGCAGGTATAGTGTTCGTATTCGTAGTAATAGGCTCATTTATAGTCAACTCGTTATTTATAGTAGCACTATCTTTAGTATAAGTTGCACCCGCTTGACCAAAGTCAATTGATACTATTGTTCCTATAGCATCTTCACTATTTCCGCCATTTGATCTGTTTTCAAATCTCATTCTATAGTAGATATTTTCACCGGCTACTACAGGATCTTTGATTGTCTCTGGTTTTTTCTTTTCGATCTCTTCCTTGCTATATCTAGTACCTATTCCTTTGCCCTCGCTGGCTTTACTATCGTCTGTTCTGAAGAATTTTACCCAGTTTGCGGCGTTATAGACTTCATACTGATAGCACATTTGTGGAACATACATATCCACAGATATGGCTATCATGCTTATAAAGTTTTGATCGGACTTGTCAGTTTTTGGATTATACTCAGCACCAAGTTCCAACTTAATACTTGATTGAGTATAGACCATTTTATCGCTTATATCGAATTCGTCTAAATCTATACCTGCAGACTGATTTGATCCGAGATATTCACCGCCTCTTAAAATTTCGGGCGATGCAGCATATCGGCCATTTTCATGCTTTAACCTCATAATACTACCGTCAAATACATTAGAATACCATTCGCTGCCTATCTGAGCCAGCCTATTTACCTTATACTCATCATGCATAAATAAGGTATCCATTTTACCACCGGCTTTTTTATTTTCTACTCTAAAAAATTACTTTGTTTGGAATTTTGTACCGCCATGTTCAGGTCCCAATTTTGCTTCGCCACCGAAACCTAAAAAACCAAGTTTAGCATTAACATTACCGCTTCTAGGAGTATAAAAGCCATTTAATGCCGTTTCTACTTTTATGGATGCATTTTCGCCATCCCAAGGCGTAATAGCCATAAAATCACCATATATGGTTACATTTTTAGGTTTATAGTAATTATTTTTAAATTTAATGGCTTCCGCATACGAGTATTGCCTCTCTACACCTACCGGATTAGCCGAATTTTGTAGATCGGATATTAGCTTATTTCTAGAATTTAAAGTTTTATCATACACTACGATTATACCCCAGCCGCCCCACATACCGACTCTAATATTTTCTATCTTACCGTTAATAAGACCTACGCCTGCACTGTCCTTACCAGCGCTGGTTACTACATTTCCAACGGTAAAATCTATACTATCCGAGTAATCGACGAAATTACTTCGGACGATATCTGTGATATCCGTAAAGCAACCGTACTCTAAACGCATCTCTGTCTTAAGAGGATCGGGGAGGTTTTTATAGCTGGCATTTTCTTTATAGTTCCAACCCGCTATGCCATTACATCTCTGTCTCTCAATATCTATAGGAGCAGTAGTACTTGCACTTTTTGAGCTTTTCATTCTAAGTTTAACTCGCCTATACCATTTAGCAAACTGCACTCCGTCACCATTTCCTATTGCACGATCCCAACCTGCCTTAATCAGCTCTCTTGCTTCTCTTACGTTACCCTGCCAATATAAAGCCGCAAATACGATATCATCTTTAGTGACGCCCTTAGGCAATCTTAAAGTAGATTTGGAGCTATTTAAATAAAAGCCATAGGGGGAAGTATCGGGATCCTCTTTTAAATAATGACCATTTGAGCCGGCTATGAAATTTATATCATCTGCTTTCGAAACATTGTCCCAGTCAAAGCTAAGCACAGTATTTCCAGCTACGGCGTAATCCCCAAATACATATGTACCAGGACCACCGAATCTAATTACCGGAGACTGATTTTTCCAATTGTGTATACCGGTAAAATTCCATACGCCGCAACTTCCGCCTTTTCCTGGGTTGTTACCGTCTCCACAAACGAAAAAAGTATAAGGTTTGCCCTTACTATCTGTTGCCGTCCTTGTTTCATTATACCACCACCAATGCGGATCGTTACTATCAATAATGCCGCTCTCTGGGTATTCGTAAGGATCTATAACGGCGGGAACAATCTTAATATTGGGTCTATCCGCAAAAGCTCCCGTCGCAACACAAAATAACAGCACCAAAATAGGCGCAAAGCTAAAACTCTTAACTTTCATGATACTACCCTCCGGTCAATAACATAATTTTTGACTACTATTTTACATTTTTTTTGCTTAAATTTAATACGGATATGGAGCAAATATAAATAAATTTTAAAGAATTTCTAAAAGAAAGATTTTATAAAATGCAGTTTTATTTATGTTGGGCTACATTAAAAAATAATATAATAACAAATAAACAACGACTCTCAAACAACAAAAGGCGCGAGCATTTCGCGCCTTAAAAATTCTAAAATTCTAAAATTCTAAAATTCTAAAATTCTAAAATTCTAAAATTCTAAAATTC
>NZ_CALIBB010000158.1 GCF_938045595.1 uncultured Campylobacter sp.
GGGGCGCACAGAGGAGTAGGTTCCACGCGCGGATGCCCCAGAAGTAGCCTAAATAGACATACGCGCTGCGCGGAAAAATGGGCTCCGCTTGCCTTTACGGCCTGTAAATACGCGGCGCGCGGTAGAGGTTATTCCGCCGTGCAGATACGACGCGGTATGTAAAAGTGCCTCTCATCGTTAAAATTTACTCTAAAATTTTGCGCGTTATGAGTCTTCAAGGCTTTTGAGTCACGGCAGGCGTTAAATTTTGCGCTGAAATTTAGCACCGCTCGGCCTGCAAAAATATCCGCAGTGATAAAATTTAAGGCGATGAAATTTAAAAGGAGAGCGGATGAATTTGCAAATTTTACGGCAAGCTCGGCATTTACGTGTCGCAAGACGGCACGCGCGGCTTTTGATCGTATTTGGCTCTTGAGTGCGCGCGAAAAAGGACGATTAGTTTCGTAATATAACTCTTACGCTGCCGCAATTAGCCTTGGCGCTGCGACCGGCTTCGGCATTGACCTAATTTCGGTATCGCGATCGGCTATAGCGTCGCAACCGACGCCGCTACGTAAGCGGCGAAGCGCAAAAAGATGGCTTATAAAGCACGATACAGCATATATTTTGTAAAATTTAAGCAAACTGCGAAGCCGCAATAAGACGGCCGGTTACGGCAAATTTATCAGCTCCACTTTATTTTCCAGCGTTTTTGGGATCAATAAAACCTTGCCGTCGCTTGAGATGTCCGCAGGTCTTTGCATCGCGCCGAGGTTTATTTTGCGTATCTGTCCGTTTGCATCGATACGCCAAATTTTACCGCTTAAAAGATCCTCACCCCAGTCGCTAACTAAAATTTCGCCGTCTTTTCCGCGCGCTATGCCGTAGAAAACCCCTTTCATATCGGCAAAGATCGAAATTTCGCGAGATTTCAGATCCATGCTTAGCACGCGCCCCGGGACCTTTCCGCTAAGATCGAAGGTGGTGATCAGAAGCTTATCGCCTTTAGCCAAAAGCCCGTTTGGGCTGCCTAGCGATGGATCAATGCGCGCAAACTCATCCGCGGTGCGCGAGAGCAGGTCGATGCGCCAGATCGTCCCACGCGCGGGATCGCTTGCGAGCAAAACCTCGCTACCGAGCGCCACGACGTCGTTTAAGGCCTGCGCTCCCTCGATTTTTAGATTGAAAACCTCCTGGCCTTTGCTAAAGCCCCTGATCGCGTCCAGATCGCACACGTAGAGCACGCCCTTGATCTGCGCCATTCCGCCAGGATTTACCAGATCGTCTATAAAATTGGTCTCAACGACGTTGGAATTTTTCACGATCCTGCTTATAAAGCCGCTTCTGCCTAGCGAATCTTCGTTTTTGCCGCGATTTGCGATATAAAAAGCGTCATCGGTAATGAGCGAACCACTAGGTGCGCTAAATCCGTCGATCTCTAGGCCAAAAAGCGCACCCGCCAAGGCGCACGAAAGTAGAACTTTTTTCATAATCTCTCCTTGATCTCGCCAAAATTTTAAGAATTTTAAAATTTTAAGGGAAGCGCTGGGCACCGGGCTAAAATTTTAAACTCCGCAGCGAGCTTTAAGATGAGCGA
>NZ_CALIBB010000159.1 GCF_938045595.1 uncultured Campylobacter sp.
GGTGGCTGCGTATCGCGCGCTGCGCCCGCTGTGCGAGTATCCTTTTCATCTGGGCGTGACCGAGGCGGGGACGAAATTTCACGCGAGCATCAAGAGCGCGATCGCGCTGGGCACGCTTCTGATGGAGGGGATCGGCGATACGATGCGCGTGAGCATCACGGGCGAGCTTGAGGAGGAGATCCGCGTCGCGCGCGCGATCTTGCAGGACGCGGGCGTGCAAAAAAGCGGCGTCAATATCATCTCGTGCCCTACCTGCGGGCGTTTGCAAAGCGATCTGCTAAGCGCGATCAAAATCGTCGAAGAAAAAACCGCGCATATCAAAACGCCGCTAAATATCAGCGTCATGGGCTGCGTCGTAAATGCGATCGGCGAGGCGAAGGGCGCGGACGTGGCGATCGCGTTCGGCAACGGGCGCGGCATCGTGATGCGCCACGGCGAAGTGGTCGCCAAACTCGATGAGAGCAAGCTCGTGGAGCGGTTTTTGCAAGAGGTCGAGGACGAGGTGCGGGTTCGCGAAGGAGCGTGAGAGCTGCGGAGCGTCTAGCCGGTTAAAGCGGTTAAAAGCCGCTACGGCGCGCGGCTTAGTCCTGCGGTTTGGCGTTTCGGCGCGCTGGACTCACTGCGGTTCGTTTAGGCTCATCAACACAGCGTGTCTTGGCGTAAAATTTTAAAATTTAATTCCGAGGCAGCGCTTTTAAATTTGAGTCTTTGGGAATGCGGCTTGGAATTTTAGTTTGGAATTTCAGGTTTAAAATTTTAGCTCTAGGATTTCGTTTTGGAATTTTGGGTTTGAAATTTTAACTTTGCAATTCGCCGTGAAATTTTATTTTAAAATTTGAGCCTCGCGATTCGGTGCTAAATTTGCGGCGTGAAATTTCGATACGTAAAATTTTAAACCATAGAGCTCAGCGGCGTAAAATTTCAAGGCACGACATTGAAGTTTAGCCGCGTTAAATTTAGCGCGATTTATTGCGACAAACACACTGTTTTGCGAAATAGCAGGCGAATGTTAAATTCAAATGCCGCGGCTTCGGCCCACTATTTAAGGCGCTCGAGAAATTTCAAGTCGCGACGTTCGGTTTAAATTTAGTAACATTCGCTCGCCGCAGCTTGGGCGCGAAATTTAATGCCCGAGCCGGGGGCGCCAAATTTTAATAGGCGGGCTTAAAATTTTAAAGAATTCTAAGCCCTAGCGAAATTTCAAGCTCTATGAAATTTCAAAATTTTAAATCCGCCGCGGCAGCCTTTGGGCGCAGCCTTAAATCGCCGCAGTATATGCGGCATAAGAGCGCAGCGGCTTAAAATCACGTGGCTTTTGGAAGCGCTAAGTTTCAAAATCGTGCGAGCTTTCAAGATCGCAAGCTGTTTGATCTAGCGAAATTTTGGGTTGCAAGACTCCGAGCTTCGCAGGCTTTTTGAAGCGCGAAACTTTCAAAGCTGCGATAGTTCTAAGGTCTCGCGACGAGCGTTCAAAGCCGCATCGGTTTTCAAAAGCGCGTACCGGGGCTGTGGATTAAAATTTACGATTTTATAGAGCTTAAAATTTAGACGCGCAAAAGCGCGCGAAACGAGGGGAAGTGATGGCAACGAAGCAGAATGTGCCTGCAAATTTATACGATCTGGATATGGAGCGCGCGATCTTAAGCTCGCTTTTGCAAAACGAGGACGCATACGGCGAGCTGAGCGAGATAATCTCGGTCGGCGATTTTTTCTACAAGCCGCACGCCGACATCTACGAGGCGATCGTCAAGTGCTCCTCGCACAACGAGCCGATCGCGCCGAGCTTCGTTAAAAAATGGCTAGCCGAGCGCTACGACGATGGCGCATTTACCGAGGTCGTAGCCACCAGCGGCGTAGTCGATGCCCCAAAATACGCGCTCGAACTGCGCGAAAAATCGATCAAGCGCTCGCTAATCAAGGTCGCGCACGAGATCCCTTCGATGGTAAACGAAGCCGTGCGTAGCAAGGACACCGCCGATAAAATCAGCTCCAAAATTTACGAGCTCATCGACGAGGAGCGCCACGGCGGCATCAAAAAATCACACGAGATCATCGCTGACGTGGTAGAGGAGCTGAAACGCCAAAAGGCGCTCGCTGGCTCGGAGCTCGTGGGGCTTGATACGGGCTTTCGCTTCCTAAACGACTGCACGAAGGGGCTAAAGCCCGGCGAGCTCATCATCATCGCCGCCCGCCCCGGTATGGGCAAGACCGCCTTTGCGCTAAATTTGATGATGAAAACGCTGCAAAGCGGCAAAGGCGTCGTATTTTTCTCGCTCGAGATGCCCTCCGTGCAGCTGATGTATCGCATACTAAGTGCGCTTAGCTCGATCCCGCTAAGCGACATAATGAGCGCCAAGCTCAGCGACGACGACTGGACGCGCTTCAACGACGCCTGCGATGCGGTGCTGAATATGCCGCTTTTCGTCTATGACAGCGGCTATGTAAACATCCACCAAGTCCGTACCCAGCTGCGCAAACTTAAATCCGCGGACGCTAACATCGAGCTTTGCGTGATCGATTACATCGGACTTATGACGAGCACGAGCAACTACTCCGAGCGCCACCTGCAAATCGCCGAAATTTCGCGCGGGCTCAAGCTCTTGGCGCGCGAGCTAAACATCCCGATAATCGCGCTGTCGCAGCTAAACCGCTCGCTTGAGGCGCGCTCGAACAAACGCCCGATGCTAAGCGATCTGCGCGAAAGCGGCGCGATCGAGCAGGACGCCGACATCATACTTTTCGTCTATCGCGACGAGGTTTATAAAGAGCAGATGGAGCGCGAGCGCATTTCGCGGCTGGAGGCCGAGGGCAAGGACGCGGGCGAGCCCGTGTTTAGGCGCAACGACTATCAGGAAAAAGCCGAAATCATCGTCGGCAAAAACCGCTCGGGCGAGGCGGGCAGGACGATCGAGGTGGGCTTTCAGGGCAGATTTACCCGCTTCGTCGATACGAGTTTCGGCGGCGAGCCTAGCGAGAGCGCGATCTTTAACGAAAACGATAATCTCGACTACGTCTCGCAGCTGCAAGATCAGGGCTTTGAGGAGTCTGATGCGCCACTTGATGCGTCGCAACAGGGTGTAGCGCAGAATTTGCAGCAAAATTTAACGCAGAATTTTAATGAAGCCCAAAATTTTAACGAAGTGCAAAATAGCGGCGTAAGCTTAAATGAAAGCTCCGCTAGCGCTCGAAATTCCAGAGTAAATATCGATTTTGACGAGATGCCTAGTTTCGGCGAAAGCGGTGATGAGCAGGACAGCGAGGAGATAGACGGCGAGTCTAAGCTTAGCGCAGAGCATGGTTTGGCAGAGGTACAGCGCGCGGCACAGAACGCACCGCAAAAGCAAGAATTCAAGGGGCAAAATTTATATGATACTAGAGCGGGTAGTATCTCGCCCGAAACAGAGCGCACTCGCAGAAATTCGGCCGAGCAAAACGTAAAGAGTGCGGAAGGCGCAAAAGGTGCACGGCAAGGCGCAGAGGGCACATCGCAAAGCGTGAGTAACGTACTACGCGAGGGCGGCGCACATGTTGAAGATAATGATAGCAATGAAAACGATATGCCGCCTTTTGAGGCACAAGAGGACGAGGCGAAATTTAAACCCGCACCGCCTCTAAATATCGAAGAGATGGGCATTCCAAAGATCAATGAGGCAAACAGGCTCGATGACGACGACGCGCCGCTGGATCTGTGAAATAGCGCTTAGGCTAGCGCTGATCGTTAGCGTTTTTTGTTTCGCACTTTACGCGCAGGATTTCAGTGACGCAGGCTTTTGCACGTTGGCGGCGTTCTGGGCTTTCGCGCTATTTCGGGTGCTATTTAGCTTTTTTTACGAGGCGAAGCAGCGCGCCAATGCGGCGCTATTTCGCAGCGGCGGGACTTTGATTAAAATTTTTAGAGGCAGGCTGATAAGCGGGGTTTTAGCCTGCGCGGGCGCGATCATCTTGAGCGTCACTTTGGCGCTAGGCCTAGCGGATCTGCGCGGCGCGGAGCTATTCGTGACGCTCGCGGCGCTGCCTGCAGCTCTTGTTCTGATGCGCCTGGCGGTGCTGAAGCTCAGCCTAAAAGAGATTAAAAATCCTAGAATTTTATCGCTCAAACTTAGCATTTTGCTGCTCGCCGCGCTTGCCGTAGCGGTAAATTTCGCCATAAATTTAGCCTATTTGCGGTTCGCAGACGGCGTAGATACTACCGCGCACTTTCAAAATTCCGCGATAAATTTTACTTCGTCCGCTCGCACCGCTGCATTCGCTGAAAATTTCGCGACAAACGACGCTTCCGCGTCCGTCGGAAATTTAGCAACAAATAACACCGCTAAATCCGCTACGAATTCCGCGACGAATAACGCCGCCATAATTGTGCGAAATTCCGAGACTGATAATGCCGTCAAGCCCGCGCCGAACGCCGTTAAAAATCTCACCGCTTCGCCCGCAAATTTTAAAGCGAATTCTGCCAGGTCGGTGTACACCTCGGCTGAAAATTCAAAGGCAAATACCGCTGCCACATCGCAAATCAACGCTAAAAATTCTACGACTAGCCCCGCCGCAGCGCAAAATTTGGCCCAAAATCCCGCCGCACCGAGTATGGCTGCCGATGATAGTTCCGCTGAAAAATTCGCGACGAATTCCGCATCGGTAGCCGAAATTTTTGAAATTTTAAAATCTACCGTGCCGCAAGCGCACTTCAAATCCGCCCTGCTAAATGAAATTTACGCTTTGAAATTTTACAAAAACGCGCTGTTTGAGCTGGCGCTGTCGCAGAGCCCTAGCGCGCTAAAAATCGCTCTTTTGTTTCTGATCTGCGCGGGAGATTTTCTCTTTTACTGCGCGATTTTGCATCTTTGCGCCTTCGTGCTTTTTACGTCGCGAGCCGCAGCCGCGCCCAAAATAGGGCGCTTTAGCGGCACGATCTTTGCGCTTGCCTACGTCACGCTGTGTTTGATCTGCGCCGCGCAGACGCGCACTGTAAGGGACGAGGCGGAGCACCCTAAAAGCGTGGTCGAGACGGGCGTCCAGATCGTGCTGCAAAGCGGCGAGCGGCTGATCTTAAGCGCTCGCGAGGCGGATGCGCTAAGAGGCGAGCTAAACGCCACGCGCTTCGCCGCAGAAGCAAACGCCGCATCCGCGCTGAATAGCTACATCGACGCCGTTTACGACGAGGGCGCGAGGCTTAGCGCGCAGAAAATGGCGGATTTCAATTACTCATTTCTGAGCGATTATCTGGTGCTGTGGCACGGCGTGTGGGACGATGACGCGGGGGCGTATCTGAATGAGAAATTTGCGCTCTTCGTAAGCGAAAGCTTCCCGAAGGATTTTGGCGAAAATATCGCTAAAATCGCTGCGGCGAACGTCAAAAATTATGAGAGCTCGCTAAATTTTACGCTCAAAAAATACGGCGCGAAAATCGATCTCAACGTTACGCAGAGCTTCAGCCTAAAAAGCAAGGCGTATCGCGCGAGCGGAACGGGGCTGGGGGCGCTGGGCGGCGTGCTGGGCGCAAAGCTGATAAGTAAGAGCCTCGCTAAAACTGCGGCCAAGACGGGCGCGAAGACCCTTACCAAGGCAGGCGCCAGCGCGACTAGCGGTAGTGCGGGGCTCGTATGCGGCCCGGGCGCGGTGGTATGCGTGCCTGCGTTTGCCGTGGCTACGTGGTTTGGGCTGGATTTTGCGTTTGCCAAGGGCGACGAGGCGCTGAACCGAGAGGAGTTTGAAGCTGCGATCGTGCGCGATATGATGGCGGCGAAAGAGGAGCTAAAGCGCGCGCTGGCGGAGGATTTTAACGCGACGATAGATGAAATTTCGAGTGAAATTTTAAATTTAGACGGGAAGTAGGGCGACGGATTATGCCCACGCAACTTAGACCCGTTGCGAGCGAAATTTTACGGCGGATTATGGAGTTTTCGTGCGTAGCGGGCGGCGAAATTTTAAAATTTTATTTAAGTGCGGGCGGCGGGTGCCATACATCAAAATGGGCGGCTCGGTAGGTACGAAGCGGTAGCGAAACTAACGGCAAAAATAGGCGCACAAAACAAATAGCGTAGTGGGTGTGCAATAAACAGCGCCTCGAGTGAGAATTTTATAAAATTCTATTCTGCTTTGCTTGCTTTGTCGCATCTGCGCGATTTAAATCGGTTGCGAGTAAAATTTAGCAGCGGATTGAGGAATTTGCGTGCGCGAGGTTTGCACGACAGCGGCTAAATTTTAAAATTTCATTTAAGCGCAGGCGGGTGGGATTACGGCGCACTTATCGCGCCGCCGCACCCTTTAAATTTAAGAGCCAGCTAAAAATTTTTAAATATAATCGCCGCTTAAAACAAGGAGTGCTAATGAAAAAATTCTATCTTAAAATTTGGGTACTTGCGTTTATAGCGGCATTTGCGGCGATTCCTGTTGCGGCACAACCGCCTTTGGTAAGCTTAATAGAATTAGAGAATTTTAAAAATGAAGAGCAAAGGACGCTTTTGAAATCCTGTGATTATGGCGAAGGCAAATATAGCTCATGCAATAAACTCGTTGAAATTTTATCTAAAGAGTGCGACGACGATAGGCGTTATTTAAGTTGTGAATTAAATGCGCTTCTTTTATTGACATTAAATAGAGACGAAGAAGCTATAAATTATCTTGTTAAAAGTTGCGATGCAAATTTAATGACGAGTTGCTTATGCCTTAATTGGGAAGATCTGTATTTCACCGGAAATACGGATAGGGTTTTAAAGAGCTTTAAAAAAATATGTAGTATGGATTCGGAATCTGCACATGAGTATTGCGGATTTTATGATGAACTTAAAATTTGTATGGAAGATAAAGAGTGCAACCCAAGAGGAAAAATGAAAGAAATTTATAATAAACTATACGGGGAGTTGAAATGACAAGGCTAGGCTTTATATTTTATTCTATGATATTTTTAGCTTCTATCGTAATGGCTGGTAAGCATACGGCTGAAGAGGAAAATCTTTATAATGAATGCGAT
>NZ_CALIBB010000160.1 GCF_938045595.1 uncultured Campylobacter sp.
TTATCATAGTGGCCAGTATTGATTTATTATTTAATTTAATCCCTATTATTGGAGTTGAGCCTATAAATAATGCTATATTTACATCAGTTAATATATACAAGAAAATAAATTAATCATGCTTTTAATTAAATTTCTCCTTGTCGGAATTCTAAATACTACTTTCGGGTATGGGCTATTCGCCCTTTTTATCTATTTGGGTCTATATTATCCTCTTGCCGTATTGTTTTCTACGATACTAGGCGTATTGTTTAACTTTAAAACTATGGGCAAGCTGGTATTCGGTAGAAGTGATAACGGTCTGATATTTAGATTTATGCTAGTTTACATCATTACTTATTTTTTAAATATATTTTTTCTATGGCTTTTCAAGTGGCTTGGATTTGATAATATGTATATAAGCGGTTTTGTGCTTTTGATCCCGCTAGCTGCGGTATCATTTTTATTAAATAAATTTTTCGTCTTTAGGAGATGATATGAAAAAGATCAGTATAGTTACCGCCTGCTTTAATGAGGAGGAAAACGTAGAGGAGGTCTATGCGCGCGTAAAAAAAGTTATGGGCGAATTTCTGGAGTATGCCTACGAGCATATATTTATCGATAATGCTTCGACCGATAGAACAGTTGAAATTTTAAAACGCCTTGCAAACGATGATAAAAATTTAAAGATCATCGTAAATTCCAGAAACTTCGGGCATATCAAATCGCCAACCTATGCGCTTTTGGGCGCAGACGGAGATGCTGTTATCTCTATCGTAGCCGATTTGCAAGATCCGCCTGAGATGATATCAGAGTTTATAAAAAAATGGCAGGAGGGCAACGACTTGGTTTTGGCTATTAAGCGAGATAGCGAGGAGCGCGGCGTGATGTTTAAAATCAGAGAGTGTTATTACGAGCTCTTATCAAAACTATCTGAGATCGAAATTTTTAAGAATTTTACCGGCTTTGGACTTTTTGATAAAAAGGTCATCGCGGCTCTTAGACAGATGCATGATCCGTATCCGTTTTTTCGAGGAATGCTCGCGGAAGCCGGTTATAAGGTAGCTAAGATCCCCTACGATCAACCGGTAAGAATTAAAGGAGTTACCAAAAATAACTTCTACACGCTTTATGATATGGGGATACTCGGTATAATCTGCAATTCCAAAGTACCACTTCGGCTTGCAACCTTTATAGGTATGATAACGGGTATTTTAAGTATAATAGTAGGACTTGTGTATTTTATACTTAAGTTAATTTATTGGGATGAGATGAACGTAGGCATTTATTCTCAAATCTTCTACCTTTATTTCATATTTACTTCTTTCAAT
>NZ_CALIBB010000161.1 GCF_938045595.1 uncultured Campylobacter sp.
GTCTTTTAACAAGCAGCTGTGTGAATCAAACGCGCGTGCAGAGGGGGTTAGCAACGTTAGCTTCGAGCAGGCCGACGCTACGCGGTTGCCGTTTGAGGACGAAAGCTTCGATGCGGTTACAAGCAACTACGTCTATCACAACATCATGCGCAAGAACCGCCAGGAGCTGCTTTTAGAGACGCTCCGCGTGCTTAAAAAGGGCGGCAGCTTCGCAATCCACGATCTTTTTTCGCGCGGAAACTACGGCGACATGGATGCTTTCATCGCGCGCCTTAAGGAGCAGGGCTATGAGCGGGTCGAGCTCATAGACACGACGCAGGGGCTTTTTATGGGCCCACGCGAAGCCAAATGGCTGATGCTCGGTAGCTCAAAATTGCTGGTGGGCAAGAAATAGATTTTTTGTAAATTTAGATTTAGGCAAATTTGAAGACGGATTAAATTTTAATCCCACCCGCTTTTAGCCGAATCCAAATCTTTAGGCTAGACTAATATATAATTGGCTATTTATCTCAAAAAAGAAACCGCGAAAGGAATTATTTCGGCCGAGGGCGTTATCCTTGCTGTGGGCGCGCTAACGGTCGCCATCGGATATTTTGTGCTTTTAGCAGCATTTATCCTATAGTGGTATAGGCTGCGAGAGATCAAGACCGCTTAAATTTATCGTATTTGTTCTGTGAGCTAAGTGCATGCGGGTAGAACCTGCTGCCGAATTTTAATTTTGTGATTTTATGCAAAAAATCCGCGCCTCAAATTTAGCAAGGATTGCCCTCGGCATAGGCATAGCCGCCCTGTGCGATTTTACCGCTCATATCTACTATTTTTGACATAGATTACTCCTTATTTTGTTTAAATTTGTTTTTAAAATCTGCATAATTCATATATGCTTTATATGGTTCCCATAATATGCCCATATATAAGCCCTTATAATTTCCGCAATTATCTATACCTATTCTATACATAGAATAATTTTCTAATATAATCTTATTTCCTTTATCTCCAATAATTTCAACGCTTTCTTTAGTAACGTCAAGTTTATTTTTATCCATCCAATCATTTAAGGTGCAAAAATCATCACTTTTATCAATACGTTTAAGGGCTAATAGCATTCTTAGCGCTAGCCTATTATCGTTTTTGTATATGATCTTCTTGCTTTTTCCGGTAAGTAAATCAAGCAATTTAATCTTAATAGTAGGATCCTCGGCTATAAACAAAGAATCATATCGATAATACTCGCTATAATGGTTGTCCTCATTATTAAAGTAGATAGAATAATTAAGTTCCCCTTTATCATTAAAAAGCTTGCTATCCTCCCATGGATACACCACGCTTTCATCATCTATAGCTTTTAGTATGGATTTATCTATCGGCGCAATTTGTTTTCCGTCTTTGCAAATTTGTCTGCCGATAGACAATAAATTTTCTAAATTTAACTCTTTAGGTATTTTCCAAAATTCGCAATTATCATCGGGGCGCTTGTCGCCGTTGCAAGGTTGGATTCTGAAAAACGGGATATTATGCTTGTAATTATACTCTTTATGATGTTGTTGCAAATACTGCTTAAACGCTATCTCTTTTAATTCGTTATCCGATAAGATGCCAAAATGCAGAGGATTGGTGCAAACTCCGACGTAGTTTAAGCCCATATTTATAGGCATATAAGGGATAAATGTCAAAATGCAGATGATAAAAATCGCAGAGATTATATAGTGGCGTTTTATAAGGCGCAGAGAATTAACAAAGAATTTTTTCAAATTTGCCCCCTTCAGATTTCGTGCAATGATAGCCGATTTAAGCTTAACTGGCAAGATATGATATTAAAGCCGTAGCGGCTAAGCTTTTTCAGGCGCTATTTAGCATTAAAAGCGCCTTATTTTGTTGATTCAAGCGAAAATTCTATCAAAGCCG
>NZ_CALIBB010000162.1 GCF_938045595.1 uncultured Campylobacter sp.
ATGGAATTTATATACGCCGCGGCGCTTACCGCGTCTTTGCCCAGCACCGCAGCAGGCGAGTTGATAGCGAAGTATTCGCCCGGGCTTAGGATGCACGCCGCTACGAGCGCCATTACGCCCACAAGGCTCTCCATAAGCATCGAGCCGTAGCCGATGAAAAGAGTGTGGGTTTCGCGCTCGACCATCTTCGGCGTCGTGCCGCTGGAGATCAGCGCGTGAAAGCCCGAGATCGCGCCGCATGCGATCGTGATAAACAAAAATGGAAATATCGGGCCTGCAAAAACGGGACCCGTGCCGTCGATAAATTTCGTCGTAGCGGGCATTTTAAGCTCGGGTGCGACAAAGATTATCGCGACCGCCATGCCGATGATGACGCCGAGCTTAAGGAAGGTGCTTAGATAATCGCGCGGCGCGAGCAGCAGCCACACGGGCAAAATCGCCGCGATAAAGCCGTAGCCGATCGTAAGAAGCGCGAGCGTCTCGCCCTTTAGCGAAAAAACGTCGTGCCAGTACGGATCGATCGAGACGTAATGCCCGCCCCAAAGCGCAAGCATCAGCAAAACAAAGCCGATGATCGATGCCTCGCTGACCTTGCCCGGGCGCAAGAACCTCATATAAACTCCCATAAATATGGCGATCGGTATCGTCATCGCGATCGTAAAAAGCCCCCACGGCGAGTTCGCGAGCGCCTTTACGACGACCATCGCCAAGATTGCTACGATGATCAGCATGATGAAAAAAATCCCGATCATCGCGATGCCGCCGGTGAGCTTGCCCATCTCATCTTTGATCATCTCGCCGAGGCTCTTGCCGCCGCGGCGCGTGGATAGCACGAGCACGATGAAATCATGCACCGCGCCTGCGAGCACGACGCCCACCAAAAGCCAAATAGTGCCGGGCAGATAGCCCATCTGTGCGGCTACCACGGGGCCTACGAGCGGTCCAGCGCCTGCGATAGCGGCGAAATGGTGGCCGAAAAGGACGTATTTGTTCGTAGGGACGTAATCTCGTCCGTCGTTTCGGATCACCGCAGGAGTTGCGCGGCGATCGTTCAGCTCAAAGACGCGATACGCGATAAAGCGCCCGTAGAAAGTGTATCCGATCAGATAGATGCACGCGCTAGCTACTACAAGCCAGACGGCGCTGATGCTCTCGCCTTTATTTAGCGCAAGTACGCCGAAACACCACGCCCCTATGACGGCGACCGCCGCCCAAAGGATCTTTTGCCAAAATTTCATGCTCACTCCTTAAAGCTTAGCGAGCGGCTTTGGCGCAGTTTGACGTTTAATAAAACGGCTTGCGCCTTTAAAGCGGGACTCGTTAAATAAAATTTAGTGCGTATTTTATCGGCGTTTTTATAATTTAAAGCTGAATTGCAAAATTAAAAAGAGCTCTTTCGGCGTTAAATTTACAGCATAAATTTTGAATTTCAAATTTAAAGAGGCGGCTTGGCGGCGCGCGAAATTTTAATACTTAATCGCCCTAAATTTAGCCCTCACAGCTCTTGCCGTTACGGAATTTATCGCGGTTTAAGAAACCAAGCGATAAAATCTTATGATAACGATTTTAATTTCTTAACAAAAATCGCGAATACTTTTAGGAGGAAATTTATGCTGGATCAGGTGTGCGGCTACGTACTTTTTCGCGCTGATATCAAAAGCTATGCAAGCTTCAAAAATAATTGCGCTAGCCGCGAGAATTTCATAAATTCCGCGCGCATAAATTCCTGGCACCGTTTAAATTTTAAAAATATCCGCCGCGACGAAATCTGCGCGTATAGTTCGCTTGGTGGGCTATGAGTTTTAAATTTTATCTCTTTCTAATCGCAGCTTTCATATTGCTTGCTTTAGTAGCCGTAAGTAGCGGCGGAGCGAGCATTTCGCTGGGCGACATCGCAAAATTTTTCACCTTCGGCGAGATAGACGAAACCAAGGAGCTCATCTTGCTGCAAATGCGCCTGCCGCGCCTCGTACTTGGAATTTTAATAGGCGCGCTGCTAGCGAGCTCGGGAGTAGTGGTGCAAAGCGTATTTTTAAACCCGCTTGCAGATCCCTACATCATCGGCATCGCCTCGGCAGCGACTTTCGGCGCGGTCATAGCCTACCTACTGGGGCTTAGTGACGTTTTTTACGGAATTTTCGCGTTTTTGGCCGCCAGCGGGCTTTCGCTCGTGATCTTTAAGCTCGCAGCCCATACCCGCTCGATCTCTACTCTGCTGATCGTAGGCATCGCCGTATCGTCGTTTTTGGGCGCATTTACATCCTTCGCGGTCTATCTAATCGGAGAGGATAGCTTTAGGATTACGGCGTGGATGATGGGCTATCTAGGCGGCGCAAACTGGCAAAAGATCGCGCTTTTGCTGCCGCCGCTGCTGTTTTGCATGGCGTATTTTTACGCAAAGCGCCACGAGCTAAATATCATCTTAAACGGCGACGAGGAGGCGAAGTCGCTCGGACTCAACGTCGAGAAGTCCAAAAAGAGCCTACTCATCGTCTCCTCGCTCATCATCGGCTTTTCGGTCGCATTTACGGGGATGATAGGCTTCGTGGGGCTCATCATTCCGCACACGCTTCGCATGGCGCTTCATACGGCGAGCAACGCCGTGTTGATTCCCGCCAGCGCGCTTACCGGCGGAGTTTTTTTGGTTTTTTGCGACGTAATCGCTAAAAACGCCCTCTCGCCGGTAGAAATTCCGATCGGCGTGGTGACTTCGTTTTTCGGCGCGCCGTTTTTCCTATACCTTGCGTTTAGGAAGCACGCATGAAAGTAAGCGGGCTAAACTTCAGCTACGGCAAGCGGGCGATCCTGCAAGACGTATGTCTGAATTTAGAACGGGGCAAATTTTACGGGATTTTGGGCCCTAACGGCTGCGGCAAGAGCACCTTGCTAAAAAATATCTTGCAAATTTTAAAGCCTGCAAGCGGGATCATCGAAATAAACGGCAAAAAAGCAAGCGAATATAGCCTTAAAGAGCTTGCGGCGCTCATCGGCTTCGTACCGCAAAAAACGGCCCTCGCAGCCGCGCTAAACGTGAATGAAATTTTACTTGCGGGCAGATTTTGCCGCCTAAAAAGCGCATTT
>NZ_CALIBB010000163.1 GCF_938045595.1 uncultured Campylobacter sp.
ACGGTAACCTTCCAGCGCCTCTGCGCCCGAAAAAAAGGAAAAACTCGCGCCGAAAATCAAAAATAAAAGCGCGGGCAGGCAGCAAAACGTCGCGGCAATCGCGCTAAAAATCGCGGCAAATATCAGCCACAGACTGCTCGTGCTGAAGCGATTTTTGCCAGGATCTTCTCGCTTTTGTGCCAAGGTTTCTTGCGCGGGATTTTCTAGTTTGGTTTTCAAATTTTGCCTTTAAGTATAATCTTAATAATCTTGTCGCACCCTCGTCGGCTTTAGGCGTAGAATTTTATCTGCAAATTTTAAATTTAAATTTCACCTTTTTAAGCGTCGTATGCTAGTCATTTATCGCTGAATGCGGCTATAAACCGACCGCGGCATTGCGCAGTGTCACATAAAATGAATTTGCCAGTCCGCGGTGAGCCATGAAATCAAAGGCATAAATGTTCGCGCGCTCGTTCTTGATCTGCGTGAAATAAAAGCCACCGAAGCGCCACCAAAGTTTTAGCGGCTAAATCCTGCACCATCATCTCGCAATGGAATTAAATTTAGCAAATTCTATCACGACATAAACGCGACGTTGCTGCTCGTAATCTCGTAGCGAAATTAAATTCAGCTGCAGCCTCTGACTTTACTGCCTTTAGCTACGCTTTAAATTTTACTTTCAAAGCCCGTTTCTGCCGCGTCGCGGTAGAAATCGATCTGATCTTTTTTGATGATGCGGATGTAGTCGGTGCTGCCCGGATGTCCGCTTTGAAAGCCCGCCGTCATCACGTAGGTGCCGCCTTCTTCGATGAGCCCGCGCTGCAGAGCCTCGCTTATGATACGTGCGAGCAGCGAGTTGATGCTCGTTTTTTCCTTGACCATCGCTGGATTTACGCCCCACACGAGACTTAGCGCGTGCGCGGTCTGCTCGTCGTGTGCGATTGCGATGATGTCGATTTTGGCGCGGTTGCGTGCGAGTTTGATCGCCGAGCGCCCCGAGCCCGTGATCGAAAGTATCGCGCCCGCGCCCAGCCTTGCGGCAAGCGCTGCGGTGCTTGAAGTGATCATATCGGTCTCGTCGTAGAAATCGTAATCGTTAAATTTATCGTAAGGATAGATCTTTTCGGTCTCGCGGATCGTCTCGCTCATCGCGGCGACCACGGCCGCGGGATTTTTGCCGATGGCGCTTTCTTCGCTTAGCATCACGGCGTCGGTGCCGTCGAGCACGGCGTTTGCGACGTCGCTGATCTCGGCTCTGGTGGCGCGCTCGTGCTCGGTCATGCTAAGCATCATCTGCGTGGCGGTGATGACGGGCTTTGAGCGGGCGTTGGCTAACGCGATGATGCGCTTTTGGATGCGCGGGATCTCATAAAACGGCATCTCGATGCCCAGATCTCCGCGCGCGACCATTATGCCGTCGCTTGCCTCGATGATCTGCTCGATGTTTTCTACAGCGTCGAATTTCTCAATCTTGGCGTAAATTTTAGCTTTTGAGCCCAGCGAGTTTAAAATTTCGCGCACGCGCAGGATGTCATTTTGCGACTGCACGAAGGAGATGCCTACGAAATTTACGCCGTGCGCCGCGCCCCAGCGCAGATCTGCGAGGTCTTTTTGCGTGATAACGTCGATATTTAGGCGGGTATTTGGGAAGTTCACCCCCTTATTCGAGCTTAAAAAGCCGTCGTTTTCGAGCACCGCTCGCACGCCTTGCTCGCTTACCGCGACTACCTTGGCGCGGATCGAGCCGTCGTAGAGGTAGATGAACTCGCCCACCTTCATCAGCGGCAAAATTTCAGGGTGGTTGATACACAGCTCGTATTCGCCATCAGCGATCTTTTTGCCGATGATTTCGCGAGGAAGGAAGGTGATCTTATCGCCCGTTTTTAGTTTAAAATTTTCCTCGAGTTTGCCGACGCGGATCTTTGGGCCGCTGATGTCCTGAAAGACGCCTATTCGTACGCCCAGGCTCTTTTCTACGGCGCGGATTTTGTTTAAATTTGCCTCGTGATACTCGTGCGTGCCGTGGCTGAAGTTCATCCTAAAGGCGTTGCAGCCCGCCTTTACCATCGCGCTCATCATCTCTTCGCTGTCGCTTGCGGGTCCGATGGTCGCTAGGATTTTGGTTTTTTTAAGCATCTTTTCTCCTTTAAATTTAAAATTTATCGCCGCATTGGGCGAAATTTTACGCAAAATTTTGAAATTTCTAAATTTTAAAATTCGCTAGACGAAGGAATTTTAAAATTTTATGGTGCGCGAGAATTTTAGAATTCTACGGCATGGTGAAATTTTAAAATTTCATAGCTTGCAGTGCAGATTAAATTCTAAAAATTCGCGTTTGAATGAAATTTTAAAACTCTCTATATATGTGAAGCGCGAGCAAAATTCTAAAATCCTCACCGAAGTAAAATTTTAAAATTCTTGCCCGAGCGAAATTTAAAAATTCCTCTTTATCGCATCATTTCCGCGTCAAATTTTGCATCATCAAAGCTCACTCCCAAATATTCGCAGGCACTTTTTGCGTCGCGAAGTGCGTTGCCTAGGCAGCTCGTAGCACCTGGGCTTGGGGTCATATTAAAGATAATCCCTGGATTTTCGCCTATTCTAGCTTCGCCTAAAAGCAGCTTTTTTTGCGAGTGTGAGATTACTTGTGGGCGCACGCCGCCAAAGCCTTTGGCATAATAAATATCCTCCTCGCGGATGCTAGGTATGATCTTGCGCGCATTTTTGACGAAAAGCTTTTTGCCTAAAATCGGTATCTCAAAGCCTATATTGCGGATTAAGAAGTCCCTTACCTCGCTATCGCCAAAATTTTGCCAAATGACCTTAGCTACGTCCATGTCAAAATTTAATGATTGAAAAAATTCCGGCACCGAACGACAGCCCTTGTAGCGCTCGAGCTTCGGCATCGTAAGCGCGGTAGGGCCAAATCTCGTGCAGCCGCCTGCGAGCAAATCCGGATCGCCGTGAAGCGCGGCAAATGGAAGCTTTGGGTTTTGCATCATGTAAACCTTGCCATTTAGAAGCTTTTGCTTGGTTAGATAGAAGCTGCCCGCGATGCAAATCGTGCTAAGATCCTGCCCAAGCCCCATTTTGTGCGCGAGCCACAGCGAGTGGGCGCCCGCATCTACGACTACAAAATCAGCGCTTAGCGAGAGTCTATTTGCTGTGCGGATATAGAACTTATCGCCTACTTTAGTGATGTTTTGTACTTCGGTGTTGAGGTACAGATCGCAGGTTTTACCCTCCACGTTTTTAGCGTTTTGCACGAAGGAATTCGCCATCGCGCCGTAATCGATCGTCGTGTAAACTCCCGATTGCACGCCCATTGCTACGATATCCTCCGTTCTTTCCTCGCCGCGCCCATCAAAAACTAGCTTGGGCTCGATTTTTTTGAGCTCTTCCTTGTCGAAAAGCTGCAGATACGGATAAAGCTCTTTAAATTTCTCAAAGCGCTCTTTAATTAGCTCTACCTCACTTTCGCCCACGCCAAGAGCCATTTTCTGCCCCTGAAATAAAAATTTATTCTCATATCCGTGCTTTTGGCAATACTTCACGATCATATCCGCCTTGCGCTTGACTTCTGCTGCTTTTTGCAGGTCGTAGTTGGTCTCGATGTCGCCGCAATGAATCGTCTGGGAATTTGCGCTGGCTTTAGAATTTAGCGTCGCAAGCCCTTCGTATTTTTCAAGTAGAGCGATATTTTTGATCCCGCTAAATTCTGCCAATACATATGCTAGCGCGCTGCCCGTGATACTGCCGCCTATGATGATTACTTCGTAATGTTTTTCTTGCATGCCCTTTCCTTATCGAATTTGGCTGCAATTGTGCGAAAATTTCGCTTAAAAGCTAGTTATAAAAGCGTGAATTTAGATGATTTTATATAAAATTCGCACCATTTCATTTTGGGAGTAGTATATGAAAAAATCGATTCTTGTCGGATTAAGTTTGATTATAGCCACGTCGCTGTGGGGCGCGGATAAGAAAATTTATCGCCTTAAGCTAGCTCAGACTTACGAGCTTAGTATGCCTATCGTAGGCGATGTCGCCAAGCGTATGGCAGATCTTGCAGATAGTATGTCTGATGGCAAGCTGAAAATCAGTATCGACGCGCCTAGCAAGCATAAAGCACCTTTTGCGATCTATGATATGGTCAAAAACGGACAATACGATTTAGGCTATACTGCGAGCTACTATTATAAAGGCAAAAATAGCGCGAATATGCTGTTTACGACGGTGCCTTTTGGTATGACGAAAGACGAACAGCACGCTTGGTATTACTTCGGCGGGGGTAAGGAGCTAGCGGATAAATTCTATGCTAAAAGCAATCTAAAGGTCTTTAATATCCTAAATAGCGGCATGCAGATGGGCGGTTGGTTTAAAAAAGAGATTAATACGCTAGATGATTTAAAAGGGCTTAAATTTAGAATTCCAAGCTTTGGCGGGGAGGTTATGAGCCGCCTTGGCGTCGCAGTCGCTACGATACCGGTAGGTGAGCTATATATGGCGCTAGAGATGGGTACCATCGATGCGGTTGAGTGGGCAAGTCCTAGCTTTGATATACCTCTAGGCTTTCACAAGGTCGCAAATTACTATTATACGGGATGGCAAGAACCCGCTAGCGAGCAGCAGATAGTGATAAATCTACAAACTTGGCAGAAGCTTCCTAAGGACTTGCAAAATATCCTAGAGGCTTCGATCGCAAAGGCGCGCGAATACGCAGAAAACGAGACGTTTTATAAAAACGTAATAATTTGGGACGAGATCAAAAAGAAATATCCGAACGTTCAGATTCGCTCTTTTTCGCCTGAAATTATGCGTGCGCTTCGCAAGGCGACGGATGAAATTTTAGCCGAAGAAAGTGAGAAAAATCCCGATTTCAAAGAGATTTGGGAGAGCCAAAAGGCATTTTTAGCTAAAGCTAGAACGTGGACGAAGATGGGTGATTTTACATATATCGAAAAAACGGGCGACGTTGAAGCCGAGCAGAATTTCACTGCTTCGGTGAAAAAAATCTCTGTTCCTGAGCCCGTAAATAGCGCAGCCAGCGAGATAAATGCAAGCACTGCCGCACCAAAAAACGAGGATAATCAGACGAAATAGTGCTTCATTTTTTAGCTGCGTTTTTATGCCGCGCGGCTAAACTAAGCGCCAGATAAAGGTGTATGCGGCTTAAATTTGATCGGCAATTTTAGGCAATTTAGGCGAGGCGCGGGTGATTAAAATGCGGGCGATTTACTTATTGCAGCTGTGTAGCTCGGAGTATCTTTAAAATTTTAATTTATGAAAGCGGCGATGAAATTTTATCGCTGCTTTAGCATTTAAGTTAAGGCGCGCAATTCGCATCACTGCGTTTAAAGCCCAATTTAAAAGCCGCTCGGTTGCCGCCGCACAAGGCTAGAATTTTATCAAGCTACAAGCCCCTTCTATTTTTGCTTTATTCTTTTATCTTTTGCGTTATTTAAGCTCGATATTCCGCCGTGCTTGCTTGCGGGTGACATTGAGCGAGAGAGAATTCAATCTTGCTTTTTCATTTCGCGTAGTTAGCGGAGGAGCTTTGGCGAAGCGTGCCAATCTGAGATTTTAAATCAGTAGCGTTCATAAATTCTACATTTTAAAATTTCAGCGCTTTTATCTTGCAAATGCCACTTTTAAATAGAATTTGCTTTGGGTTTTTTGCTGTATAAAGCAGTGGACTTCAAATAAAATGGTAAAATTTTAAAATTTACACGCTTAAACATCACAAGTAAGGAGAATATAAAATTTTCTCATTCGGAGATTAAGTAAAAAGCGCGTTAGAAAAAATTTTATAGGTCAAATTTCATTTTAAGCGATTGCGAATTTAAAAGCTTGCGTGAAAATTTTTTTAAAGCCTGCTCTAGTTAGAATTTATCACTAAACTAGACGGGCTCAGCCTTGGAATTTCAGCGCGCCAATTTTAAAATTTTGCGCGAGCTGGGCTTAAAATTTTAAAATTCAATTCTACCTGCGAAAACTCTTAAATTTCACGGCTTAGAATTTTGATACAGAATTTTGCCGCAACGCTATTTCTTGGGATGCGATAAAACTACACGGCATGCAAAGCCGCGTAGAATATTGAGCTAGGCTCGCTGCTGCAAGCCTAGCGAATGTCGTAAGCTAAAAAGAGCGCTGCTGCAAAGCGTAAAATTTTATTTCAAAGCCTTAAAAAGCTCCACGCCGTCAAGCTGCTCCCACGGGTATTCGTCGTTTCCGACCTGTCCGCGTGCGGCGACGTCGGCGTAGAGAAAGCTTCCTTTGCCGGGGCGATCAAGGCCGAATTTATCGATGATCCAGCGCGGCGTGAGCGGGAATTTTTCAAGCACGAAAGCGGACAACTCATCGTCGCTCGCCGCGCCTAAATTCGTCCCCATGCAATCGACGCTGACGCTGACGGGCTTTGCGACGCCGATTGCGTAGCTGAGCTGGACGATGCATTTTTTCGCAAGCCCCGCCGCGACGATATTTTTGGCGATATAGCGCGCCGCATAAAGCCCGCTGCGATCGACCTTGGTGTAGTCTTTGCTGCTTTGAGCGCCGCCGCCGATTGGGCTGTAGCCGCCGAAGCTATCTACGATCAGTTTGCGCCCCGTTAGGCCGCTGTCGTGAAGCGAGCTGTGATTTACGTAGCGGCCGGTAGGATTGATGTAGATGATCGTTTTACTTTTGTCGTAAAGCTCCTTCGGAAGCCCCGCCGAATCGATCAAATTTCCGATCAGATCTCGGACGCGCTCGATACTCATGCTCTCGACGCAGGGCGCTGAAACCACGATCGTATGGATACTTTGCGGCTTGCACTCCTCAAAATTGCTCTTCGTGCCGTAATCGACGCTAACCTGCGTCTTAATATCTACGCCAAGCTCGTCGGGATGAGATTTTGCGTAGGCATAAACGTGATCGCAAAGAAGCCTCGCGTAGGTGATCGCCGCCGGCATAAAATTTTTCGTCTCGCAGCTTGCGAAGCCGAACATTATGCCCTGATCCCCCGCTCCGATCTCGCCGCCCTCTTGATCGACGCCTTGGTTGATGTCGGGGCTTTGCTGGTTTAAAAATACGTCCACTTGCAGATCCTGCGGATGCAGGCACTGCGCGCGCGTGAAGTAGGGATTGTTATTGTAGCCGATCTCGCTAAGCGCGCCCTTTACGATGTGGCGGTAATCGTCGTGGGTGAAATCGACCTTGGCGTTTACTTCGCCGCCGATTACTACGTGTTTGCCCGCGATGAAAACCTCCGCCGCGACGCGCCCGTTGGGGTCTTGCTTTAAAATTTCATCTACGATGCTGTCTGCGATGATATCGGCACACTTATCCGGATGTCCGGGGCTTACGACCTCGCTGGTAAATAGATACATATCTGCTCCTAATTAAAATTTCGGGGCATTTTATCTAACGAGGTTTTAAGATTAACTAAAAATTGCGAAATTTCGCCCAAATTTAAATGTGCTTAAATAAAATTTCGATATATTTCAAACGACGTTTTGATTGAAAGGTAAAAAATGAGTTCGATTCAAAAATTAGTAGCTAGCTACAAAGATAAAAATCTAGTTCTGCGCATAGTTACGGGTTTGATAATAGGTGCCATTTTGGGCTTTGCCGCACGTTCAGCGGCGGGCGATATTGCGGCAGAGCACACTTCGTTTTTAATAAACGTAGTAGCTTTTGCGGAAATTTTAGGAAATTTATTCGTAGGCGCCCTTAAAGCGGTAGCTCCGATTTTAGTTTTTATCTTGATTTTAAGCTCGATCGTAAATAAACAATACGGCAGCGCAAGCGGCTTAAAACGCGTGGTCGTCCTATATATCGTAGGCACCTTTTTAGCCTCGTGCGTGGGGGTGGCGGTTAGCTTTTTATTCCCCACAGAGCTTGCTCTAAGCAATGTCGGCGCGGCGGAAAATACCGCTCCTGCAAGCGTTTGGATCGTGCTAAAAGATCTACTTTTTAAGGTCGTAGATAATCCGCTAAACGCTATCGCGCACGGAAACTACGTAGGAATTTTAACCTGGGCGATAGGTCTTGGCGTCGCGCTTAAATTTTGCACTAATGAAACAAAGAAAATTTTTACCGATCTGAGCGAAGCGGTAACCAAAATCGTGCAGTTCGTAATCCAGCTCGCGCCGTTTGGAATTTTCGGCCTAGTAGCTTCTACTGTGTATCAAACCGGCGTCGATGCGCTGCTTGGATACGTGCGAATCGTAGTCGTGCTAGTAGGCGCGATGGCGTTCGTAGCCCTCGTGGTAAATCCGCTCATCGTCTTTGCGGTGATTAAGAAAAATCCATATCCGCTCGTATTTACCTGCCTGCGCGAAAGCGGCCTCACGGCGTTTTTCACCCGCAGCTCGGCGGCGAATATCCCGGTAAATTTAAATTTATGCAAAAAGCTAGGCATCAGCGACGAGCTAAGCTCGATCTCGATCCCTTTGGGAGCTACGATAAATATGGCGGGTGCTGCGGTGGTAATCGCGATCTTGGCGCTTGCTGCGGCTCATACGCTTGGCGTGCGCCCCGATTTTTGGACGGCGCTACTGCTTTGCGTGGTCTCGGCGGTCGGTGCGTGCGGCGCTAGCGGCGTGCCAGGCGGCTCATTGATGCTGATACCGCTTGCGTGCTCGCTCTTTAATATCTCAAACGATATCGCAATGCAGGTAGTCGCGATCGGCTTTATCATCGGCGTAATCCAAGACTCGGTAGAAACCGCGATCAATAGCTCCACGGACGTGATTTTTACGGCGATCGCGTCGCAAAGTATGCAAAAATAACTCACCTTAAAATTTACCGCGAATTCCGCTAGGGCGGCGGATCTCGCGGTTTTTAAAATTTTACTTATTCTTTTTTGATAAAATTATCCAAAAATTTTAAAAGGAAATCGATGAATTGGAATTTAGGCGAGCTGTTTGCAAACGAAGCGGAATTTAGCGGCGCGATAGATAGCGCGGCTGCGCAGGCTAGGGATTTTGAAGCTAAATTTAAAGATAAGCTGCACACTCTTAGCGCGGAGGAGTTTTTAGGCGCGCTTGAGCTTTATGAGGGCATCAGCGAGCAGATCGGCAAGATAATGAGCTTTGCGCATCTTAGATTCGCGCGAGATACGAGCCTTGGGGCGCAGCAGGCTAAGACGGAGCAGGCTTGCAACGACATTTCGCAGAACCTGCTTTTTTTCGAGCTCGAGTTTAACGAGCTTGACGCCGCAAAACAGGACGAGTTTATCGCAGGAAGCGGGAGATTCAGATATTATTTGAGCTTGCTTAAGCAGCGCAAGGCCCACCAGCTAAGCCTTCCGCAAGAAAGCGTGCTTTTAAAAACTTCGCCCGTAAGCGGCGAGGCGTTTTCGCGGCTTTTTGACGAGAGTATGGCGCGGATGAGCTTTGATTTTCGCGGGCGCAAGCTCGGCGAGGAGGAAATTTTAAGCCTGCTTCATAGCTCTGATCGCGAGGTACGAAAAGACGCCGCAGCTTCGCTAAGTGCGGTGCTAGAGCAAAACTCCCACCTGCTCGGCTACATCTACAATATGATCAAAACCGATCTTAAAATTCGCTGCGAGCTGCGCGGCTACGATAAAGCCGAGGCGGTGATGCACGAGGAAAATCAGATAAACATCGCAAGCGTCGATGCGCTGATCGCGGAGACGGAGCGAAGCTTCGCTCTGGTCGGCAAATTTTACGCCAAAAAGCGCGAAATTTTAGGCTACGACGCGCTGTATGATTACGACAGATATGCGCCGCTTGGCGGCGATGAGAACGAGTTTAGCTTCGAGCAGGCCAAGCAGATCGTGCTAGCGGCGTTTGAAAAATTTAGCCCGAAATTTAAGCAGATCGCGCTGATCGCGTTTGAGCAAAACTGGATCGACGCGATGCCCGCGCAAAATAAGCAAAGCGGCGCGTTTTCGCATTCGGGCTCGCGCGATACGCACCCTTTCGTGCTTTTAAATTTCACGCGCAAGCGCCGCGACGTATTTACCCTCGCGCACGAGCTGGGGCACGCGATACATCAGTATCTAAGCTACGGCGTGGGCTATTTTAACTCCTTCACGCCGCTAACGACGGCTGAGACTGCGTCGGTGTTTTGCGAGATGCTGGTGTTTGATTATATGCGCGAAAATTTTTCAAATTTAAACGGCTCGCAAAATTTAAAGAAGAACGCCTCGCAAGAGGCTCAGAGCGGTGAAATTCCAAA
>NZ_CALIBB010000164.1 GCF_938045595.1 uncultured Campylobacter sp.
AAATAATATAGGGGCGGAATTCGTAAGCGCCTATACCAGCTTCACGCCTACTAGTGTAACTGTTCACAGGGGCAATGTAGTAAGCTACGGCAAGGAAGATATAGCTATCCAAGCTACTGCTCCGGGCCAGGCTACAATACGTATTGAAACTAACCCATGGCTTATCCATACGCCCGCTGGAAATGACAATACTATGTTCACAATAGGAAATGGAGGTGCCTATTCTAATCAGTATTCTGGCGTACCGCAGTATTATAACCCTCTTACTGTCAACACAAGAGCCGCTAAACCTACGGTTTGGGGCGGCGAGGGTCAAGTCAAATCTGGTAAGGAAGATGACGTGGGATCATTCGCTGGCGGTAGTACATCGGATAATAGTACTAGCGACACTTCGACGAATAAACTAGGTACGGGCGATATTCGCGATATTTACAATCAAAAGACCGATTGGTAGTATCTGTGTAAGCTCGTAGCACAAAGGCTAGCCTCCCGGCTAGCCTTTTTTTATGGGCGAAATTTTAGTTTTCTTAGCGACGGATATTTTAAAATTTCGCTTTGCAAATTTTTGCCTAAAAATTCTATGAGATAGAATTTCTTTGAAATTTTAAATTGCGAAATTTTGCTATAAAACTTGGCAGTAAAATTTTACTCATTGAGATTTGTGCGCCGTAACGGCATAGAATTGCGCGCTAATCCCAAGCAGTAGAATTTCAAAGTAAAATTTCGTATGGCGATCCTCCTCCCGTTTATTAAAATTCTCAGCCATCAGCATTGCAATTAGTTTCGCGTAGTGTGATCACGCAAGGCTTATTGTAAATTTTTATTGCGCGAGATTTAATAGTAAAATCTACACTAGGCGAGGTATAAAAGATCTCAGCCACATCCAGGACGCAGAATTCCATTAGTAAAATCTGCGTCCAACTCTCATCCTAAAATTCTATCGCGGCAAAACGCACCGCCGATAAAACTAAAATTCTATCACTCAAAGCCGCTCGTATTTCGCCTTATCCTTTAAAATTTCGTTTCGTAAAATTCCAATCCGGCTAGACCTGCCGTATAAAACCGCTTTATAAATTCAACCTGCTCATTTACCCGTTTTTAAATGAAATTTCGGCACAATGCGGCTTAAAATTTCATCAGGGAAAGCCACTTGAAAACAAAAAATATCAGAAATTTCAGCATCATCGCACATATCGACCACGGCAAATCCACGCTCGCAGACCGCCTGATTAGCGAATGCAACGCCGTCGAGGCGCGCCAGATGAGCAGCCAGATCATGGATACGATGGATATCGAAAAGGAGCGCGGCATCACGATCAAGGCGCAGTCCGTGCGGCTCGAGTACGAGTTTGGCGGCGAGAAATACGTTTTAAATTTGATCGACACTCCGGGTCACGTGGATTTTAGCTACGAGGTCTCGCGTTCGCTGGCTAGCTGCGAGGGGGCGATCCTCGTCGTGGACGCGAGCCAGGGCGTGCAGGCGCAGACCATCGCAAACGTCTATATCGCACTAAAGCACAACCTTGAGATTATCCCCGTGCTCAATAAAATCGATCTGCCCGCCGCCGATCCGCAGCGCGTAAAAGAGGAGATCGAGCACGTCATCGGGCTTGATTGCAGCAGCGCGATCGAGGTCAGCGCCAAAACGGGCGTGGGCATCAAAGAGCTCTTAGAGGCGATAATCACTCGCATCCCCGCGCCCAAAACGGACGACGCCGCGCCGCTTAAGGCGCTCATCTACGACAGCTGGTTTGATAACTACCTAGGCGCGCTCGCGCTTGCGAGGCTCTACGACGGCGTGCTGAAAAAGGGCGACGAGGTCTATATCATGGGTAGCGAGAACCGCCACGAGGTGCTCGATCTGATGTATCCCAACCCGCTTGCGCCCGCCAAAACCCGCGAGCTTAGCAGCGGCGAAGTGGGCATCGTCGTGATGGGGTTAAAAAACGTCGCCGACGTGCAGGTGGGCGATACGATCACTCTTTTTAAAAAACGCGCCACCGCGCCCGTGGGCGGATTTGAGAAGGCTAAGCCCTTCGTGTTTGCGGGCATCTATCCCGTGCAGACCGATAAATTTGAAGATCTGCGCGACGCTTTGGATAAGCTCAGCCTAAACGACAGCTCGCTTAGCTACGAGCCCGAAACGTCGCTGGCGCTAGGATTCGGCTTTCGCGTCGGGTTTTTGGGGCTACTGCATATGGAGGTCGTGAAGGAGCGACTCGAGCGCGAGTTCGATCTCGATCTCATCGCCACGGCGCCGACCGTCACATACGCCGTGTATCTCACGGACGGCTCGTGCGTGCGGATACACAGCCCCAGCGAGCTTCCCGCGCCAAATTTTATCGAGCGCATCGAGGAACCCTACGTCAGGGCAACGATCATCACCCCGAGCGAGTTTTTGGGCAATCTCATCAGCCTTTTGAATTTACGCCGCGGTATCCAAACCAAGATGGATTACATCACGCCAGAGCGCGTCCTGCTAGAATACGACGTGCCGACAAACGAGATCATAATGGACTTTTACGACAAGCTCAAGTCCTGCACCAAGGGATATGCGAGCTTTGACTACGAGCCGATCGATTACAGGCGCGGCGATCTAGTAAAGCTCGACATCCGCGTCGCGGGCGAAGCGGTCGATGCGCTCTCTATCATCGTGCCCGCCTCAAAGGCCGAATCTAAGGGGCGCGACCTCGTCAAAGCGATGAAGGAGATCGTGCCGCGGCAGCTTTTTGAGGTCGCGATCCAAGCAAGCATCGGCAACAAGATCATCGCGCGCGAAAACGTCCGCGCCATGGGCAAAAACGTGACCGCCAAATGCTACGGCGGCGACATCACGCGTAAGCGCAAGCTGCTCGAGAAGCAAAAAGAGGGCAAGAAGCGCATGAAAGCGATCGGCAGGGTAAATTTGCCGAGCGAGGCGTTTTTGAGCGTGCTAAAGATTGATTAAATTTATCGCGCGAGTGATCTAAATTTCATCTTTTGCCGCGCGGTCGTAAAATTCGCTTTTAAATTTTGACGATCGCTAGGGCGGTTTAAATTTAGCGCTCGTCGTTGGGTATGAAATTTCGTCTTTAAATTTAACGATCTCAAGAGGCGATTTAAATTTTATGACTGCACGGCGTTTTAAGCCATATAGCTTGCCGCCTGAGCTGATACATTCGCTGCTACGCGTCGCTTTAAGCTCTAGCACTCACTGCTCGGTCGTAAAATTTCGCCTTTAAATTAGGCTAAAATTTTGCCTTTCAAATTTAACATCCCGTGAGCGGTTTAAATTTTATGTCCGCC
>NZ_CALIBB010000165.1 GCF_938045595.1 uncultured Campylobacter sp.
CGGGGCTTAGCCTGCCCGCAGCCGTCGCCCATGCCAAGGGCTTCGTGCGCAGGGCACTGGGCTGGGGTGAGCAGATCGGGCACGGATGCGGCGCGATAGATCATTATTTCACGGTCCAAGATCCCTTCGGCGCGGACTTTGGCGGATCTTGCGCGGATGAAATCAAAATTATCGCCCCGGATTAAAATTTCAAGCGTCCGTTGAAATCCCTGCATTCGTAAAATTTCAAAATTCCGCTGCTATTAAATTTAACCTAGCGGCACAAGATCGTACAAACGGTTCGTCGCGACTTGTGATAAACGGCGGAATTTCGTGGCTAAAAAGCGTGTTGCGGGAGTAGTGCGCTTAAAATTTTAGTTGATTTTTAGGCATCATAATCCGCGTAGAATTTTAAAGAATTTTTGAATTTTATTGTAGGGTTCGTGCTACAAGTTAGAGCTTTCCTTATTTGCCTTATGCTATAGCTCTGCTTCGTGGCATTGTTAAATTTGCGTTATTTCTTATAAGGCTTTATGCGCGAAAAAAGAGGATTATAAATATAAACTAGTCATGCATTCACTGCCTCGCGTTGCTGCCTACCTTCACCTCTTCAAGGTAGATGCATCATTGTATGTCCGACCATTGCGCTATACTTGCCGCAGCATTGCGACACCGCTGCGAATTCGCGATCCATGCCTTTCGTCTCATATTTGCTGAGTTCGCTAAAATTCCAAATTTTCTAGCAAAAGAGTTATAATGGCTAAAATTACGTAAATTTAGGAATTTAAAATGCGCTGCAAAAAAGGACTACTACTCTTAATCATCGCCTCAGGGACAATCTCTGCCGCAGATAACTGGATCGCATCGCTACTGCTACCTAGCATCGCAGATACGTTTGGGGTGCAGGTAAGCGCCGCCTCCGCAGTTTTGACGGCATATCTGATCCCCTATGGCTTACTTCAGCCGGTTTACGGACACCTTAGCGATCGCTACGGCAGAGGTAAAATTTTAATTCTGCTAATGCTCTTTTTGGCGATATTTACGCTTCTTTGTTCCACTGCAAAAAGTCTAGCGTGGCTTGTTTTATTTCGTTTTTGCACGGGATGCGCGGCGGCGGGTATAATCGCCGTCTGCCTCAGCGTTATAGGCGATGCATATGACGATAAGGATAGACAAAAAATCGTAGCGATATTTCTGGGTTCGGTATTTTTAGGGCAGGGGCTGAGTGCGGCTTTAGGCGGATGGGCAGTGGCTAGATTTTCTTGGAGGGAGATATTTTTAGCCTTTTCTGCGCTGTCTGCGGTATCTTTCGTATCACTATTTACGCTAAATTTCAAAGACGCTCCGAAAAGCGGAGGCGAAAGCTTCGTAAAATCCCTAGCCAGCTTGCGTGGCGATGCTGCGCTTTTGAGAAGCTATTTTTTGGCTTTATGTAATGGCGTAATTGTGCTCGGGGCGTACTCATTCATAGGCGCTTATCTACTTAAAAAGCTAGGCTTGAGCTCAAATTTCGCCGGAGCCTGCCTTATGCTTTACGGCGTCGCTTGCTTTTTGGCAGGAAACGCTGCTAGATATTTAAAAGAGAAGTTGCCGCTAAAAGAAATTCTATCCCTCGGCTTTTTGGCGTCCGCTTCGGCGCTGTGCCTTTTGGCGAGTTGCTTCGCTGCCACCGCATATGTAGGGACGTTTTTGTTGGGATTTGGCTATGTTTGCGCGCAGTCGGTCCTAGCAAGCGCAGCGCTTCGTTGCGGCTCCGCCAAAGGTCTATCCTCTGGGATCATAGGCACGGCGATATTTTTCGGAGGCGGCATCGGTACTGCCGTAGGTGGCAAGGCGCTTGAATATTTAAGCTACCAAGGGCTATTTTGCGGCTTTGCCGCGTTAGCCGCCGCGCTGCTGATTTTTTACCGTGCAAGCTTTAAGGGCACGCGTGAAATTTAATGCTCCGCAACAATAGCAGAATTTAAAATTAAGCATACTTCGCTCTTCGCTGCCGAGAAATTTCCTAAAATCACGCTATTTCAGGGCGTCGCGTTCGGTATCGTCGTAAATATCGCGGTGCATTGCATCACGCTGCCGCTTTTTCAGCTTCCGTGGTATGAGCATGTTTCGGAATTTTTCGGGCACGCGGTTTGGTTTTGGGCGATCGAAGTATTTCGTCGCGATCTACGAAATCGTGTAACGGGTGAGCCCGATCCCGCGGACCGCTCGGGTACTTCGCTCTTCTAGCTAAATTTGGAATTCCGCCCCGTTTAGTGCGGAATTCCATCATTTTTTATAAACGCAGTAAAATCACAATAAATTTTTATGTTAGAATTACAATTAATAAAATTTCAAAAGGAGCGGCAATGAAATATAAAATTTTAGTTGCAACCTTTACGGCTACTTTGGGCCTACAGGGGGCGCTTGCGAGCGATTTTGACGAGCGGGCTTGCGCGGCGCTAAAGGGCACGAAAATTTACGATACAAAGATTAGCGAAGCGATCTGGAATCAAAGCGGCGAAATCGGTGCCGATAAGATGTCTGCGCTAACTGGCGGAGCCAAAAAGACGCTAAAAGCCGCGCCGCACTGCATAATTCACGGCGAGATAGCCTCGCGCACGGGCTCGGACGGCAAGCATTACGGCATAAAATTTGAGCTGCGCTTGCCAGGCGACTGGAACGGCAAGCTGCTATTTCAGGGCGGAGGCGGTTTGGACGGCTTCGTAGCGCCGGCTCTTGGTGCCGTGCCTATCCGCACTAGCACCGCAACGCCCGCGCTTATGAGGGGCTATGCGGTAGTTGCGACCGATTCGGGACACCCTACGCCTACGCCCGAGTTCGGACTTGAGCAACAGGCGCGGCTAGACTATGCCTATCAGGCGATCGGCAAGGTCGCGAGTGTCTCAAAGCAGCTGGTTTTCGCGGCGTATAAAAAAGCGCCCGCGCACAGCTACTTTATGGGCTGCTCAAACGGCGGGCGCTCGGCTCTGATGGCGGCGCAGAGGTATCCGCTGGAATTTGACGGCGTAATCGCGGCAAATCCGGGTTTTAGGCTTTCGCGCGCGGCGATCGCGGAGCAGTGGGACAACCGGCAGCTTATGAAGATCGCGCCTAAAAACGCCGCTGGGGATAAAATTTTTGCAAACGCCCTTACGCAGGAGGATTTGGATAAGCTAAGCATGGCGGTTCTGGATAAATGCGATGCGCTAGACGGCCTAAAAGACGGAATCATCGGCGCTTGGGAGCGTTGCGAGTTCGATCCCAGCGGACTTGATCTGCCCAAAGATAAAATTTCTGCGATAAAGGCGATATTTGACGGCGCAAAAAACAGCAAGGGCGAGCAAATTTACAGCGGCTGGTTTTACGATGCCGGAGTAAATCAGCCCGGCTGGCGCATGTGGAAGCTTGGCGACTCGCAAACGGCAGAGCCAAATGCTAGAAATATCGTGCTCTCGAAGGGCTCGATGAATTATTATTTCTTGACGCCGCCGCAACCGGAGTTTGATCTGATGAAATTTGATTTCGATAAGGACGTAGAGCGAACGTTCGAGACCGCGGCGATAAACGATGCGATTTCGACCAAGCTAGATAGCTTCCGCGCTAACGGCGGCAAACTCATCATCGTAACGGGCGTCTCCGATCCCGTATTTTCGGCGATGGATCAGCGCGATTGGTTTAAAAAGCTAGTGGAAACCAACGCGAACGCGGATGAGTTTGCGCGATTTTTTGCATTGCCAGGGATGAATCACTGCGGCGGCGGCAACGGCATCGATGATGTCGATCCGCTAAGCGCGCTTGAAGCGTGGCGCGAGCAGGGAACGGCTCCATCTAGCCTGCTAGGCAAAAGCACGAGCCGCGCGGGTAAGCAGATCCCTATTTGCGCGTATCCAAAAGTGGCTACCTACGTAGGCGGCGACGAAAATAACGCGAGCAGCTTTGAGTGCAGATAAAATTTATTT
>NZ_CALIBB010000166.1 GCF_938045595.1 uncultured Campylobacter sp.
CGCAGATAAGACCCTTTCCTTTGCAGCCAAAATTTGCCGCGGACGACGTCGCGAGCTGGGACGGCGGCGGATTGGAGCCTGACGTCGTGCATGAAATTTTAGAGCTTAAAAGGTCGGTCGGGCTCTATTATTCCGACGTCACGGCTGGGCTGGAGTATCACGACTGCACGAAATTCGGCGGCTATCCCTCCTTTTGCCAGTCAGGAGTGAGTTTCGGCGATGGTTTTCAGTTCGTTTTTCAGATCTCTTCAGACGAAAAGGCTAATTTTAACGTCATTGACGGCGGCAGCTTGATGTTTGCCAAAAACCCGCAAAGCGGGGCATGGAGCCTGTATTATGATTTCGATTAGGCGCGCGAAAGGCTTTAGCTTGCTTGCAAAATTCCGCCGCTTTAAATAGACGCTCAGGCCGAGTAGATTTACGATGGAATTTTATCGGCGCGCGACTTTGAGCCCGCTCGGTATGGCTTAAATTTAAACGGCGGCGCGCCTCAATTAGATTAAATTTAAGCTGCCGAAAGACGAGCATATGGTTGCAGGCGAGCCGAATACGGCGAGCAGGCTATGAAAAAATTCGGCGCTGCAAAATTTTAAAATTTTATAACTGAGATTTCAGATTCGAGCTTAAAATTTAAGGCGTGCTTGAAATTTTAACCCGCAAATTTAAAGGAGCGAAAATGAACGCAAACGAGCTTGCAAACATCTGGCGCAGACCGATCTACCTGCCCTATCTACAAGATCCGCTCACGGCGGAGGCGCTGCGAGCTGCAGAAGAGGAGCTAGGGCACGCCCTGCCGCGCGAGCTCGCCATGATGCTAAGCGTGCAAAACGGCGGCTACCTGCGCTACGAGCTAGAAGGCTACCCGCTGGACGCCATCAGCGGCATCGGCGAGGCGTATCCGTCGCTTACGCGCTTTAGCTGGGGCGAGGAGCGCGAGTGCGTGAGCTTCAAGCTTGACGGGCTGGTGCCCTTCAGCGGCGACGGACACTGGTACCTGTGCCTGGACTACCGCGCGAGCGAACAGCCTGCGGTCGCCTACATCGACGTAGAATGCGATGAGCAAAGCATCATCGCGCAGGATTTCGCTTCGTTTTTGGCGCTTTTGCGGCTCGACACGGGCGGCAAGATCGCGCTGCAAACAGGGCTCGATCTAAATGGCACAAAGGCGCGGCTGGAGGAAATTTTGAGCGTGCGAGCTAGAGCCGCCGATCCGCAGCTTTACGGCTTTAGCGTGTATAATTTCGCTCGCGATGGTGGCGTGCTGAGCCTTAGCCCGAACGAGGTTCGGCTCGGATTTGCCAGGCGGGGCGAGCGGCGGTTTAAAGAGCTTAAAAACTTCAGCGAGCCCGCCCTGCGCTATGCTGAGCTGGATGCGGGCGCGATGATACTGGACATTTTCAAAGAGGAGCTGATGGGTGAAATTTTGCGCGAGCTAAAGGATGCGGGTTTGTGCGCACAGAGCCTAAAAGACGCGATCGGCGCGTAAGCTTTTGCAATTATTAGTGAGTTTTGTGCGGGCTGCGGCGCACGCTCATGCAACCAGCAATGCGGGCTTGCGAGCGCAAATTTAGCTCGCCGCGGCGGGTAAAATTTCGCTATAATTTTGCCGTTTCAATAAGGAGAAAACGATGAGTGTAGAATTCCGCGTCAAAAACAAAAAGCGACCGCTATTTATGGGCTATTCGGACGCCATGAGCGTTAGCAAGGCATTGGATCTGCTGCCCGATCTATCGGTATTTGGCATAGACGAGAGCGCCGAGGACTTTGACGAGAGGGCGTTTTTAAAATCGCCTTTGAGCGAGTATCAATGTTTGATTTTGGGCGTGCGGGGCAAGAGCGGGCGCGGGATGGAGCTAAGATATGACGAGGAGCGACAAAGCTACGCCGTGCGCGTAAATACGCCCGCGACGGTCTTTGATTGGGTTTTGGCGATCTCATATCTACAGGCGCTATCTAAGCAGCTGGGGGGCGAGATCATGGATGAAAACGGAGAAATTTACACCCACGACAGGATAGAAGAATTCGACTACGAGCGCGATATAGCGGCGGGGCTACATTCGATAGATCAACACTTAAGCGGCGATACGGAGGTAAATTTTTGCTACGGAGTAGAGAGGCCTTTTGCGATAAACCGCGCGATGATGAATGAAATTTTAGCCTCATACAACCCCGCCGCCGAGTTTAGCAAGCGGCTAACCGAAGTGCAATATCTCGACGCTTACAGCGCGCACCAGAGGTTTTACCGAAATGGAGATGACGGCGCGATAATGGGCTCATACGCGCTCACGCAGGACCTGCCCACTATCCTGCCCTACAAGCCGTTTGTGGAGTGGCAAAACGCGGAGATGCTGAAAAATAGCGACGTAGCGCGCTGGCAGATCGCGCTCATAGGCATAGAGGGCGACGAAAACGACGCCGGTAACTACCGCGCCATCGCCGAGCTGGAATATGGCGAGTTTATCGCTCGCCTGCCGAAGCAAAACTACCGCTTCATCGATGCGAGCTATATTTTGGTTGACGGGCTAAGCGCAGAACAGCTAAAGGCGCTGGCGGGCTAAATTTTACTTGCGGTGAAATTCTACAGAATTTTATCGAGGATTGACGCCGCAAAATTTAAAGGGGCGGAATTCTCAGTAAATTTCGCGGTATGTAAAATTCTAAAAGACGGAATTTTATCGCGATGCAAATTTAAGAATTCCACCACGATAAAATTCCGTCGCGATAAAATTTAGAAAGGTTAAAATGAAAAGGACCTACTACGATCTAAAAATTTACGATAACGGCATGATGCGAGGCGTGCTACAAGAGGACATCGAGGCGCTGCCGTTTTTCGACTACTGGCAAAAGATGAGTCTTGGCTCGACGCAGGGCATATACATTGACGAAAGCGGCAAAGAGCATAGGCTCGTCTATCTGCACGACTGGGAGAGATTTTGTAGATTATTCGCTCGCGAACAGGAGCTACTTAAGCGCGCCCCGGTCGGTAGCGAAAATGAGCGATCCAAGCCGTAGCGGATCTCGGTCGGCAGCGGAGAATAGCGGCGATCCTAGCTACAGCGCAAGTAAATTTTAGCCGATAAATAGCGGTGCGCATTAATCAGCCAAAATCGCCGCTCCGCTTAAATCCGGGTTTAAATTTAACTCGTCTATGATAGATAAAAGCTCTGAAATTTCCTTTTTGATCCCCGCGGCATCCTTGAGGCTCGGCGGCGGCGAAAAGAGCGTTGTTTCAAACTTATTTTTCGCCCCGTTTAAAAATAGATAAAGCTTATCGTCCATAAACGCCGCGCTCAGCCCCATTTTGCCCGCAAATTTTTCCTTCAGCTCTCGCAAGCGCTGCATAAATGCGGGCGTCAAAAGATACCTCGCCTCAACCTTATCGTCCGCAAAGACCCGAAATTCTTTACTAAAAAACACGTCGTCCATCTGTTCTTTTTCGCCTAAAAATCTGGTGTTTAGTGTGCGGCTCGCTACTATAGTTTGCCCGCTAAATTTCTTGTAGAACTCGCAGACCAAAACCGAGCCGCTGAACGCCTGCATATCCTTCATGGCCTCCCATGCAAAAATTATCGCGGATAGCAAATTTAGCGCCGCCGAGTCGCCGATTTCCAGCGTCGCGCCGTTTGGGATGTCGATCGCTTCGCTGAGATTAAATTTGACGCCGTTATAAATGCCTCCGATTTGATCTTCAGCGCGAAACTCATCGGGCGAATAGATGCCGATTTTGCGAAATTCTTTACGGCTGATGCCGGCAAATGGATCGTAGTTAAAATTTGGATCTACCCCGCGGATGGCGGCGCGGACGAAAACGTCTTTATAAAACGCTTTGTAATCCCCCAGCTCGCTGGTCACTCGGCTCGCGTTAGCCATTAGCGCGGCTTGAAAAAACGGTATATAGATAATGATGAAAAATAGCGGTGCAAGGCGATTTTCAAAAAGATGCCCTACGGCAAATCCGCCGCCTACGGGTAGCACTATTATAAATAAAATCCCCAAAAACAGATACTTTGCAAATGCTAGCCGGCACTCTTTTTGCTTTTTGGCGGTGGCAACTATTGCTTCGTTTATATTCAAAATTTACCTTTTTCTAAATTTATGTGGCGGATTTCGCGCTCGGAGCGAATTTTAGCAAAATTTATGTCGCAAAGATACGGCAGCGTGAGTAAATTTATTCGGCGGATTAAATTTATGAAATTTACGCCACGGCAGCGATCTACTCGGACGTGCGCTGATTTAGCCACGTTCTCAGATTGCTCGCGCCCTCTTTTAACACCACAAATCCTGCGGCGGCAACACAGACAAAATTAATTAGCGAGCCCCTCCCGCCGACGTTTAAAATCCCAAAGCCCACGATCCACAGCGCCGCGCCGAAACCCAGCGTGCACACGGCGGTCGCGATCCCCAGCTTGCGGCGCAAAGGGCTTGGTTTGCGCACCACCTGAACTCGAGTGATCACGTAGCTGCCCGCATATCCTCCGCGGATGAAATACGCGCGCGCAAGCTCGCCCTCCTCCACGGGGATATCGTTAAACTCGCCGCGCAGCTTCACGCCGTCTATTTCGAAAAATACCCAAATTTTGCTATTTCCTCTTGCAGTGTGGACGCGGAGATTTCGAACCTCGCCCGTGATCTCATATTCCAATTTGTCTCCTCAAACATAGCTTCGCGCTTTGCTTCCGCGCTAAATTCCGCGCCGTAAAATTTTAAAATCAAAATTTATGCCTTGCTTGCAGCGCCGCCCGTAAAATTTTAAAGTTAAACCTCTACAAGCACTAAATTTAGAACTAAGCCTTAAAAATTTTATAGCAATAGAATTCCAAATAAAGCTCGCCGCTAAATTTAGCAAGCCATATGTGCGGGCTATCTGGACCTTGCCGAATTTCGCACGTCGCAAAATCGCGGCGAAATTCCGCACGCTATAAAAGCTCACAAATCCGCCACAGCAATATTGCAGGCAAGCCCATCGCAAAACCGATACCTCGCGACGAGCAGCACAAATATGCTATGAAAGGCGGATAACGCAAAATAGACGCCATACGGAGGACGGCGAGCAATACAAAACAGGCGGCGTGCACGGCAGGCAGTGCAAATCGGCAAATGTGCGCCGGGCTACCAAGCGCCTACTTCTTTAAAATTTCGTTTTTCATGAATTCGTAGAGCTGGCAGGATTTTTTATTGCCCGCGTCGCAGCCCTTTTTGACGCATCCAAGCCCCTTGGAAAATCCGCGCAAATCCCCCTTGCTCACATATAAATAGCCTAAATTATTGCAGGCGTCGCCGTAGCCCAGCTCACAGGATTTGGTGTAAAGCTTCTCCGCCTTGTCGCGATCCTGCGGCGCGCCGAGGCCCTTATTATACGCAACGCCGGCATTATAGCAGCTATCAACTAATCCGCCGTCGCAACCTCGCTCGAAAAAGCTCACTGCCTTTGCTGGATCCGCCGCGAGCCCAAAACCGCCCGTGAAATAGACTACGGCCGCATTGTGGCAGCTCTTGGCGTAGCCCAAATCGCAGGCCCTAGCGTAGCGCTGCGCGGCGGCAACGAAGTCCCTACTCAGGCGCCCTCGCTGATATAGGTTGCCTAGCTTGTGGCAGGCTACGGCGACGTTTTTATCGCACGCTGCGGCATAAAATACGCCCGCTTGCGCCACATTGCCCTCGCCGTCGTATAGGGCACCCAAATCAAAGCAGCTATCTTTCTCGCCCGCCTCGCAAGCCTTAGCAAGAGCGAGCTTGGCGCCATCGTAATCTCCACGGGAGAGCTTGTCGCGCCCCAGCTGCGCGCAGCTTACGCCATCGCCGCGGTAGCACTTAAACGATAAAAC
>NZ_CALIBB010000167.1 GCF_938045595.1 uncultured Campylobacter sp.
CTTCGCCGCCGTAAACGGTGTCGTTGCCATTCTGACCGTAAAGGGTGTCGGCTCCAGATTCTCCGTAAAGGATATCGTCTCCATTGTTAGCGTATATCGTATCATCTCCGGCTTGCCCATGAATTTCATCACTAGCATCTGCTCCGTAGATAGAATCGCTGGCATCGGTTCCTTTAAACATAGTCTGCTTTTCAAGTTCGCTAAGAGAAAGCTTGGTTCCATCTGCGAATTCGAAATTCTCTATCATGCCGCCGTTATAAGTAGATCCACTCCATATATAAGCATTATTTATCGTTATCTTGTCCTTGGTTCCTTTTATAGAAATTTCAAGGTTATCGATATTATTCTCAGCTCTTTTAACGATTAGATCTTTTAGGCTAATTCCCTCTTTAAATTTAATCGTATCGTTGCCGCTATCGTCATAGATATTATCGGCTCCGTCTCCTCTTCCGAATACGTAGGTATCATCACCGTATCCGCCATCAAGACCATCATTACCGGCTCCGCCTTCTAAGGTATCGCTACCGCTTTCTCCATAAAGAGCGTCGTCGCCGTCTCCGCCGTAGAGAATGTCATTGTCGGCTCCGCCGTAAAGCTTATCGTTACCTTCGCCGCCGTAAACGGTGTCGTTGCCATTCTGACCGTAAAGGGTGTCGGCTCCGGCAGACCCTATCATCATATCATTTGCATTGGTGCCGCTGGAATTGGAGGTTATCGTAGCTATGTCTAGCTTATTTTGTACCTCTTGCCCAATGGCGGCTATGTATTCACCCAACACCCCACGTTTATTCGCTCCATATGCGAACTCGGCAAGTAGGCTAAGTCCTGCGGCAAACTCCTTTTTGCTCTGAAACAAGGTAGCAAACTCTGCCAAATCCACGAAAGCCTTCTTGGGATCGCTTAGGTTGATCTCTTTAAATTTATCGATTACTTTGGTGAAATTTAGTCTGAAATCATACTTCGGCTTAGCAGATGTATTTGCGCCGCCGCTTGCGGCATCGGATTTTGAATTATTGCCCGCAGCCGCATCGTTAGGCACGGAGATCATATCCAGACTTATTAGATCCGCATAGCTTTTTAGTCTCGTTTGAGCCAGTAGCGAAGCATAGGAGTAGTTTAAAATTTTCTCATAAGTTTCGTTCGTGTTTTTGATGATAGCTTTTATATCGTCATTGCTTATATAATAGAGCTCCGCAGTCTTTGAGCCGGTGAAAGCATCGATTACTTTGATCTTATATTTTATGCCCTCAAACTCCTTTAGCAAGCTCTCATCTATAGAATTTGAGCTATTCAGTAGAGCCTGATATTGAGACGGAGTGAGGCTTAGTTTTCTAGCGTTTGGATTACCGGAGTTTATCACGTTACCGTCTGCATCTACATTGATGTTTGATCCTGCGCCTAGATTTACATTGCTTGGAAGCTTCACCCCTTTTAGGCCTACTTCATAGTCTGCCCCGTTAGAATTTCCGCCCGTGCTTCTTACAGCAGTCTCGCTCCAGGCTTTGATGAGACCTGGTAGAGCCTTGAGCTGCTCCTCTTTAGTACCTAAGCGAGAGTAGTTATCTAGTGCGCTAGCTAGCTCTTTATTTAATGCAGCGGCGGATCTTAGATCTCTTAAGAGTCCAAAGCCCTTGATATTTGCTCTAGCCATATCTTCGGAGCTTAACGGCGCCCCGTCTTTAAATTTAGAATTTATCGTATCTACGTTGAAATTTAGATCGCCCATACTATGAGCGGTGCCGTCTTTTTTAATGTAGCTTCCCTTTAGGCTTAGGGTATTTCCGCCTCCTAGATCTTCGTTTACCTCATTGTGATTTAGGCTTAGGCTAGCTATGCCTAGCTCATCTAAGCTCTTTAGCTCGCCTTCGTCTGAGATCCCGTTAGAGTTCGCATCCTGCCAAATTTTAAGATCTTTAAATTTATCGTCTTTATTATCTATAAGCCCGTCGTTATTGCTATCAAATTCCTTTAAAGCTTCGTAGCCGTCCTTAGCTAGTCTTTGATTGCCCTCTTTATCTTTTATCTGCGTGAAATTTCCAAATAGCTCGCTGCCGTCGTCTATCTTGCCGTTGCCGTTACGATCGTAGGCTAAAATTCCATCCTCTTTGCTTATCCAAGATGATTTGTGAGATACCCCATCTCCGTTGTGATCGAAGTAGGCTCCGCCGCTTTCATTATTATTCGAGCCTGATTTTTTATCCGAAGCCGTTATGGATATAGGATTGATACCGATCTTGCCGTCTCTGTTAAGATCAAGGGCGAGAGGGTCGTAGATGGAGATAGAGTTAAAGCCGAAGAATTGAGCTATGGATTTTATAGCATTTCGTAATGTATTTTCGAAATTTCCGTCCAAAGGATTGAAAAGGAGAGAATTGGAAAGAACGGTATTCATCCATGAAATTAAATCAAATTTTGGAGCATTGAGATCATCGAGATAATCCTGAAAAGCCTTTAGTCTCTCTTCATTTCCCTTTAAAGCACTGGCGCCCGTTTATCTAACGCCTCCTTTGCCTCCTTGCTATTCGGATTAGCATTAAATGCCTCTTGCGCCTCATTATATTGTTTTTTACATATTTCAACAAAATACTTAAGTGATTCCAATTCATTATTGTTTAATTTATCTTGAGATGCTCTATTTTCATTAAGCTTGTTTTGCCAATGATCGACATCTTTTTTCAAATCAGCATTTTCAGGATCTTTTTTAAGCTTTTTTTGTGCTTTCTCTAAAAGGCTTTCAAAAGATCGCTCATCCCATCGCAGTTCTCGCATTTGCTCCTTGTAGGTTTTAAAACGCGGGGTGGATGGTTCGTCCGTATCGGGTGGTTCGGATTTGAAACCGTCTGGATTCAAATATAATTCATTGGCTTTTTGTTCGGCATACAATCTTTTATTGTAATTTTGGGCAAAATTACCAATTCCTTTTATAGAATCTGTGTTTACAAAGACTTTTAAACCACTATTTGTCTTCATGGCATCATCTATAGCCTCTTCAAAGCCTACATCTTTACCTTTTTTCTTATAAATATAAACAGCGGTACCGATACCCAATGCAAACTGAAATATGCCTTTATTCTCGTCATATACATATTTACCTTCTCTACCCAATCTTTTTAAAGTATTTGCTAAGGTTTCTTTCTCTTCTTGTTTCATTGTCTATTCCTTTATTGAAATTCTAATTTTGTAGGATTGCATTCTTTATCGGCTTTGCAATCTTGAAATTTTTTGATGATTTTATTGAAATGTTCTTTATCGTGCGCCAAGTCTCGCGTCATCGTTGCGTATTTTATTACTTCGTCTATGTCGAAAGAATAATGTAGATATGTTAGAGCGCAAAGAAAACAAGAATTTATAATCTGACCGACTTCGCAGCCTCTTACCAGCCGTTCTAAACCCAATGGAATTCTGCTCGTTTTAATTAAAATTTCACCAGCCAAATCACAAGCTTCAAAATTTTCTCTACCATTTTTTTCAAGGCATTTTGTATTTAAACTTTCTAATAATTTTTCGCAAGTACTGTATTTTCCATTGCCGAAATCGCATTCTTTTATAAATTGCGAGATTTTTGGAGAATAAATTTTATCACAACCTATGTAATAATACGAAGCGTCGCAACCAACTTTCGCTTTGCCGTACTCTTCGGCGGACAGCCTAGAAAACCCATCGCTTAAAATTTTAACTCCCGCGGAATTTTGCCCTTGCACCTCGCTCGGCTCCGTATCTTGCATCCCAAAAGCAGCCCCGCTAAAACCGAGCCACAGCGCAAACGCTAAAAATATTTTTTTCATTATTCCCTCCTGTATATTAACATCGTATCGCAAACTTTGTGATTTTTTATCAAAGCCCTTGTTCCGATGAAAACATTTTGGCGCATTTTATCTTTTTATTCTTACGCTATATTTAAAATCTAAAACTATTTTCGCTTTGTCGAATTTTGAAGCTTACTTCTTTCTTAAATTTTAAAATTTTAATTTTGTATATTGAGGCAAGATATTAAATATAGTAGAGCAAGACATAAAGCCCAAAGCCGAATACAAACCGAGAAATACGATTATTAAAACCGTGTGACGCAATGTCTAAAAGATCAATGCAAGACGCTATGTTAAAACGCTATAGCCGCTTAAACTATCTATTGGGCTAGCCGCGAAACCATCTACTTGGCTACCAAGCGCCTACTCACACCTTCCGTATCTAGACATTAGTTCCGCTTTTTTGATATTAAAGCTAGCTTTTTGTGCATGTTCTTTAAGAGCTAGCTCCTTTTTTAAAGAAGCTATTAGAGAGTTTAAAACATCTATCTTTGAGCTTTCGTTACCGGCATTTAATCTCTTTTGCATAGTTAGGATATCTTTTGAAATTTTAGAGGAATTAGATAGGATTTTATCGTATTCGTCCTTTTTGGATAGAAATAGTTTAAGATCAGCGATCTGCTTTTCGTATTCTAATTTAGCTTCTTCTTTTTTAGATAAAATCCTCTCTTTATTTATCTGCTTTTCTTTGATCTGCGCGGCGCGCTTGCCTCCGTCAAATAGGCTCATATGCACCGTAAGTCCCGCTCTATATCCATGTCTTTTGACATCCTTTCCGGCGCGGCTAAAGTCGTCTCTGTCGCTGCCATAAAGATCGTATCTGCCGTAGAGCGAAACGGTAGGATAATAAAGTCTTTCTTGCGATCTCATACTTAGCTCATTTGCGGCTAATTCATGATCAAATCCTTTAGCGATTACGCTATCTTCAAAAGGTACGAAGTCTGAGCTGATACTATTGGCTCCGCCTAGATCCGATAGATAAAACACGTTTGGAATTTTAACTCCAGAAAGCGAGTAAATTTTATTTAAAACATTATTTGCGTTTAGTTCTAATTGAGACAGTTCATAGCTCGTATCGGCTAATGCTATGGCTTGATCTGCTAGAGCTGTTTTACTTAGCTCACCTGCGCCCGATAGCCTCTTTTCATAGATATAAAGCATCTCGTAGGCATCTTTTAACCGCTCATAAATTTCTATTCTATTTTTATATCCGAGCGCCTCGTCGTAAAGCTCCAAAAGCTTGATCGAGCTATCCATATACGAAGAGCATCTTTTAAGATCTGCTTGTTTGATATTCTCTTCGGCAGCTTCGATCGCTAACTCATCCGCGCCGAATTTAAATATATCTTGACGTAGTACTAAAGAGACGGAATCTCCATAGCCGCTTTGCGAGACTAGACTATCGTCGCCAATCTGCACGGAGTTGTAGCGGGCGCCGTAGCGTTTGGCGTATTCGCTATTGGCATTGATACCAAGCTCGGGATAGCGTGAGGCCTTTTGATACTCAAGCTCGTTGCGCGCGCTTTGCACATCCAGTCTGGTTAAATTTAAACTCGGTGAATTAGCTAAAGTATGCTCTAATAAGGCGTCGAAGGAGAAGGAGCTTGGGCCCGCTTTAAAATTTGAATCAAGCTGCCCGTCCAATCTTTTTTGATTTATATCCTGTATTTTTGATCTATCTAGTCGGTAAATTTTAGTAGGGGCTTTGGCTTCGGCTTTGGCTTTGGCTTTAGGATTTGAATCCTTTGAGGCGTCTTGCGAGCTATCTTGTTTGGAGCCCGTCTCTGGAGCGGAGAGATATTTTTCTAGGGCACTTTGAGCGTTTGGCGGAGTTTGTTGATTGGATATGCTTTGTTTATCGGACGTTAGCTTTTGTAGGGCTGCTTGAGTTTGAGTGGATTGTTTTGCCGATATTTTATTGGACGTGGATTTTTGCATAGCTAATTGGTTTTGAGTGGACGTTTTGTTGGGAGATGATCTTTGCGCGATAGTTTTATCAAGGGAGGATTTTGGTATGTCAGTTTGATTTTGAACTGATGCTTTATTAGAGGTAGGTTTTTGCCCGCTCGTTTTATCGGAGGAGAATCTTTGCACATTTGCTCTATCTGGGATAGGTTTCGGTGCGGCGGGATTAAATTTATCCGCCGCGTTTAACGCGCCTGCGCCCAAGATCAAAGCAAAAACGGTGAAAGCTATTTTAAATTTATCCGAACGAAGTTTAAATTTATCCAAATTAGGCTCTTTATAAATGAAATTTTAATGCATTTTATACGAAAGGGGATTAAAATTTTATAAAATGGCGGATGAAATTTTAAGTTCTGTCTTAAAAATTGAAAGACTAAGACAAGCGCTTCAAAGTATATCCTACCTATAAAGCGGCAGAGGAGTATATAAACTCTCTAGGGTACTTAAAGAATTTAAAGAAAGTATTTTAGCGAGGAGCGCAAAAGGAAAGTGGCAGAAAGCATAATGGACAAGTGAATCCAATGGAGCTAACAAGGATAATACGATAAGTAAAAAGTCGTCCCATTTGCCTTCCCATTCGTCTCATTTTACGCTATGAAGCGTGCCGTATGCAAGCTATAAATGCCCATGGCTGGGGGATATCCGTCAAGAGGCGATAGGCTCTTGACGGATATTATAGTATGTCTTTCCGTCGTGTTTTACCTTATTTAACTCTTTTGAGACGTTTTAGCGCTTTATGGGGGTTCTCTTTTTTTGGGCGGTATTTTTTGTATATTACAGCTACACGTAAATTTAAAAACACACCCATGTATTTTTTAATCATCATAACTATAAAAGCTATAAGCCTAAAAGATATTGTTATTTGTGATTGCAATGCTCTGTGAGTTCTTTTAATATTATGAGATGTTTTAATACTATGATGTGCTCTAATGCTTTAATCACTGCAACTATTAAGCTTCAATGTTCGCTTTTGGTGTTATGAGTGCATGAGCTTTTAGAATATCTACTTTATCCTTTTATTCGCTATTTTATCTTTTCGTTGCTCTTTGATATTCCTATACCATTTATTTGTTTCGTAATTTGATGGGTGACTGTTTTTGCGTTTATTGACCTTTGAATAGCTACCTATTTTATATCGCGTATTGCATTTGCTTCTATGCTTTATAATTTTGCGATACTGCGAAGTGAAATTTTAAAATTTGGAGCGGCAAAAGACCTTGAAATTCGATATGGTAAAGCGATTTTAAATTTTAAATACTTCATAAAAGGGCAAAATGCGCCAAATTTTTATATGAGTAGGGGATTTGATGATAGATTATGATAAAAGACCATAGCGGCAAAACGATTACTTACTAAAAAATCTAGAAATTCTTGTATCCGTTCTAAAATTTCAAGTCATATTTGAACAAATAAAAAATGGTAAATAGCCGCCATGCCCCTTCTCTATCTTATGCTAAGTCCTTCGTCCAGGTATTTGATGACGGGGTAGATAAATAGCTCTATTACGCGCCTTTTGCCTACTTTTACTTCGGCAGTTACGCTCATACCGGGCTCGATCTCCTTTTTGATCCCATCTACGATCAAAAATGTAGAATCGGGTCTAATCTTTACTTCGTAAATTTCTCCCAGCTTCTCGTCATTTATCGCATCGTTTGCTATGTGGATGAGCTTACCTTCTAGCTTGCCGTATTTTTGAAAGTCAAAGGTCTGAACCTTAATCGCTACGCTTTGATTGTTTTCCAGATAGCCTATGTCTTTATTAAGCACGTTTGCTTTGATGATCAAAGGCTTATCGCTAGGCACTATAGAGATTAAATTTTCTTGATTTGTGATGGCGGTTCCTTGCGTATTTACAAGTAGCTTTCCTACAAAGCCGTCAACGGGAGAGGAGATGATCTGCTGTCTGGTTTGAAACAAGATCGCGTTGATCTCCGCCTTTAGCGAGCTTGCTTCTTTCTGCTTGGCTAGCATCTCATCGAGCCATTTAGATATGTTTTGGCTTTTAAAGGCCTCAAGCTCTTTGGCTAGCTCGTCTAAATTTGCCCTTTGCTCGGCAAGCTTCTCTTTTGAAATTTTAAGATTGGAGTTTAGCTCGATTACCTTGGATTTGAGCTCATATAGATCTCTGCGCGCTATTATATCTTTTACTTTATTTAGATTACTTAGTCTTGCTTCATCTATCTTTAAAATTCCGCTTAGCCTCTCTACCTCTAAATTAGTAGAGTTTATTCCCATTTGCAGAGCTTGCATTTTTAGATTATAGACATTTATACTCTCTTCGTAATTTGATTTTTGCGTATTGTATAAGCTAAGCTCATCTGCGCTGATATTAGCGTCCAGACTCCTGCCCGAACTTAGAGCGTCGAGCCTTTTTATCGAGTATTCAAGTAGCGCCAAGCTCTCTTGCTTGGTGGATAAATTTACCGTAGAGACGCTAGGATCGATTAAGATTAGATGATCGCCCTTTTTTACTCTATCGCCCTCTTTTACTAAAATTTTAGAGACGACGCCGCTTTCGAGAGATTTTAAAATTTTAATCTCGCCGTCGGGCACGACCTTGCCGTTAGCGCTTACTACGATATCCACTTTAGCAAATACCATCCACAGCAAGGCAAATATCAAAGCCCCGCAAGCTATCCATAAGATAGATCTTCCTAGCGGGTTTTGCGGAGCATCCTCTATCTCGATTAAAAGAGGCTTGAACTCGTTTGAATCATCCTCTATTCTTTTGAAAATTTTTAGCATTGTTTATCCCGCCCTGCCCTTCGACCTATCCTAGCTGCT
>NZ_CALIBB010000168.1 GCF_938045595.1 uncultured Campylobacter sp.
AAATTTCGATACGTTAGCGCCTCGTACATGCACGTTTGCTCGGCGTGAAATTTGCACGCTCTGGGCTGCTGCGAAATTTCGCGCAAATACCCGCTGCATAAATTTGATGCAAAAAGCGGGCTTGCATTTTGCGCGTAAATTCTGCGCGAGCGTGCGTCTGTGCGTGGGATTTGCGCGCGGCAGTTGTTTTTGGTGCGGCGTCTTGCGGATTTAAATTTATGCACTCAATCGCGTCGTATTTTTGATACGCGGCACGGCACGGAATTTTGCCGTTTAGGAAGCGCGCCGTGCGGCAAATTTCGCAACAGAAAATGTCGCATCAATTTCGCCGCATTCAAATTTCGGCAGGTAAAATTTGCCTTGCGGCATCGTGTCGCGCAAAAATTCGCCGATCGCGGCGCAAAAACAGACGCGCTCAATTTCGCGGTAGAGATTTCGGCGCGGCACAATTTGTAAGCGTAAAATTTACCGCCTGTTTTCATTGCGTTGGCGTGAGCCGACTTGAAGCGCGGCACAATTTGTGGATGCGAGACTGCGCCGCAGCGGTTCCGGCGATGCGGCAGATGTAAATTTAAAAATAAAGAGCAAAAATGGTTCAACTACTACTTGATAAAGCGAGGGCTCTGCTTGCGCCCGCGCCGAAATTTTATTTCGGCCTATGCGGCGCGGTGGGTGTATTTTGGCTCGTCGTCGCGCTTAATTTGATCGTTTGCGCGGCGCGGGCGTATTACTTTTACGGCGTGGAAGATCGCATATTTTCGCGGATCTTTGAGGATTTTTGCTGCATTTTGATCATAAATTTGCTCATCTTTCATCTCTGCTTCGTCGTTTTTAGAAGATTTTTCGGGCTTGCCGCTCTGTTTGTGCTAGCGATCAATACGCTTTGTGCGGCTATCTCGCTCTTTTTGGTCGTTTTTTTTCGACTCCGCTTTTAACGTCGTCGCGCTCGATGCGATAATCCACACCGACGCGAACGAAAGTAAGGAATTCGCCGCGCAATTTCTCAGCGCGGGCGTGATCTGCTCTTTGCTCGCATTCGCGACCGCGACGTTTGTCGCGCTGAAGTTTAAAAAAAGCTCGTGCAGCGCGAGGCTGCGAGCCGCATTTAGCGTGATCTATCCGATTTGTGTGGTCATTTTTTGCATTTTTACGGCGATCAAAATCGCAAGCGGCGGCGAGCGTTATCGCGCGACGCTCGGCACATACGCTCCGCTTGAGTTCGCGTTCGTCGTAAAAGATTATCTCGGCGATGCAAATTTCCTTGCCGATCTGCAAAGCATCGAGCGTGGCTACGACGAGGCGAAGCGGGCGAATTCCGCGCTTGATTTTAACGCAACGCAGATTAAAAACGTCGTGCTGATTATCGGCGAGAGCCTGTAGCGCGGCCATATGTCGCTTTACGGATACGGCAAAGATACGACGCCTTTGCTAAACGATCTGCAGCGGCGGGGGCTGCTTATTAAATTTAGCGATACGGTTTCGTGCTACGGCGCGACCAATCCCGCGCTGATGCGGATACTTAATTTCAGCGACTACGAAAGCGAGCGCGAAAGGCCGTAGTTTGAGAGCCTTAGCATCATCGATATGTTCGCACTGAGCGGCTTTCGCACGATGTGGATCAGCAATCAAGAAGCCTTCGGCAAATTTGCCCTTAGCGCAAAAAGTGCCGCCGATCGCGCCGAAAAAAAGCATCTTTCTTTCCACAAGCGATCAGCTCGATAGCATGCGAGTCGCGCACGACGGCGCGCTGCTGCCGATCATCAAAGAGGCGAAAAAATCGCAGCGCGAGCGAAATTTCTACATCGTGCATCTCATGGGAAATCATATGGACTATAAAAAACGCTATCCCGAGGAATTTGATAAATTTAAAAGCGACGATATCGCCTTACCGTTTACGCAAAAGCAAAAGGTCGCCCTCGCGTGCTACGATAACAGCGTGCTGTATAACGACTACGTGGTGAATGAAATTTATCGGATGAGGACAGCCTCATTGTCTATCTCAGCGATCACGGAGAGAATATCTATGAGCAAAACGGCCTCATCGGGCACAACATCAATACCCGATTCACCTACGAAATTCCGCTGCTTTTCATCGCTTCAAAAAGCTTTATCGCCGATCATGCGGAGCTTTGGCGGCGCATAGGCGCGGCGAAGGACGAGCCTTTTATGAGCGACAATCTGGCTCACGTGCTCGCCGATATTTTAGGCATAGAGCCGCTGCAGTTTAACGTGCGCAAAAGCCCGCTGCGCGATGAATTTGACGCTTCGCGCAGGCGAATGACGAACGGGGTGGATTACGACGAAAATTTAAAAGGTAGGGGAGGATACGGGCGGTAAACGGCTCCGCGCCGAAATTTAAGGCTTTACGCGCCGTATTGCTTCCGATGCCGTCTACGATCGAGCCGGCTCGAAGCTGCACTTGATTTTGCCGCGAGCGTCAAATTTAACGCTCGTATTTTCGGCGCGAAGCGACCGTCTAACGCAATCGCGCTCGGAAATTTACCAATATCGCGGGGCATTTGCTACGAGCCCGCAGCATCAATTCGGCGTTACCGTTGCGCTGCAAATTTATGCACCGGCGTGATGCTAAATTCGTTTCTTGAGGATGGGCGATTTTTGCGATTTCACAATGTAAATTGAGCGAAATTTATTGCGTTTGTGCTTTAAATTTACGCCGCAAAACGAATATTTTTTAATGCTACTTTAAAAATTTAATAGTTAATAATTCTTTAATATTGATAGGAGTATAATACATTTCAAATTTTAGCGTGCAAAAGCGTCGCTAAATTGAGTTCGCTTGCCGCTATTTCATCTTGCATTTATGGAGGAGTTCAAAATGCGCAGTAAAACTATCGGCGCGAGTTTATCTTTGGCGCTCGCCGGTCAACTTTACGCCATACCCGTTGCGAATCCGCTTACGATCGATAAAACCACGGATTTAAATAATTACGACGTCTATGAAAAAGACGTCGACGACGGAACCCTAACGGTAAAAAATCCGACCGTCGCGCAGATAATTACGCTCGATAGCCAACCGAGCGATAATTCCCCGTTGAATAATATCATCGTAAATAGCGCCACGGCAGCCGATCAGACGCTTAAGGGCAATGCTTTGACGATGAACGGCGGTACGCTCAATAGTATAAACGTAGCTTCCTCGCAGCAGGACGGTACCGTATTTAGCGAAAATACGCTGAATCTAAACGGCGGTGAGCTCAGGAAAACGCATCTCGTTGAATCAAACGGTAGAGCTACGGCT
>NZ_CALIBB010000169.1 GCF_938045595.1 uncultured Campylobacter sp.
TAATCATTCTAGCTCACCCCGACATCGAAAATTCGCTCATAAACAAGCGGTTTTTGAAAGAGGCCGCCGCGCAAAGCTTCTAGGAGCTTATCGCTTTTTCCTTGCCGCACTCACGGGCAAAAACGCTGCGAAATATCCGCTTTCTTGTTTTACGTAGCGGCATGCGATGCTGATAAGGCTGCCGAGCGGAGGTAAAGCAGTGCAGCGAGGTACGCGGTGCAGGACACAAATTTTAGCCTCGCGCAAAATCCGCGCCGCAGATCACATCGGAGAGTAAAATTTCGCTCGATGCCTAGAGCAAGGCGCGAAAAAAAACGGCGCCGCAAATTATACGAGCCACAAAAGTCCGCCCTATGATTTGCAATAAAATTTTGAGTGTAAAATTTGCACATTTACGCTAAAGGCTTCGGCGCCTCCGAATAAGCCTCGGCCGCAGAAATTTTGATCTAAAATTTGAGCAGCCTGTCCTCGTCAAATTTAAAACCGGGCCCCAAGCCACCTCCCAGTAGTATCCGTCCGGATCGGCAAAATATGCGTGATATCCGCCCCAAAACGCAACTTGTGGCTCCTTGACGATAGTTCCGCCCGCCTTTTTTACTAGCTCTATGACGCTATCTACGTCCTCTTTGTTTTTTACGTTATACGCTAGCGTGATGCCGGCAAATCCACTGCCCCTCGGCGGTTCGTTTTCGCTGGTATCTCGAGCCAGCGCGTCTAGCGGGTAGAGCTCAGATTTGGTTCCGGGCGTATTAAAAAAGCATACCGGCGGGTCGTCGTCTTTGCAATCCGTCTTAAATCCTAGGCCGTCTCTGTAAAATTTTAGCGCCCTTTGCATGCTTCGCACGCCTAGGCAGATGCAGGTTATCTTATTAATTTTAGCCTCCATAAATTTTAACGTATCTATTTTGGTTTCTTGTGCCGTAGTCAAGCCTGCGCTCAAACAAGCCGTCGTCGCGCTAGCCGAGCGCGCCGTCCGAGCTTTTTAATCGCCGATCATTAAAATTTTAAAATTTTGCCTCCAAGCTCGGCGTTAAATTTTAAAATTTAAGCCGCCTTTATCTAGCCCACAAGCCCGCGCTTACGGCTCAAACGAGCAAGCCTTTAGGTTTCCGCCCGCTAAGCCCTTTTTAAACCACTCTTTGCGCTGTGCCGAGGTGCCGTGCGTGAAGGAATCGGGCACGACGCGACCGCTAAATTTGCGCTGCAACGTATCGTCGCCGATCGCGCTGGCGGCATTTAGCGCCTCGTCGATGTCGCCCGCTTCAAGCACGCGCCCTGTTTTTGCGAGATAGCGCGCCCAGACCCCCGCGTAGCAGTCCGCCTGCAGCTCGACTTTGACCTGAAGCGCGTTTTGCTCGGCTTCGCTGCGAGCGCGCCTTTTTAGAGCATTGATCTGCTCCAGCGTACCGATTAAATTTTGAACGTGATGCCCTACTTCGTGCGCGATGACGTAGGCCTGCGCGAAGTCGCCGCCCGCTTTGTATTTATTCGCAAGCTCGTCGAAAAAGCCGAGATCCAGATAAATTTTACGGTCCCTCGGGCAATAAAAAGGTCCCGTCTGCGCGCTCGCAAAACCGCAGCCGCTTGCGATCTGATCGCGGAAAAGCCGAAGTCCAGGCTCCTCGTAGCGCGCGCCCACGCTTTTAAATATCTCGCCCCAAACGTCCTCGGTTTGGGCTAGCACCGCCGAGACGAAGGCGAGCTTTTCCTGCTCCTGCGGGCTATCCGTCGGCTCTCTCTGCGTGCTAGCGCCCCCGTCTAAAAGCGCCAAAGGGTTGTAACCCATAAAATACGCTACGACGCCGATTACGAGCACTATGCGCCCGATCTTTGAGCCGAGCAAAAACCTGATGATCGGAATCAGCATCCCAAGCGAGCCCGAGCTCGTGCGCATGCTGCTTGCGCGGTCATCCTCCACGTTTGAGCTTCGTCTGCCGTCTTGCCATTTCATGTTTTTCCTTTAAAATTTTTGAGCCATTATACTAAAATTTTAAAAAGAGCGCCGTCTTGCTTTTGTAAAATACTCCGCGCGTAGCGAAATAAATCTGAAATTTTGCTTATTTTAAATTTCTTTTAAGCTGTTTAAAATTTTAAATTCTATATAATCGCCTTTTTTAAATTTAAAAGAAAGGAGAATTTGTGGCAAAAGACGACGTCATAGAGATCGACGGCAACGTCATAGAAGCGCTGCCGAACGCGACTTTTAAGGTCGAGCTAGACAATAAACACGTGATTTTATGCCATATCGCGGGCAAGATGCGGATGCACTACATCAAGATAATGCCGGGCGATCGCGTAAAAGTCGAGCTGACCCCTTACAGCCTCGATAAAGGCAGGATCACCTACCGCTATAAGTAAGGATAAAGTTAAATTTAGATATACTCGCGATTTTGCGACTAAACTGTAGGAAGAAGTGTTTTCAAAATCCCCACTATTTTGAAAACAGTTGGTTTGATACTTTCGCTTTTGAAATTTCATTAAACCTAGGTGCAGTTTGCATTTAAAGTGGAGAAAATTTTAGGAGAGTGGAATGAAAGTTCGTCCATCCGTTAAGAAAATGTGCGACAAATGTAAAATTGTCAAGCGCAAAGGTGTTGTTCACGTTATTTGTGAAAATCCAAAACATAAACAAAGACAAGGATAAGTTATGGCTCGTATCGCAGGTGTAGATCTACCAAAGAAAAAAAGGATTGAATACGGACTAACTTATATCTACGGTATAGGTTTATTTACGTCGAGAAAAATTCTCGATGCGGCAGGAATTTCTTACGATAAAAGAGTCGCCGATCTGAGCGAAGATGAAGCCGCCGCTATCAGAAAAGAGATCCAAGAGCACTATATGGTCGAAGGCGATCTTCGCAAACAAGTGGCTATGGATATAAAAGCGCTTATGGACTTGGGCGGCTATCGCGGCTTAAGACACAGAAAGGGCCTTCCTGTTCGCGGTCAAAAAACAAAAACGAACGCCAGAACCAGAAAAGGCAAACGTAAAACCGTCGGCGCGGCAGCTAAATAAGGATTGAGATATGGCACAAAAAAAAGTAGTTAAGAAAAAAACCGTCAGAAAAAATATCGCCAAAGGCATAGTTTACATCTCCGCTACGTTTAACAACACTATGATTACCGTAACGGACGAAATGGGCAACGCGATCGCGTGGAGCAGTGCGGGCGCTTTAAATTTTAAAGGCAGCAAAAAATCCACCCCTTATGCGGCGCAGCAAGCCGTCGAGGACGCGCTAAACAAAGCCAAAGAGCACGGCATCAAAGAGGTAGGCGTCAAGGTTCAGGGTCCGGGAAGCGGACGCGAGACCGCCGTTAAAAGCGTAGGTAGCGTAGAAGGGATTAAAGTTACATATTTCAAAGACATCACTCCTCTTGCGCACAACGGTTGCAGACCGCCTAAACGACGTCGCGTGTAATTATAAAAGGAGAAATTTATGGCTAGATATACAGGACCGGTTGAAAAATTAGAAAGAAGGCTCGGCGTCGATCTATTTATGAAAGGCGAAAGAAGGCTTGCGGGCAAGAGCGCGCTTTTAAAACGCCCTTACGCTCCGGGTCAGCATGGACAAAGACGCGCTAAACTAAGCGAATACGGCTCACAGCTTCGCGAGAAACAAAAGGCTAAATTTATGTACGGCGTAAGCGAGAAGCAGTTCCGCAGGCTATTTGCCGAAGCGGCTCGCAGAGAAGGTAATACCGGAGCGATCTTGGTTCAGCTTTTAGAGCAGAGGCTAGATAACGTCGTTTACCGCATGGGCTTTGCTACGACTAGACGATTTGCGCGCCAGCTCGTTACGCACGGACATATCTTAGTAGACGGCAAGCGCGTCGATATCCCTTCATATAGCGTCCGCGCAGGACAAAAGATCGAAGTGATCGAAAAGAGCAAAAATAACCCGCAAATTTCAAGAGCGCTGGATCTTACTGCACAGACCGGCATCGTAGCGTGGGTAGATGTAGAAAAAGAGAAAAGATACGGAATTTTTTCTAGAGTTCCGGAGAGAGAAGAAGTTGTTATTCCTGTAGAGGAAAGATTTATCGTAGAGCTTTACTCGAAATAGTAGGTGCTAATATGAGAAAAATCACAACATCAGCTCATATGCCAACTGAAATAAAGGTTGAGAATGTCAGCGAAAATGTTGCTAAAATCATAGCATATCCCTTTGAAACGGGATATGCCGTCACTCTAGCTCATCCTTTACGAAGGCTACTTTATACGAGCACGGTCGGTTTTGCGCCGACTGCGGTTAAAATCGAAGGCGTAAGCCACGAATTCGACAGCATGCGCGGTATGCTCGAGGATATGGCGGCTTTTATCATAAATTTAAAGGGCTTAAGGTTTAAAATCAAGGGCGATTCCCTACGCGAGGTCGTAGAATACAGCTTTAAAGGACCTAAAGAAATTTACGGCGGCGACCTAAACAACGACGCCGTAGAGATCGTAAATCCAAGCGCTTATCTAGCTACGATAAACGAGGATGCCGATCTTAAATTTACGCTCATCATCGAAAAGGGCATTGGCTACGTCCCAAGCGAAGAGATCAGAGAAAATTTAGACGCGGATTTTATCGCGTTGGATGCGTTTTTTACCCCGGTAACCAAGGCTGTTTACGATATCGAAAACGTATTTGTAGAGGATAATCCCGACTACGAAAAGGTGGTCTTTACGATCACTACCGACGGTCAGATCAGCGCGATAGACGCGTTTAAAAACGCGCTTGAAGCGATGTATCAGCAGCTGGCGGTTTTCAAAGGCATCGTAAATATCAGCGCTGCGGATACTTTCGGTAGAGCGATCCCTGCAAATTCCGAGTTTGCAAAGCTTTTTGAGAGCGTTAGCAATCTAAGCTTAAGCGCACGAAGCTTCAACTGCCTAGATCGCGCCGATATTAGATTTATCGGTGAGCTTGCGATCATGGAGGAAAGCGAGCTTAAAGACCTTAAAAATTTAGGCAAAAAATCGCTCGAGGAGATCAAGGCCGTAATGGAGGAGATCGGTTATCCTATCGGCAACCAAGAGCTCGGCGATAAAAAAGAGCAGCTAAAACGCAAGCTTGACGAGCTGAAGGCTCAAAGACAAAAGAATGAAGGACAATAAATGAGACATAATCACGGATATAGGAAGCTAGGGCGTACTTCGTCTCACCGTGCCGCCCTGCTTAAAAATTTAACCATCGCTTTAGTTACTAGCGGCAAGATCGAAACCACGCTTCCTAAGGCAAAAGAGCTAAGAAGCTACGCCGAGAAGCTGATCACTCGTGCGCGCAAGGGCGACAGCGAGGCGCATAGATTTGTTTTCGCGGCGCTTCAGGATAAGGCTGCGACAAATAAGCTAGTCACCGAGATCGCTCCAAAATACGCAGGCGTAAACGGCGGCTACACTCGCATCATCAAAACCCGCCTTCGCAAGGGCGACGCTGCCGAGATGGCTTATATCGAGCTAATCAGCAAATAAAATTTCGGGATCACTCCCGAAATTTCTTCTATGAAATTTAAAATTTTACTTCCGCTTGTTATCATCGCTGCGGGCCTAGCGTGGGCATTGGACAATTATCTTAGCTACAAAAATATCGAAACGATCAACTCCGAAATTCCGCTAAAGCAGGCATTGGACGGCGAGCAAATCTCTAAAATTCGCGTCTATAAATCTAAACGAATTCTTGAAATTTTGACCTCAAAAGGCGTCGCGAAAAGCTACAAAATCGCCCTCGGACGCGAGCCCGAAGGACACAAAGAGGTTCAAGGCGACGGCAAAACCCCGGAGGGCAACTACACCATAAACGGCAAAAATCCAAACTCGGCGTATCATCTAAATTTAGGCATCTCCTATCCGAACAAAGCCGACGTAGCCCACGCAAAATCCCTCGGCAAGAGCGCAGGCGGCGATATCAAAATCCACGGGCTACCGAATAAATTTAGCTACCTAGGGCAGAGTATCGCGGCGTTCGGCGACTGGACGGAGGGCTGTATAGCGCTCGTCAACGACGATATGGACGAGCTTTTCGAGCACGTAAAAATCGGCACGCCGATAGAAATTTTGCCGTGACTGTACACGCCTGCGCTAAAATTTCACAGCCACGATCGATATAAAACGTAGCGTAAATTTTATCTACGAGCTTTAAAATAATATTGCCGCCTAGGCTTTCGTATGCCGCAAAATTTGCGATCAAGATCATTCCTGTTCTTTATAAAATTTAATCGTATCGGCGCTTGTCCTAATTAAATTTAGATAGTTCCGCTTTAAATTTTACCTACCGCTCAAACAAAATTCCTTTTCAAATTTAGCCCTCAACCGAACTAAAATTTTATCCCAAATTTATAACGCAAATAGTCTAAATTTAAATATACGCAAGCCCGATGATTTGCGAGTTTCATCCTTGCCGAATCGATAAAATTTTAAAATCGCGGCTCGCCGTTCGCGCCGTATAAAATTCTTTGCGAGCCATTACGCAAAATCCGCGCCCTTGCGCAAAATTTCAGATTAAATTTCATCCCCGATAAGCCTTTTTTTATCGCTTTTGGATATAATTCGCCAAAATCAAAACAAGGAATTTTAATGATACCATTTAGCGATGAAGAGCTTTTAACTCCGGTACAAGGCAGCTTGGAGCTAATCCGTCCGATGCTTCAAAACGACGGCGGCGACATGCAGCTTTTAGGCATAAAAAATGGCGTCGTCTATGTCCGCCTTACCGGGCATTGCCACGGCTGCGCCGCAAGTGCGCAGACCCTAAAATACGGCGTCGAGCGCCAGCTTCGCATGGATATCCATCCGGAGCTTAGCGTCGTAAACATCCCCGAAGGTGAAGAGTTTGAATTATAAGAAGCTTGGACTAAAGGCCTTTTCGCGCGGAGAATTCGAGCTTGCGAAGCTGTATTTTTCGCTCGCATACGAAAAAAGCGGCGAGGAGGAAATTCTATTTTTGCTAGAACTTTGCCAGACTGCGCTGGC
>NZ_CALIBB010000170.1 GCF_938045595.1 uncultured Campylobacter sp.
TTATCAGCGGCAACTTTGAGGCTTTTTACGCATACGATAAATTCCTATTCCTAGATAGCCTAGGCTGCGTATTTTTAGTGCTAATCGCCGTAACGGGCTTTTTGGTAAATTTATACTCCACCACCTATATGAAATGGGAGATACAGGGCGGTCATCTGGATCTTAGCGATCTTAGAAAATACTACGCGCTCTGCCACGTTTTCGTTTTTACGATGACGCTTAGCGTTATCTGCAACAACGTCGCGTTTATGTGGGCTGCGGTAGAGGCTACTACGTTAGCATCGGTATTTTTGGTCGCTATTCATAAAGACAAAAAATCTACCGAGAGCGGTTACAAATATATCGTTATCTGCTCGATCGGTTTAGCATTCGCGCTTTATGCGACCGTTTTACTATATGCGGCTACATTCAAAATCACAGGCGACGGCGAGGCTTCGATGCTTTGGACGAGCATTATGGATAATGCCAAAAATTTAAACGGCGATGCTGCTAAGCTTATCTTTATATTCGCTCTAATAGGCTTTGGAACCAAAGCAGGACTTGCTCCTACTCACACTTGGCTTCCTGATGTTCACGCAGAAGGTCCGGCTCCTATTTCGGCACTACTTTCGGGCGTACTTTTAAAATGTGCGATGCTAGCGATATTTAGATATTACGCTATCACAGCTCAAGCTGTAGGCTTTGACTTCGTTCAATCCGTGATGTTAATTTCCGGTACGATCACGCTATTTATAGCAGGAATTTTCCTCGTTCGCCAACACGATGTAAAGAGGATGTTTGCTTACCACTCGGTCGTTCATATGGGTGTTATTGCATTTGCGCTAGGTATCGGCGGATATTTCGGCTTGCTTGCCGCGATCTTTCACTGCTTAGCTCACAGCTTTACCAAGGCTCTTGCATTCTGCTCTACCGGTAATATCGCCAGAATTTACGGTCATAAAGATATGTCTAGAATGGGCGGTATGGTAAAAATCGCTCCGCTTACTACGATAATGTTTGGTGCTGCGGTTTGCTCGCTCGTAGGTGTTCCTGCGTTTGCGATCTTTGTAAGCGAATTTAACGTTTTCAAAGGCGCGATAGCCAGCGGTCAATACATAGCCGTAGCATTATTTGCGATCGCGCTCGTAATTATTTTCATCGCAGACTTCGCGCACTTTAATCTTGCGAGCTTCGGTACGCCTAAAGGTGAAGTGGTTTATGCTAAAGAGATGAGCTTGTTTGAAAATTTACCGCTAATCTTGCTTTGCGCTTTAGTGATAATTTTCGGCGTATGGCACGTAGGTGATTTTTGGATGCTCGTCGAAAACGGCGTTAGAATAATGATGAGAGGTTAAAAATGAGAGGCGATAAATTTATAGAAATTTTAAAGACTAAAGTCAAGGTCTTAGAAGTTACCCGCCAAGCCGAGGATCAAATCACCGTTTTAGTGGATAGAAATGATCTGCCGCTTGCGGTTAAGACGCTATATTATGACATCGGCGGTTTTATCAGCACGATGATCCCTAACGATGAGCGCGAGCTAAACGGAAATTTCGCACTTTACTATGCGATATCTATGGAAGGTGGCAAAATGACCGAAGCGGAGGATTTCGCCGCAGAGGATAAATGCTTCATCACCGTTAGGACGCTAATTCCCGGATCGGATCCTACATTCCCGTCAGTTACTCCTTTAGTGCCTGCTTGCGTATGGTACGAAAGAGAAGCTTTCGACATGTTCGGCTTAATCGCCGAAGGCTTGCCTGATAAACGCCGTTTAGTGCTAAGCGACGATTGGCCCGATGGGCTTCATCCGCTTCGCAAAGACGCGATGGACTATCGCTATAGACCCGATCCTGTAGATCATAAAGACGAGCCTAATGCAGAGTTTTTATTTCCTAGCGGTGATGGAGTAGTAGATGTTCCACTTGGACCTC
>NZ_CALIBB010000171.1 GCF_938045595.1 uncultured Campylobacter sp.
CTAGAGCAGATGGTAGAAAAAACGATAAAGGTTTATGAGAGTTTAATATGAAAAAATTTTTTTACGAAAACGGCGCGCCTAGCGGCTGGAGGATCACATTTTTAACGCTGCTGCTTCTTTGGTGCGCGTCGCTGTTTTTTAAAAACGCGGTCTATCAGATCTCCTTTGCAGCGCTAAATTTACTCTTTTTGGCGCATCTATTGTATTTTAAAAACTACTTGGTTCTAAGCGAAATTTTGAAAAAGACGCGATTTATCGCGATCTGCTTCGTCTGTGTCGTTGCGACGCTAGCGATCTCAAACCTCCTAAACGAGGCCGTGATCTCAAAAAAAGCATGGCAGAGCACGCTATTTTTCGTCCTTCGATACGGCGCGATATTTTTGGTACTTTGCTATTTTTACAAGCTTAAATTTTTTGATCAAAACGCCGTTTTTGCCTTTTTGTTCGTGGGGCTTGGAATTTTATCGGTAAGCGTGATCTATCAGCTTGTAAGCAGCGCCGATGCGATCGTTTTTTCAAGCGACTCTGTTCGCGGAGGTCTTAGCGGAGCGCTTTCGAACCGCAATATTTTAGGGCTTTTTATGGGCTTTGGGCTCTGCCTTAGCGCGGTGGCGATACGGCGGCCTTTGGCGCTCAAATTTGCGGCTCTATTTTTATTTGCATTTTTTATGATCTTTTCATTTTCTAGGGCGGCGTGGGTCGGTGCGTTTTGTGCGCTTGTGTTTTACAGCGCGCTAAATTTAAAGAGCCTAAGCAAAAAATACCTACTTTTCACGGTGGGTTTCATCGCGATTTTTGCCGTTTTGCTTGCGCTTTCGCCGTCGTTTGAGCAAAGGCTAGCCGCGCTATTTAGCGGCGATTCTTCAGGCAGGACCGTGATTTGGAGCTATATTTTAGAAATGGCGCAAGAAAAGTCTATCTTAGGCTACGGGCTGGGCTCATATATAAATTTGCCGGGCTCTCCGGTCCTTGAGCATCCTGAATATAACGCGCCGCATAATTTATTTTTAGAAATTTTACTTTATAGCGGCGTGCTCGGCCTCGTCTTCTACGGCTTGATCCTATTTAGCGTTTTTAAGGAGTGCATTCAAAGCAAGCAATTTGGGGTTCTCACGCTTCTGATATATCTTTTGATAGATTGTCAGTTCGATCACGGCGCGTATCTGTCGAAAGAAGCGCTAAGCCTTGCTACGATACTAAGCTTTTTAGCTTATCGCATGAGGATTGAGCGATGATCTACGCGGCGGTTTTGGCTTTTGCGGCGCTTTTTGCGTGG
>NZ_CALIBB010000172.1 GCF_938045595.1 uncultured Campylobacter sp.
GCTGCGGCGATCTGCTTGCGGCGCTTTATAAAGGTATCGGTTTTTTCAAACTGGGCGATGGCGTAGGCGGAATTTATGGCGTCAAGATCGTATTTTTGACCGATGCGATCGACGTCGTAGGTAAAGGACATATTGCCGTCTTTGTAAAAGGCGTCCCCTACGATGCCGCCGTTTCTTAAAATTTGCGCGGCGCTTGCGATCTCATCGTCGTTCGTAACGAAAAAGCCCGCCGTAGAGATCGCGTCTTGCGCTTGAGGATTGATCTGAAAGCACGATATGAGCGAGCTTTTAAGCGCTCCGATTTTTGCGCCTTTATAGGTAGCGCCCATAGCGCGGCACGCATCGTCTATAAGGATGATATTTTCGCTTTTGGCGACCTCGCTGATGGCGTCTATATCCGCAGCAAGCCCTGCGATGTGCGAGATGAAAGCGCATTTTAGCTTTTTGTGGCGGTTCTGATCTATCGTGCGAGCAAGGCTTTCGCTCGTAATGTTAAAGCTTATCGGATCGATATCTACGAAAACGGGCTCTGCGTCGAAGTGGCGGATCACTTCGGCGACGTTGGGGAAGGAATTTACGGAGCATAAAATTTTATCTCCGCGCTTAATATCCATTGCGCAAAGCGCCAGATGCAGCGCCGTCGTGCCGCTCGTGGTAGATACGGCGTGCTTTACGCCGAAATATTTACAAATATCCTCTTCAAAAATTTCGCTATATCTTATATCGCTGTTGTAGAGGGCGCTTTTGATTAAATCTTCCTCTTTTTTATCGATTTGAGCCTTATAAAACGGTATCTCTTTCATAAATCTCTCCTTAGTGTGCGGGCTCTATGCGGGCGACCGCGGGCGCGCGAAGCTTAAAATTATTTTTAAGAATTCTACGGACGACAAATTTCACCAGCTCTTGATTGTGGTGCGAGTTTTGCAGATATTTTAGATCGTTTGCGGTTATTTGCTCGCCTGAGCGAAATTTCGTCCGCAGCGTTTCGTGCGAAAAAATATCTCTTAGCACACTATCTAAGATCTCGTAGCTGTATCCAAGCTCACGTTCGTCGCTTTGGTTTTCCCATAGATCGGCGCTCGGCGCTTTTTTGATGATCGCATCGTCTATGCATAAAATTTTTGCGAATTTAAACAGATCGGTTTTTAAAATTTCTCCGATCGGATTAAACGCGCAGGCTAAATCTCCGTAAATCGTGCCGTAGCCTAGCATCCTCTCGCTAAGATTGCTCGTGCCTACGACTACGCCGCGTTTAGCCGCGCTGTAATCATAAAGCAAGCTCATTCTTATGCGCGCGGCGAAATTTCCGATGCGAAGAGCGCTTGCGCCCGGATTTAAGGCGATGAAGCTCTCTATAAACGGCGCGATCTCTTTGATCTCGTAGGGGATATTAAAAGATTCGCAGTGAAAGATGCCGTCTGCCATATTTTCTAAATTTGAACCCGCACTAGGTAGGATAAGCCCGTAAGTGGGGATCTCGGTAAGTGCACAAAGCGCGGAAACCACGGCGCTGTCAAGCCCACCGCTGATGCCTACTACAAAGGCGTCCGCGCCCGTTTCATCGAGTCTCTCCGATAAAAAATCGGTCAGTTGCGGCAGCAAATCGTCCAAAAACATAATATTTAGCCTTAAAATTTTACGTTAAATTGCGCGAATTTTAACTATTTTTGGCTAAATTACGGCTTTAATTTAAGCTTAAAAGGAGGATTTAAATGCAAATTTTAAAAAAAGCTTTCGGTGAATACGCGACGAACTGCTACATTCTAAAGGGCGAGCAGGGCGATTTGGTGATCGATCCGGGCGAGGGCAGCTTTGATTGGGTGATGCAAAATACGGAAAAGATCGCTGCGGTTTTGAACACGCACGGGCATTTCGATCATGTTTATGACGATGCGAAGCTGCAAAAAGCGGGCGCTAAAATTTATATCCATGAGGAAGACGCCTTTATGTTGCGAGCGGATCCTTTTGATACGATGCCGGAACCCATAGAAGCTGATGTGCTCGTAAAAGGGCAGGAGCAAAGCTTTGAAATAGCGAGCTTTAACGTTAAATTTAGCCTTTTTGCCGGACATACGCCGGGCAGCTGTATGATCGAAGCGGGCGGCGTGATTTTTAGCGGCGACGTAATATTCAAAGGCTCTATCGGCAGGTGGGATTTTCCCTTTTCAAGCGGCGCGCAGATGAGAGAGTCTTTGCATAAAATTTTGCAGATAGAGGGCGATTTTACGCTCTATCCGGGGCACGGAGCAAATACTAGCCTAGCGGCCGAGAGGCAAAATTTAAAATATTTTTTGCAGCTTTTAAAGCGCTGATCGTTTAAATTTAATTGCGCTTTGTCGCGCAAAAAGCGGTGAAGCGGAGTGAAGCTGGTCGGCGTTAAATTTTATACCGCTTTGCTCGTGGGCGCTAGAATTTGTGCCGCTTTGCTCACATTGCAGGCGCCGAAATTTGCCGCTTTATTTGCGGCTGCGGGCGTTAAAATTTCTGCGCCCTGTTCGCACCATGCGTTCATTGGCGAAGATGCGTAGATAAAATTTTAAAATTTACCGCCGCTTATTAAATTTAGTAAAATTCCGTGCCGCCGTGTGCGCAAGACGCAAAGCGTAATGCAAAAGCAAAATTTAAAATTCGTGCTGCCGTGCGTGTAAAGCGTAGCGCAAAAGGCGAAATTTAAAATTTGCGCCGCCGTACCGACCCTGTCCGCTACAATAGATCCAATCCGACTTGAGCCCGCTAAATTAGCTAAATTCCGCACTCTGTCGAATGCAAAATTTTCCCCGCGAACTGATTAAATTCAGTAAAATTTTACGCGTTTTTAGAAATGCAAATCACGCCCGAAACCCATTTTATATCGGTGTGCGGGTACACGAAAAATGTCTTAAAGGCGCAGATCACGCCCTAAGCCGCACGTAGATACGCCTCGGGGCAGGGTAACCCTCGATCGTGCGCGAGCTGTCGTGCGGGTCAAGAAAATTCTCCAAGCTCTGCCCGTCGATCCACTCCGTTTTGCGCTGTTCGCTAGCATCCGTGGGCTTTTGAGCCAAAATTTCAAAATCCTTAAATTTCGCCCGCTCGCACCAATTCTGCAGCGCGCCGACGGTCGGGACGAAGTAGATATTTGAAATTTTCGAGTAGCTGTTTTTTGGGCACAGCGCGAAATCGCCCGCTCCTTCGATATACATCGTGTCTAAAAACACTTCGCCGCCCGTATTTAGCGAGGCGCGCAGATCTTTTAGCATCTTTACGGGGTCGCTGCGATGGTAGATGACGCCGAGGCAGAAGATCGTGTCGAATTTGTGCTCGTAAAAGGGCAGATGCTCCACGCCCAAAAGCTCGAATTTCGCGCCGCTACGGAGGAATTTCTCGATGAAGCGAAACTGCAGATAAAATAGTGCGCCGGGATCGAACCCCACTAGCCGCGCAGGCGCTAGCTCGCTTGCGCGAAACATGTAGTAGCCGTTGTTGCAGCCCACGTCGGCGACGGTTTTGCCGCTCAGATTTAAAAACGGCCGTAGCAGGTTAAATTTAACGAAGCTTCGCCACTCGGCGTCGATAAAAAGATCATTCAGCGCGAAAGGCCCCTTGCGCCACGGCTTTAGCGCCCGCGCTATACGCAAAATTTCATTCTTTTGCTCCGCGCTAGCGCTAAAGCTTGCGCGCACGACGTCGCCGCACTCGCAGTCGCACTCGCCTATTTGTAGCGCCTCGATCGCGCTTAAAATTTCGCGGTTTTGCCCGCTTTGCAGCCTTTTAAAGTTCTCGTCTCTGATTTTTTGCAGATCCATTTTTAATCCTAAAATTTCAAATTTAGCGCCATTTTAACATAAAATTTTATCCATTTTAAGGCGCAAAGAGATAAAATCGACTTGCAATTCAAGCAAAGGAGCAAAAAATGCAAGAAGCAAAAACGAGAAAATTTAGTCTCAGGTTTAATCACGAAATTTCAAGTAGTGGCGCAGAGGTGCGGCTTTGGCTGCCGTTAGTGCTGCAAGAGCCCTATCAGAGGTTGCTTGGCGAATATCATGCCCGCTCAAATGCGCAAGAGTCGGCTGTCTGCGGAGATCATATAAGCACGTACTACGCGCGCTTCGCACCCGATAAAGAGGCAAGAGCAGGCGTCGGCAAATACGGCGAGCAAGGTGTCGTAGGCGAAGAGGATGATTATTTTGAGCTTAGCTTTGATATCGAAATTTCGGAGCGAAACACTGATTTTAGCAAGGTAAGCTTTAATGAAAACGAGCGCTTGAGCCCCGAGATTGAGGAGTTTTTAAAGCCTTCAAAGCTAATTCCGGTAGAAGGCGCTACGAAACAAAAATCAGACGAGATCACCGGCTCGCTTAAAGGCGATCTGGAAAAGGCGCGCGCGATCTACGAGTGGGTCGCAAAAAATATGAGCCGCGATAATAGCGTGATCGCATGCGGCAGCGGCGACGCAGCGACGATTTTAAGCAGCGGCAAGCTAAGCGGCAAATGCGCCGATATTAATAGCGTGTTCGTCGCGCTCTGCAGGGCAGCTGGCATTCCCGCGCGCGCTATTTACGGCATCCGCACAGGCGCGGCGCAGAAATTTTCGCCTGAAATGGGCGTCATGGGCGCCCTAAACGGCGGTGCGCTTGAAATTTCGGGCGCGCAGCATTGCAGAGCGGAATTTTATCTAAAAGGCCACGGCTGGATCCCGGTCGATCCTGCGGACGTTACGAAGGTGCGATTGGGCGAAAACTTAAGCGAGGATGATTCCAAGCTGGCGCGGGTGCGCGAGTATCTTTTCGGTAACTGGGAGCCGTGCTGGCTGGGCTTTAACTACGCTCGCGAAATCGTGCTAAATCCGCGCCCGGCGCATGTCCCGATTGAAATTTTTTCGCATCCGTATTGCGAAGTGGGCGGCACGCCGAAAGATCCGTACTCGCCTAAAAATTTTATCTACGAGTATTTTTCGCGAGAAATTTAATCCTCTGACGGCTTGCATTTTGCTGCCGCGATTTGTTTAAGCTAAGCTGCCGCGCTTCGTCAAAGCTTAACCGTTTCATCGAAACGCACGCTTGGCTTTTGCGACAGCGGCGCTTTTTGCGTGGTTTAGCCTACGCCGCCAATACATACTGCCTGCGCGCCTAGTTTGCCGGCTATCATGCCCGCTTTGGCGAAATTTCGCGCCGTGTCTTTGGGCGAAATTTTGAAATTTTAAAATTCCGCGGCGAGCAAAATTCTAAAATTTTAAAGCGAGCGAAATTTTGAAATTTTAAATATGGATAGAATTTTAAAATTTACGGCTTGCAGAATTTTAAATTTAGCGATTTCAAAGCCGCAAAAGGTTAAAATCCACGCGTAATTAGGGCTAAGGCTTAGCCATTTTATTTTGAAGGCATTTCATGCAAAGACGCGATTTTTTAAGAAACACTGCGATTTTAGGCGCCGTTATGGCAACTCCGAGTACCATTTTGGGCGGGGAAAAAGTCATTGGCAAAAAGAGAGCTTTTGGGCTCTCGCTAAATCACGAAATTTTGGAGAAGGGCAAGCAGACGCGGCTTTGGATACCGCTTCCTCTTATCACGGAATATCAAAAGGTAAGCGACATAAAATTTGACGGCAATTTCAACGATCCATCCGTGGACTATGGCGAAATTCCGACGCTCTATGCCGGCTACGTCGGTGTGGCAAAGCCCACGCTAAACATTAAATTTAGCGTCGAGACCTTTGAGCGAAATACCGACTTTAGCAAGGTAAAATTTAATCCCAACGAAAAGCTTAACCCCGAGGTGGCGAAGTTTTTAGAGCCTAGTGCGCAGATTCAAATCGACGGCGTCGTCAAGCAAAAATCAGACGAGATTGCAGGCGGCATCAAGGGCGATTTGGAAAAGGCGCGCGCGATTTATACGTGGGTGGCGAACACTATGCAGCGCGATAACAGCGTGCTAGGCTGCGGCTTAGGGGACGTGAAGCAAATTTTAAGCAGCGGCAAGCTAAGCGGCAAATGCACCGACATAAATAGCGTTTTCGTCGCACTTTGCCGCGCGCAAGGCATCGCCGCAAGAGAGATGTTTGGTATCCGCGTAGGCGCGTCGAGATTTAGCGCTCAAATGGGCGTCGCGCCTAAAGACGGCGTCAGCCATATCTCGGGTGCGCAGCACTGCAGAGCGGAATTTTATCTAAAAGGCCACGGCTGGATCCCGGTCGATCCCGCAGACGTTACGAAAGTGCGCCTGGGCGAGAAGCTAAGCAATGACGATAGCAAGCTTGCTAAAATTCGCGAGTATTTATTCGGCAACTGGGAGATGTGCTGGATCGGCTTTAACTACGGCAGAGACTTCACGCTAAGCCCACGCCCAGCGCAGTTTCCGATCAATAATTTTGGCTATCCTTACGGCGAAGTGGACGGCAACACGCTTAATTACTACTCGCCGAAAGATTTCAGCTACGATTACAGATCGAAGGAGCTGTAACGGTAAAATTTGAAAAATCAAAATGTCAAAGTCCATTAAAATCAAAGAATCGCGGTTAAATTTAACCCCTTGTTACGAACTAACGCCAAAAGAGGCGCGAGAGCTCGTCAGCATCGGCATCACCGAGCGCGGCGAGATATATTTTCTATGCGAGGATGCGGGTGAATACGTCATAAAATTTATACAAGACGGGCGGCTGCGCGAGATAAAAACCGACGCGGACGAAAACGGCTACCGCTTCGCCGTGCCCGTGGATTTTCCAAACCGTTGGGCGCTGCTAAACGCTCGCTCGCGCTACGATGAGAAGCTAAAACGCAGCGAGGAAAATTTAAAATTTATCGATGAGCTGGGCGCCCGGACGAGCAAAATTTGCGTGGGCGACGGCATAGCAAAGATCATAGCACAAGGCGGGCGACTCTACGTTTCATATTTTGGCGACGGGCTCTTCGGCAACTTCGGCGGAGACGAGTGCGAACTCGCCGTTTGGAACGAAGCGGGCGAAAAGCTCTATGGATTTGACCTCAGCCGGATTCACGACTGCTACGCGATAAATCTATTTGGCGGCGCGTGCTACGCGCACTATTGCAGTAGCTTTGATTTCGTGCGTATCAAGGACGGGCAAGCCACGGCGTATACTCCGAAAATCAGTTCTTATAAACCGGGCTCCGCGGCTATTAAAACGTGCGAGCTAGAATTTTCAAAAAGCGATTATATTTTTGCGAGCCGCGACTTCGCGCTGGATGAGCGAAGCGTGCTGTTTTGCCCGGCTGATAACGACAAAGAAGAGCTGTTTTTGTTTAAATTTAAAGGCGAAACGCTAGAATTAGACAGAAAAATCAGCCTAAATTTTCTCGGCGCAGACGGCCCTAAAAATAACAAAAATGAGGGCTGCGGCTCGTACGGGAACGGCGAATATTTAGCTCTTTTAAAAGGCGCCAAAATTTATAAAATTTGCGTGAGCGAGCTAAATTGAAATGTAAATTTAGCAGCTAACGGCGTCTAAATTTAGCCGCGTAAAGCGTCGCGCTGAAGCCGAATAAAAAGAAAATAGAGCCGCCGCAAAAATTAAAATTCCGCAAAAATATATTCGTTAAAAATCAAACGCCGCGTCTTAAAATTTCAGGGTATAATTACGAAGCAAATTTACAAAATTTAACCGAAGGAGAGACCATGAAAAAATTTCGCTCACTGCTGCTCTGCGCGGCGGCGGCTGCGACTTTGAGCGCCCAGGGTGAGGATAAAGTGGAAAAAATCACTTCGATCGACATCTATGTTTCGCCGTTTTATTCGGCTAAGGAGGGCAAGCCCGAATACGTGCACGTTTACGAGCCGATCGACGATCTGTTGATGAAAAATGACGTGCCGAGCCTGAAAAAAGCGATCAAAATCATCGAGGACGCCCCGGACATGGTCGCTCCGACCACGCTGATGACCGTCGCTGCACGCGCTTATGATCTGGGGCTTAAGGACGACGCGGTGTTTTGGTTCTACGCGGGCAAAAATCGATTCCTAACCTTCGCTCGCGTCATCGACATCAAGGACGAGATATTTCGTGAGACCGAGTCCGCGAACGCGGCATTTTTGCAGCTAGTCGGCAACGTGGTAAATCCATACGCATTCTGCGATCTTGCTAAACAGCGCGATGCGGCGGGACGCGCCAGGGACTGGGTCAAGGCGCACCCGTATAAAGCGATATTTGATGAGAAATTTCCATCGCACTTCGTAGATCGCGCCGCTGCGCTCAAGGCAGCCGAGGACAAAATGGACGCCGCGCTGCTTAGGCAGGACGAGTTTTTCGCAGACCCCGCTAAAAAGGCGGACTTCCTAGCCAAGCGCAAAGCAAATAACGCGGATAAGCGCTTCTGCGATTAGTATCGCCTAATCAGCGGCACTTTTGAAAAATCGGCATTATTTGAAATTTTGAGCTGCCAAAAATTTAGTATTGCATTTTTATCTCTTCAAACGGATCTGCGCGTGAATTTAAAATTTTATTACGTAGAATTTTATCGCTAACGGCACGCAGTGAAGCTTTGATATAAATCAGCCTAGATCTGTTTAAAATTTAGCAGAAGCTCGCACGCAATTCTATTTCGCATAAATTCTATCGACAACTAACGCAAAATCAGATCAAAATATTACTAAAATTCCAGCAGTTTGGCGACGTAAAATTTCACCACTACCGCCTAAAAATCGAAGTTTTTTAAATTTAGCCGCACGCCGAAATTTTATCCGTTTTTATATACGAACATTATATAATTATCAAAATTTTTTCCAAGGAGAGAGGATGAAAAAGCTCGCTACGATACTTGCGCTGCTCTGTGCGGCGGCGTTTGCCAAGGAGTATGAGTATATGGTGCAAAGTATGAGCTACGGCTCACTCGGAGGGCGCAAGGAGAGCACGTATCTAAGCTACGACGCGGCGGCGCGCAAGCTGGAGCAGATAAGAGACAGGAACTCCTCGGACGGCCTAGGCTCTAGCTACAAAGAGATCAGCTACTTTGACAAAAAGGGGGGAATGGTTAAATTTGAAGTATTTAACCTCGATCTTAAAAGCGGCAAGTGGAAAAAAATAGAAGACTACACGGAAAGCGTAAAGGGTAACGTCACGACGCGCGAGAGCAATTCGATAGCGGATGACGGCACGCGCAATGCGAGCAAAACCGTCTCCAGCTACGACGGCAACGCGACCGAAGATATGCGATATAAGCTCACAAAGGGCAAATGGCAAAAAGAGAGCATGAGCAGATCCGTAAAAAACGCGTGGGATAAGGAGGAGCTTACGATAAGCTTCAAATGGGACGGCAAGAGCTGGCAGCCCAAAGATAAGACCGAAATTTTCTACGACACCGCAGGAGAGATGAGCGGATACGTAACCTACGAGTTTGTAAACGGCGCGTGGCAAAACAGCGAGCGAGAGATGCTTAACGGCGATCGAAACGGCAGCTACGAGCAGATCCGCAGCACCTTTCAAAACGGCGCGTGGCAAAACGCGACGATGAGTAAGCATGAGCTTGATGCTGCGAAGGACGAGGGGATCGTTACGAGCTTCATCTGGAACGACGAGAAGGGCGCGTGGGATAATATGAGCAAACAGACCGCTATCAAGAAGGGCGCGGATCTTAATATGACATCTTATCTATGGGATGAGCAGCTTAAAGATTGGGTCAAAAGCTACTCAAACGGCGAAATTTACGACAAATCGGGCGAGCGCCCGCTCGTGCAAAGCTACGAATCAAATTCCAGCAGCGGCAACAAATACGTCTATAGCTACGACGAGCGCGGCAGCAATACGGCGATGGATATCTACAAGCTTGATGCGAACGGCAAATGGGTGCAAACCGGGCGCTCGGAGGCCACTTACGATACCGCAATCCCGGCTGATAGCGTGGGATACGGAGCCGCGCTGATGATGTTTGAGATGCCTAGTATCTACGCGATAACGAGCTTTAAGGAATTTAAGCTTAAAGATGGAAAATACGAGCTCATAACGGAAAAGACGTGGAAATATAAAAAGATAAAGTAGCGTTTGAAGATGCGCCGGTAAAATTTCGCGGCTAAATTTTATCTGCGCGGCCTTGCGCGAGTGCTGTGGTTAAATTTTATCGTCGCGGCGTCTGCAAGCTTTGCATTTAAATTTATACGGCGCGGAGGTATTTGCGTAAGCGCCGCGTAAATTTTAAAATTTAAATCCTATGCCGCAGCAGGTCCGCACGCAGCGGCGGCAAAAGAAAAGGTTGAAAAATGGTTTTAATTAGAGCGGTAAAGGCGGCTATTTCGGCTTTAATTTCGGCGAGTATCTGTTTTACCGCCGTAGAGACGCAAGATCACGGCGCGGCGAGCGAGCAAAAACAGACGGCGCAAGGCGGCGGGAGAGATGATCAAACGCCCGCGGACAAGCAAAGTAGCGAAATAAGCGCAACAAAGCACGCAGACGAGCAAGGCGACGAGGCGCAAAATTTTAAAATCAAAAGGCGCTATTTTCGCAGCTGTTCGTGCCTACACAAACAAAAATCAAAGGAGCCAGTCTATCTCTATGATGAAATTTCGCAAGAGCAGGCCGAAAAATCGGCGAGCTATTTCATCGGCTATTTCAAAGAGGGCAAGCTAAGCCGCTATGAGAAAATTTACGAAGGCGAGAGAGCTTTTTCGAGCGAGGATATAAAGCGGAGCGAATGAAATCGCAAATTAGCGGCAAAGAGGCGCGATGAAATTTCACGCCGCCCAATGCCAAAAGAGCGCGCGTTAAATTTTATACATTCGCTTTTGCGCAGGCGGCCGCTCTAATCTTTTAAATTTTACGGCTCGGCACTCTACGACGATAGCGCAGCCGCTTTTGCTTTTTCGTCGCTAAAGACGTCCCGTCGCATAGCCGAAATACTCGTTGCCGCTTCGCTAACGATACTCCTCGTCGCTTCACAAAGATAGTTCTCGCCGCGACGCTTTTTTTAAGGCCGCAGTCAAAGCGGCAAAATCATCAAAATTTTAAAATTTTATACCGAATATAAGATCGCGGAGCGGCTAAGTCCAGGGTGATCGATCGCTTCATGCCTAACGCATCGCGACTCAAATTTATCTTAATCGATCATTTTTTATCCGTTGATATATAGTTTCAAAATACGTATCGCTACAAAAATATATAAATTTTCATAGGTAATATTAAAATTTAAGTAAAATTTTATCCTAGCTGCATTACCATTCAATAACTATTTTCACGATAAGGAGAACGGCATGGAACTACTGATCCTTGTTTTGCTAGCGGCTGCCGTATGGCTAGTGTGGCGAAAGCCCGCGAAAGAAAAGGTTGCCTTTAGGCTCTTCGTGCTCGGCGCAGCACTGTGCTTTGCGATGTATTTTATCGCGAGCTTTACCTCCGTGCTGCCCTTCGGAAGCTATTAGGAGGGCGCTATGCAAAAGAGATTTAACCTACTAATGACCACGGCGGTTTTACTGATCCTTGCCATCCCCGTAGGCATCGCAAACATCTACCTCGGATACGTCGTGGGCGAGAGCCCCTGCACGCTATGCTGGTTCGAGCGCATCGGCATGATCTTAATCGGCGTTTTAGGCATCTTCATCTTGCGCTACGGAGCCAAGATCAAATATGTCTCGGCAGTCTTCATCTGCGCGGCATACGGGCTTTTTATGAGCATCCGCCACACCTCGCTCGACGGCTTTGCGTGGGACGTAGGGATGGGATTTGGCGACGCGATCTTCGGCGCGCACACTTACACGTGGGGCGCATTCGTGTATTGGGCCGTCGTTTTGGTAATGCCCGTGATGCTACTTTTTGCGCCGAAAGCGCAAAACCTAGACGAGCAAAGCGAAAGCTTCAACCCCTTTAGCGCATACACGACCGCGATCGTCGCGATCTCGTTCGCCGTCATCGTCTCAAACGCCTTTCAGGCCTTCTTCTCCACGGGCGTTCCGCCTTTTAGCGGCAAAGGCGAGCCCGAGAGGATAAGCTTAAACTTAGCTCAAGCGAGCGATAAATGGACCGCTCAAATTTGGACGAGGCTGCAAAGGCCCTTTTCACTTACGGGCAAAAACAAAGTGCAGATGCCCCATATCGCCGGCGCTTTAGAGGAAGGGGCGTTTAAATTTAACGAAAATCCAAACGACGGCGCCGTGAAAAATTTAAAACCCGCCCTTAAGATCAAAAGCAAAAAGCCGCTTGCGTTTAAAGCGACGGGGATCTTCGGCCAAGGAAACGCAGGCGGGCTCGCATACGACGCCGCAAGCGATGAGTTCGCGGTCGTCTCGACGGCTGCGGGGGTGTACTTTCTAGACGGCAGCCTGCAAAACATAACGCACCGTGCGATCCTAGATAAACCGAACGGATACGACATCAGATACAGCGTCGATAGCACCTTTGCAGACGGCAAGCTCATCACGACCGCTTTCAACAAGACCCTTTGGGCGGTGGAAAAAGCGCCGCAGGGCGAGATCGATAAATTTAAAGAGTGGAACACCTTCCGCGAAAGCAGCGGCGGGCTAAAGACCTCGTGGTATAGAGATCGCCCCGTCGTGCTAACCGTCAGGGCAAAAAAGGCCTACGTCCTATCGATCGCAAGCGACCCCGCAAGCGAGTTTATGTATATGTTCTCGGTGCCGAATGAGGTTTCAAAAAAAGTCGTCGTCATCAGAGTCGATAAAAACGATCAAACTTTAAGCGCCGAAAGCGTCCTAAAACCGGGCGCAGGGCTTGAGCTAAAAGACGGGCGCGATCTAAACGACTACTACATCACCGGCGCCGACGTGAAAAACGGCAAAATTCTAGCGCTTAGCAAAAACTACAACACCCTACTCGTCGTAGATGCAGAGACGATGAGGGCGGTGGATGCCTACGAGCTGCCTGCCGTCGGCGATATGCACGCTATCGCGATCAAGGGCGAATCGCTCTTCATCTTAAGCGTGGAGGGCGGACAGGACGTCGTGTATGAGCTCGAAAGCCCCGCGATTTAAAATTCAGATAAAGGAGCGGTCATGAGAGGTTTTTTTAAAATTTCGCCCGAGGATGCGGCAGATTTTGCGGCGCTAAATTTAAAGGCGCGAGCGATTATTTCGGCAGGCGTCTTTAGGGCGCGGGCGGCGGTAAATTCGAGGGCGCGGACGGCAGTTTTAGCAGGCTCCATTTTGGCGGCGACATTAGCGCTTGCGATGCCTGCGGGCGCAACCGAGACGGGCAAGACGCACGAAACGGCATCAAATTTCAAAGCGCGAACGGATAAAATTTGCCTACAAAAGACGAGTTATAAAACAGAGGGCGACGCCGTGCCGCGCTACGAATATGAAGTGAGCCAAAACTACGACGCTAAAACCCGCCGCCTAGAAAAAATCTACAAAAAGAGTGGCGAAGAGGGATCGTCCGTATCTAAAAGCTTTAGTAAATTTGACGAAAGCGGCGAGCGCGAGATCGAAAACGTCGAATATGACTGGGACGCGAATACAAACAAATTTCGCGAAACGGCGATAAGCAAGCAGGAGATCGCTACTGACGGCTCAAAAATTTATTTCAGCCTGCAAAGCAAGGACGGCAAGCCATACGACGGGGAAAAAGCCGTCGAAAAGCGCGAGGGCAAAACGGAAATTTTACAAAATTTCACGCTAAAAAAGGGTAGATGGACGCCGACACACCTTACTAAAAGGATTGTCGATGAAAGCGACAGAAACAATTTCGTATCGACCTACGAATGGAACGCCAAAGCGAAAAAATGGATGCCGTACGAAAAATCGATATATCACTACAACGGCGACGTTTACGCGGGCTCCGAAGGCTACGCATGGCGCGGCAAATGGGTACCGCTTACAAAACACACCGTCTTTACGGCCGCGGACGGGACGCGCAGCGAGATAAATTTTATATGGAAGGACGACACATGGCAGCGCGATGAAAAGATCTTGCGCAAAATCGAGCCTAAGCATAGACGTTTTACCGAGCTAAGATCGCGCTGGGACGCCGCAAAAAACGAGTGGAGAGAGTACTACAAAAACGTGCACGAGGAGACTGAGGAACGCAGGCCTCTGCGCGAGCAAACCGCGCTTTGGCGCGAGGAGTCGCAGCGCTGGGAGGTCGTGTTTGAAAACGAGTTTAGCTACGACGCGCGCGGCAACGTGATAAAAAATCGCACGGCTTCCGATGGCAAGCAGTACGAGTATATCTATGACTACGACGAGGCGGGCAATAACATCTCGATCACCCTGCGCGAGCCTGATGAGAGCGGCAAATGGCACGAGACGCAAAAGACGCAAAACGTCTTTGAGCCTGAAATTTTAGCGCACGACGTCCTGGATCGCGGCTTCATCGGCGACTACATAGCCGCGGGCGAAAACGCGATCAAAAGCAGCAAGCAGTATTTTCTAAAGGACGGCGAGTTTAAGCTAAACGAAACTCGCGAGTGGGTTTACGGAAAGTGCGAGCCGCAATAAAATTTGGAAAATCCTATGAATGAGCCTTATATCGTTAAAATTTCAGATAGCGACGCGATAATGTTCGGCTGCGAAGCGGACGAGCGGGTGCGCGAATTTGCCGCTAAATTTGACGGCCAGGAGTACGAAAGCGAGTTTGAGCAGATATACTATCTGCTCGGCACGGACGTTTTTATCGAGGTCGCGAGCGAGAGCTTAAATGAAGGCGCCTTGCGCACTCAAATTCCAAACGAAAAGGCTTTGGACGCTGACGGCGGCACGACGTTTTTGAGCCTGCGCGAGTGGGACGGCAAGGAACACTGGCGGGTTCGCGCGAGCGGTGAAATTTTACGCGCCATCAGCGAGGATGAGGACGGCGGCGCGGCGTATCTGCTCCTTAGCCCAAAACAGATCGCCGCAGAGGAGCTGCGAGGCGCCTTTGCGGACAAGCCGCCGCAGGAATTTGCGCGCATTATCGAGGCTCTCGAAGCCAAATACGACTGCAAAGACCGAATGCTCTGCTACGTCGTTTGCTATTTTACGCCAAAGGGCAAAGAGGGGATGCAGGCGGACTTCGGCGTACAAATTTAAAGCGCGGCGGATTAAATTTAAAATTTGCCTGCGCAGCGCGCTTACGCCGAATAGCGAAAGTTTGATCTTGCGTGCAAAACCTGCGCCGCATGAGTGCAAACAAAATTTAAGCGATAAAATTTAAACAGCCGCGATGAGCGAAATGGAGGGGGCAAAATGATAAAATCCATAAAATTTAGGGGCGAAAGCATCGAGGAGCTGGAGGTTTGGTATTACGCTCCAAAGCACGAATGCAGCGCGGCGGAGTTCGCGCAGCAGTGCGGCAAGCTCGTGCGCGCGGACTTTGGGCTCGCTTCCCTTTACGAGATAAAATTTGAAAAATTCAAGTCCTGCGAGCCCGATGATTTTATGAAGGAGCGGATAACGGCTGCTTTGAGCGCGGTCGGTCTATCAGGCGAGCCTCAAAATTTCGCAATGGGTGGCGAAAACGACTGGGACTGGCAGGAGTGCTCGTTTGAGGCGAACGGACAGCGATTTTTACGCGTCTGGGCAACGTCAGCTTGATAAATTTAGCCCCGCTAGCGGGCTTTGAGGCGAAGTACGAGTTTTTAAAATTTAAAGTTTCAAGCGGCGCATACCGTCGCGCCGAAACGCATTTCATCGAGCCTTAAATTTTAAAATTTCGGTCGCGAGCTTTCGGATTTTAAAATTTAAACGGCGCTGTGCTTTGAGGTGCAGCGCGAATTTTACGGCGCGGTAAAATAGCAGCGCAAACGATAAAACGGCGCTCGCTAAGTAGAATTTTATAAAAGGTGAATGCGGCTCGCCGTATTTAGGACGCAAAAAGCTTAAACGGGCTTAGGAAGTAAATTTCGATCTAAATTTAGGCGAGGCGCCAAAAATTTTAAAATTTAAACGCAAGGAGTGAAAAATAGATGTTTTGCAGAGTTTTGGGCAGGAGTATGTGCGGCAGGTAAGAGACGGGTCGCTGGCGTGGCTAGACGCGGTCATGAGCGGGCGGATGAAAGGCGCGCGGTGCGAGCGGCTGTATGCATCGATAGCGGAGTTTTCGCCGCGGCAGAGGGAGGCGCTAAGGACGCTTTGCGCGCATCTTACCGATCACGTCCTGCATGAGACGCTAAGCTTTTTCGAGCAAAGTGAGCGCTGGCGGCTTGCGGACGAGGCGAGCGAAAATCTAGCCGAGCTCTCGGACGGGCTTTGTGGCGAGCTCTACGGCGAGGACGGCTGGGTCGAAAAATTTAGCGGCTATCCCGCGAGCCTGAAATAATGCCCTACGGATTACGTGCTTGAGCGCCCTGTTTTGAGCCAAAATTTATTTGAAGGGAAAATATGAAAAACCTATTTTTAGCCGCGCTTGCGGCATTAGCGCTTAGCGGCTGCGCGGGCTTAAAATGCGGCGCAAAAGACGAGCGAGACGTCGCCGAGATCGACGTGCCCGAAGATGGCTGGACGAGATACCTAGGCACCGACGGCGAGATCAAGGAGGTCGCATTTTTCACGGCGTTTTTCTCCAAGCAGTTCCGCCCGCACCCAAAAGATGGCGAAAAGATCGGCTTCGTGCTTACCAAAAAGAGTGACGAACGGATACCGATAAGGCTCGGCAATATGTATAAGGCGGCAGACGGCGCATTCGCGCTCGCGGATCTTGACGCGCAGAGCGACGTATGGGGCGGAGCCCGGGAGCTGCGCAGAGCAAAACGGGTAAAATTTTATAAATTTCAAGAAGGCAGCGTCAAAGTAACGGACTATGAGGCGCAAGGCGGGCTTTGCGAGGCGTTTTACGCAGGCGAAAAGATACGCGTCAAAAGCGTGCTAAGCCGCCACGCGAGCAAGGCAGACGGGGCTAGCGGCGAAATTTCCACCGTGCAAACGCAGGGCGAAATTTCGCGCGACGCCGTCAAAGCTTTAAACTCGCGGGAAAAACCCTTGCCGCAAGGCTCTAGCAAAAATTTAGCGAACAAAAATAGCTCCGCGCAAAAAACCGATAGCGAGGCGTTAAAATCAGAGACGGAGGCGTTAAAAGACATCATCTGCTATAGATAAAAACAAAGTCGATTGAAATTTCAGTTTAATGAGTAAAAATTTTGCTAAAATTTTAAATAAAAATATCTTTTCAAGGAGTAAAGTATGAGAAAAAGCGTTTTATTTTTCCTATTGCCGCTGTTTTTGTTCGGCGGCGAGGCGCAAAAGCAGCTAAACGTCTTTGAGCTAACGCCGTCAAAGATGCCGCCGCAGCAGTTTAAGGTCGAAGCGGTCTTTTCCAAAGAGATCGAAGCCGACTGCAACGACGCGTATCTGATCGGCGGCAAAATAGAGCAAAAAGAAGGCTCGGACGGGCTTTATTACGAGTTTAGCGGCGGCAACGAGCTTGCTCAAACGCTGATGCTGTGTAAAACCGAGAAGCAAAAAAAATGGGTCTATTATGAGCTTGGAGCGCCTTTTTTCTACACTCCGGGCGAAATTAGAATTTTGGCGCCCAAAGACGTCAAGGTCGAGCTTAAAATTTACGAGCTCGTAGAGAGCAAAGAGCCTAAAATCCGCAAGATGAAATAATTTCGCAAGAAGCAGGGCGGACCGAGCTTATACGTGACGGAATTTCCGCCATGCAATAGATCTTTCATCGCGCAATGGGCTTGCGCGCAGGCGAGATAAATTTTACGGCGAAGAATGGAATTTCGGCATCGATGGGTCGTTTGGTTAAAATTTCAGTATAATTTCGCAAAAACAAGGAGAGAGCATGTCAGAGAGAATTTTTGAAAGCCTAAAAGAGCTTTTGACGCAGCAGGGGGCGCGCTTCCGCGTCGTAGCTCACGAAAGCGCGGGCACATCCGCTGAAGTCGCCAAAATCCGCGGCACGCAGCTAGGACAGGGCGCAAAGGCGCTGGTTTGCACGATCAAGGGCTTTAAGGACGGGCAAATTTCTTTCGCGCAAAATTTAAATTTAGCAAACGTCTATGACGCGCAAAACCCCGACGCTTCCGCCGCTGCGAGCGCTCAAGGCTGCGAAAACGGCGCCTGCGCAGGAAATTTAACTTTAACCGCCGATCAAATTTGCGCAAACGTGCCGCAGCAGCTGAAGCTTCCTAGCGACAAACCCGCGGGCAGAAACGGCAGGATCTACGTCCTAGCGGTCTTCGCAGCCGATCATAAAACCGATCTAAAGCGCTTGGCGCAGGGGCTCGGCGGCACAAAAGCGTCGCTCGTAAGCCCCGATGAAGTGGGCGATCTCACGGACTGCGTCATCGGCTCGGTGCCGCCGTTTAGCTTCCACGACAAACTGCTGCTAATCGCTGATCCGTCGCTGTTCGGACGCTTTGAAGAGATAGCTTTCAACGCGGGCCTGCTCGATCACTCGATCATCCTAAACGCGCAGGATTACGCGCGCATCGCAGCTCCGCGCATCGTTAGCTTCACCGAAGAGGCGCAGGACGGCGAATAGCCGCGCATCGTCCGTTTCACCTAAGAGGAAGATTCGGATTAAATTAACCCAAAAGCAAGGGCAAAATAGAAAAAGATGGCTAAGGATGGCTGTAAAAGCGACGCTTTGATTTTTGATCTTTTTTCTTCATATTAATAAGGCTTTAAAATTTTCAGTATGATTAGGAGAAAAGGGATCACGACCGAAACAAGGGGGAATGCTATGAAGAAGGTGTGGATATTTTTGCTGTGCCTACTTGCGCTATGCGGCATGGAAAATGCCGCGGCTAAGGGAGACGATGCGCCGCGACCGGAGATTTATCAGAGTATGAAAGATATTTACGACGATCTGCCGATCGCGCAACTGCCGATACGCTATCCGGGAGAAATTTCGCCCTTAGCGGCTATCGATAAAAATTTACTTGATAAAAATGAGCTGTTTTCGTTCGCAAAGGAGAATTTTTTAATCGACAATCTAAGCGCGTATTGGGAGAGGATCAAAGACATAAGGGCTTGTCGTTTGCCAAAAAAGAGCGCCAAAACAATTCTGCTAAGGCTTTATCTGAGGGATTTTCAAGATAGCAAGCACGGGCACGAATATGTTTTTATGTGCCTTTTAAACGACGCATTTCGCATAAGCGATTGTCGCGAAATTTACGCCGATTACGTGCACTGCGGTAAAAGCAAGCCGCCGATGCGCGCCAAGCAGGAGTTCGTCATCGACGCCGATTTACGCTGCACAGTAACAACGTACTACTATACTTTAGATAGCGATAAAGAGCTGCACAGAAATGTCTGCGTGCACGAAATACAAAACGGCACGATCGTTACTAAGGATTAAAATCCAAGGCGATCTTGCGAGATGTTTTTGGTCGTAAAGCCGTAAATTCATAAGCAGAGCCGCAAACTGAGACGCGAATTTGCTCTATCTATGAGCCCAGCTATTTCAAATCGCGATAAAATGACGCCTCAAACCGAGCCTGCATTCGTCATATTGATGAGGCGCTGTTTCGAGCCGCGCCAAAACGGCTCGTAAATCTTTGGTACTCCGCAGCGCCCCACTAAGATGCGTCGCCTTGCGGAGCATTTTAACGACGACGAGCGCTTTATTGGTTTTGACTTCCTGCAATAAGCTAAATATCAAATCTGAAATTCTTAGCAAGCCCTGAAAGCAACGAGGATAAAACATCCAAATTTTAAAATTTTAAAATTTTAAAAATAAAAGTGTGAGTTTAAAAAGAATTAATCGCGACGATATCACATCGCCGCGACTGAAGAAGGCATCATCGTGCCCGCGAAGGTATTTATTTCATAGCGCCTTGTTGTTTCATCTGATCCATCATCTGCTTAAATATCTCTTTAGCTTGTTTGCAAGTGGCCTCTTGCTGCTCCTTAGGAAGTGCGCTGATCTGATCCATAGACTGCTTTTTTTGATCCTCATACATCTTGACCTGCTGCTCTTGACCCGCTTGTTTGTAGGTATCAACCATCTTATCAAGATCTGCGAAATACTCTTTGCAGCTATCTGAAAGATCTGCGGCGCTAAGACTTAGCGCAAAGCCAAAACTAGCCAAAACTAAAAGTGATTTTTTCATTTTTCTCTCCTTGTAAAAAATCAGCGAAAGTATATCATTTCGCTTAGTAAATTTGCCTTAAATTTTAATCAAATACGGCTGTTTTTTTAAATTTATAGCGCTTTTGAAATTTTAAAATTTCACTCTCGCCGCGACGCTTACATTTTTTAAAATTTAACTCGTTCTTAAATTTTAAAATTTCGACTCTCGGTTTCGCAACTGCCGCCGGTGCTTTTTAAAATTTCGCTTCGCAATTTTTAAGCTGTATGCGCAAACCGCCTTAAGCCATATGCGGGTAAATTTAAGCCCTGAGCCGCTTTTTTAAAATTTCATTTCGTAATTTCGTTACCGCCGCAAAATCACTTCTCTTCAAATCTAATCTGCACCGATTTTTTGTGCGCGCCGAGCCCCTCGGCATCCGCTAGCGCCATGCACGCGCCTCCGAGCTCGTCTATGGCGCGCTTATTTAGCGCTATGATCGAGCTTCGTTTGATGAAGTTATAAACCCCCAGAGGCGAGAAAAATCGCGCGCTTCCGCCGGTCGGCAGCGTGTGGTTGGGACCTGCGAGGTAATCGCCCATCGCTTCGGGCGTGTAGTGGCCCAAAAATATCGCGCCTGCGTGGCGTATGCGCGGAAGCAGCTCGTAGGCGTTCTCGGTCGCGATCTCGAGGTGCTCGACCGCAAGCTCGTTCATCAACTCTACGCACTCGTTCATATCGCGCGCGATGATGATTGCGCCCTTGTTTTGGATGCTGGCGCGAGCAATCGGTTCACGCGCGAGTGTAGGCAACTCGCGCTCGATGTGCTCTGCGACGGCAAGAGCGAATTTTTCATCGTCGCTTATCAAAAAGCTGCTCGCGATCTCGTCGTGCTCGGCTTGGCTGAGTAGATCCACGGCGATGTTGCGCGGATTTGCCGCGGCGTTTGCGATGATGCCCACTTCGCTAGGGCCCGCGATCATATCGATATTTACGTCGCCGAACACGAGCTTTTTAGCAGTCGCTACGAAGATATTCCCAGGGCCCGTGATAACGTCGACCTTGCCGATCGTGCGCGTGCCGTATGCCATCGCCGCGATCGCGCTGGCGCCGCCCACCTTGTAGGCCTTTTTGATCCCCAGCACATGCATCGCCGCAAGCAGTAGCTCGTTTACGACGCCGCCCACGGCGGGAGTGCAGACGCTGATATCCTCCACGCCCGCGACGATTGCGGGGATCGCGTTCATCAGAAGTGAGCTCGGATACGCCGCCTTGCCACCCGGGATATACAGCCCCGCGCGATCCACGGGCGTGATCTTTTGCCCGAGCATCGCGCCGCTTGGATCGAAGCTAAACCAGCTCCTCTCAAGCTGTTTTTCATGATAAGCGTAGATGCGCTCGTATGCGATCTGAAGCGCGTTTTTTAGCTCTGCGGTTAAGCCTTCATACGCGAGACTCATTTGCTCTTGTGTGATAGCCAAATCGCCCTGTACGCGCCATCTGTCAAATTTCTCTATCTGTTCAGCTAGCGCCTCATCGCCGCGCGCTCTGATATCTTCGATGATGCCGCTTACGACGGGCATTACCGATCTCATATCCGTCTCGCCGCGGCGCACCAGCCTTGCAAACTCCTCTTTGAAATTTGCCTTCGTACTTTTTAAAATTTTCATTTTTGCTCCTTGTAATGCTTGGAATTTTAACGCTTTTTGCTAAATTTCGCCTTTAAGCTCGCGGCGATGTAAATTTACAGCTCGCCGATTTTCAAAAGATTAAGCGAAAATGAAATAAAATAGCCGAAATTTCAGACGGAGCGATGTATGAAAAAGATATTTTTAGCGCTGATCGCTACGGCGACTTTATCGCTAGCAGAAGCCACAGCTTTGTCATCAACGGAACAAGAGGATCCCGGTATAAGCAAGTTGCGAAGCAAATGCGATAATAACAACACCTTAGCATGCGTAAATCTCGCCATGGCATACTATTCAGGGGATGGTGTGAAGCAGGATTATGAGAAAGCAAAAGAGCTAAATTCTAAAGCCTGTAATTTGGGCGACGGCTGGGGTTGCACCACCTTAGGGGCGTCATACGAATACGGCAAGGGCGCAGAACAAGATTATAAAAAAGCGACCGAACTATATTCTAAGGCCTGCGACTTAAAAAATAGCATAGCTTGCGGCAATCTGGGTGTTTTATACTACTCAGGCAAAGGAGTAAAGCAAGATTACAAAAAAGTAACCGAAATGCTTTCCAAAGCTTGCGATTTGCAAGAAGGTGACGGATGCTACAATCTCGGGCTTTTATATGCCTCGGGCGAAGGCGTAAAGCAGGATTATAAAAAAGCGAGCGAGCTATATTCTAAAGCTTGCGATTTAAAACATGGCGAAAGCTGTCATAATCTTGGAGTTTTATACGAAAAAGGAGATGGCAGCGTAAAGCAAGACTACCAAAAAGCAAATCAATTCTATTCTAAGGCCTGCGATTTAGAAGTTACCGAAGGATGTTACAATCTTGGAGCTTCATACTATTTAGGCAATCATACAAAGCAGGACTATAAGAAAGCAAATGAATTGTTTTCTAGGACTTGTGATTTAGGATATAGCATAGGATGCTATGCTCTAGGGTTTTGGTATGCCTCAGGCGAAGGCATAGAACAAGACTTTGAAAAAGCAATAAATTTATATTCTAGAGCTTGCGATTTGGGGCATAACACAGGATGCTATAATCTAGGAGTTTTGTATAGTTCCAGCGAAGGTGTAAAGCGGGACTATAAGAAAGCGAACGAACTATATTCCAAAGCTTGCAATTTGGGGAACGGGCTAGGATGTAGTGATCTAGGAGTTTTATATGAACAAGGGGAAGTCATAGAGCAAAACTATAACAAAGCAAATGAGCTATATTCTAAAGCTTGCGATTTGGATGTCGGTGAAGGTTGCAATAGTCTCGGGGTTCTATATGAGTCTGGTAAAGGTGTAAAACAAGACTTTGAAAAAGCAAAAGACCTGTATTCTAAAGCTTGCAATCTTGGAGATGGACTAGGATGTGTCAACTTAGGAGCTTTATATGAACAAGGAAAAGGTGTAAAACAAGATTACCAAATAGCAAATAAATTATTTTCCAAGGCTTGTGATTTAGAAATTGCCGAAGGGTGCAATAATCTTGGATATTTATATGAATCCGGCAAAGGGGTAAAAAAAGATAAGAGTATGGCGAAAAAATACTATGGTAAAGCCTGCGATCTAGGGATTAAGCGCAGTTGCTACACCTATAAAAAACTAAACGAGCAAGGTTTTTAACCTATATAAATTTTAAGTCGCTCTTGAGCCTGCTTAAATTTGCGGCTTAAATTTAAAGGTCTAAATTTAAACCATATTATCCGCGCGGCGGTACTAAAAGCGCGCAAAATGCGCGGACTTAAAATTTAAACCCATTCCCGCCGCGGCAGATGCTGCGTAAGCGGTGTATAAAATTTAGTGAGCCGCCAAATTACGACGACATTCGCGTCAAAATAAAAGGATGCGTTCCGTCGCCGCTGAAATTTCAAGCAAGTCGCGAATTAGTTAAGAATTTTAAAATTTTAAGCTCTCTTTTTGCAGGTTAAAATTTCGAACGAACTACTAATTCGTAGCGTTCGCGTCGAACTGCAAAAATTTCCTGATCTCCTCCATCGCCTCTTTGTTTGAAAGGGTAAATTTTATCTCGATGCGGCGGCTAGCGTCCTTGTCCTCGACGCCTCTGCGCATCACGGGCTGCGTGTAGCTACGACCGCTAGCGATGAGATATTTTTGCAACCGCTCATCTTTATTCCACGAGTTGATGAAATCCATCACCGCAAACGCCCTGTTTTGCGAGAGCTCGAGGTTGTACAAATACCCGCCGTCGCTGTCCGTGTGCCCCTCGATGATGATCTGATCTAAATTTTCGCGAATTTCGTCGTTATTCAAAAGCGCGGCGAAATAGCTCTGCAGCGTCGAGCGGAGCGTCTCTTTGGCGCCCTCTTTCAGCTCGCTTGAGCCTTTGTCAAAAAGGATCGACGAGCTTAGCGTCATCGCGCCGCTTTCGTTATCGATGCGGATCTTGCCGCCCAGCTTCTCCTTCAGATCGGCGATGATCTTAACCTTCATTCCGGTTAGGTTGCGGATGCGGTTTTTCGTGACGTTGAGGTCTTGTAAAATTTTATTAAAATCGCTCTCCTTCTTCGTGAGCTGATCGAGCAAAAAGGCGATTTTAAGTTCGTTTTGGCTGATCGTAGCGTTGGCGTCGTCGCGCGCTTTTTGCAGAAGCGAGTTGATGTCTAAATTCTCTTTTTTCAGCTTCTCAGCCATCTCGGTTAGATCTTCGATCTGTATGAAATAGATGGAATTTTGCTTGCGAAGGTCGGTGTTTTCGATGTTTAGCTTCTCGAGCTGATCGCTAAAAATTTTATTCAGCGCTTCAAGCTCGGCGCTTTTTTTCTCCTGACTTTGCAGGCTTGCTAGCGCGCTTGAAATTTGACTTTCTTTCTCCTGCAGGTTGCTTTGCGTGAGGAAGTATTTGACGATGATGCCGCCTACTAAAAGCACGAAAACAAAAAGCAGTCCCGCCATCAAATCGGCGTACGCAATCCAAAAGGTCTCTTTTTCTTCGTTATTCGTTTTCATCTAAAAGTGCTTTTTCATCGATGCTCGCAAGCGTTTTGCGAAGCTCTTCGATGATGCTTTCGTTGCTCGTTCGCGCAGTGTCCTCTCCAGCTAAAAGTGCCTTCAAATCCGCGCTTAGCCCCCTAAAGCTAGCGTCAATTTTAGCGGCGTAAGCATTCTGCGAACTTGAAATTTCGCCCGCAAACCCGCCCAAGGAGGCATTTAGGCTCTTGATTTGAGCGCTTAATGCACTCGTAATGTTAGCCAGCTCGCCTTGCCCGTCCGTTAAAGTTTTAGACTGGCTTAGATACTGCGCGGAAATTCCGTTTTGAATTTCGATTAGGCTTGCAGACACGGACTTGAGCGCAGATAAAATTTGAGCGAAGCTCTTATCTAACTCGCCGTGAGCGAGATTTGTCCTTTGGATCATCTCGCCTGCTTTTTCAAGCTCTTCTTGTGTAATCGCCATACTTCGCTTCTCAGCTTCCATCACGCTTTCAAAAGCGCCGATTTTTTCATCGATTAGGCGGTTTAGCCTTTCGGTAAAATTCGTAGAGCTCATCATCGCAAATGAGCGCGAAATTTCAGAATTAGCGTTTAAAATTTCGCTCAGATAGCCCTGCGTGATCTCGTCTTTGTTCCAGAAGAAATTTTTAGTGGAATTTTTGTATTTGATGAGCAGGCGCTCATATTTGCTGATGCCCTTTTTCTCAAAATATATCCACCAAAGCGCCAAAAAGATTCCATAGATCGAGACGTAAAATGCTGTACCTACGCCGCCTAGAAGCTGCGCGATCTCGGTTTCTAGCCCATCGATATTGCTTGAGGAAAAGTGTGGCATCGAAATCGCAATCGAGATGAAAGTTCCTAAAATTCCAAGCATCGGAAAGACTGCCGACGCGACGGAAGCGTAGTTTTGATTACGCAGCGAGTAGCCGTATTCGTCCACAAAAAGATCAAAGCTAGCATCGGATTTTTTCTTACCGCCAATACTTAAGAGATTGGCGACGATGTAATTTTTCAGCTCGCGCTTGAAGTCATCGATATTATTTTGAAAATTTAAGCAGCCATATTCTGCATTATGACGAGCTAAAATTAGTGCAATAATGAGCAAAACCGCAAGCATCAGGATCGAGTGCGTTTCTACCTTCAGCCCGATAAGCCCCAAATAGCCCAGCAAAAACACCACAAAAACCGCAATCGGCAGAGCTGCGATCTTAAAAAAAACGCCCGCTAACGAGCGCTCCTTCGCCTCAGGTAGCGTGATATCGAGCACTTCGTTATTTGGGCGATCCATATTAGTTCCTATTTAGGCAATTTAGATTGTCAAATGCGACCTGCAAGCGCGCCACCATACTCTGCTCGCCTGCCCTCAGCCACTTGCGAGGATCGTAGAATTTTTTATTCGGTTTATCCTCACCTTCCGGATTGCCAATTTGAGCCTGCAAATAGCCGTGATTTTTGGCCTCATAAGCGCGCACGCCGTCCCAAAACGCCCACTGCGTGTCAGTGTCGATATTCATCTTAACGACGCCGTAGCTCACGGCCGCCTTGATATCGGAGGTCTCGCTGCCACTGCCGCCGTGAAAGACGAAATTTACAGGCTTTTCGGATTGCAGATTAAATTTTTCGCGGACGAATTTTTGCGAATTTTTTAGAATTTCAGGTCTCAGCACGACATTACCCGGCTTATACACGCCGTGCACGTTGCCAAAGCTTGCTGCGATGCTAAATCTATCGCTGATTTTGCCAAGTCGCTCGTAGGCGAGTGCGACATCTGCGGGCTGGGTGTAAAGCCGCGCGTTATCGACGCCGGTATTATCGACGCCATCCTCTTCGCCGCCTGTAACGCCAAGCTCGATCTCAAGCGAAATTCCAAGATCGCTTAAAATTTCCAAATACTTCTCGCAGGTCGCTAAATTTAACTCCAAATCATCCTCGCTAAGATCGAGCATGTGCGAGCTAAAAAGCGGCACGCCGTGAGCTTTTTTATGAGTGGTATTAGCTTTGATAAGCTCGTCGATCCACGGGAGCAGCTTCCTTGCGGCATGATCGGTATGTAAAATCACCGCAACGCCGTAATGAGCCGCCAAAGCATGCACTTGATGCGCGCCTGCGATAGCGCCTAAAACTGCGGCATTAGGGCAAGTAGCGCCTGCGTAAAACGCCGCGCCGCCGTTGCTAAACTGAATTATTACGGGCGAATTTGCGATTTTAGCGCTTTCCAAGACGGCGTTTATGGAGTTGCTCCCCACTACGTTTACCGCAGGGATCGCAAAGCCCTGCTGCTTCGCATACGCATAGACCTTACTTACGTCATCGCCGCTTAAAACGCCCGGTTTTACTATATCTAAAACGCCCATTTTTAGCTCCTATATTATTTATACTCGATTTTAGCGTTTTTGTGAAGATCTGCCGCTTTTTGCTCGACTACTTTTGCCGCTTTTTGCTGTCTAAGCACGCGCTCAATAAAAGGCTTTGCCTCGCTTTGACTTAACTGCTTTTTAGCTTGAGACTCCTCTTTTAACACGACGTGATATCCGACTCTGCTTCTAATCGCTTTAGTAGTGATTTGACCATCTTTTATCTTAGAGATCGCATCGGCAAAAGGCTTGACCTGATCGCTAGGCATCCAGCCTAGCTCGCCGCCGGTTTGTTTAGCCTGCGGATCGATAGATTTAGCTTTGGCAAGCTCTGCAAATTTAGTAAATAGTGCACTGTCGCTAAGCCCTTTTAACTGCTTAATAATATCGTTTGCCTCAGCTTCGGTTTTAACGACGATCTGAGCCGCTTTGATTCTCGCAGGCTCGGTAAAGCGCGCTTTGTTTTTGTTATAAAAATCAGCTATTTCTTTATCATCAATATTTATTTTGCTGGCTTCTTTAGCCTGCCATACACGAAGCGCTAAGTTATCTTTTACGATTTCAAGCTCTTTTTTATAAACATCTTCGTCCATAACGCCCGATTTTTTAGCTTCATCCGTTAGCAGCATCAGATCGATGCCTTTATCGATAAGCTCCTTCTTTTGATCCGCGTTAAGAGCGGCGATATCTACATTGCCTATGCCTTGAAGTAGCGGAGCAAGCTCTTTTTCGGTTACGTCTTTGCCATTGACGGTAGCGTAAACGGTAGCGTTGAGGCTGATAGCAGCAGCCAAACTAAGTGCTGTAAATAAAACTTTTTTCATCACAATTCCTTAAAAAAATTTTAACGGCGATTATAACTCAAAGTTGTTAACAATCAAACTGTACTTTAGAATTTTAGGGTAGAATTCCGCCTTGAGGAAATGCAAATGAGAAGTAAAAAAGATATTTTAGAGATAAAAAAGAGAATTCTGCAAAACTTCGCGGAAGAGCGCAGTGAGTTGAAATTTAAAGACAACTATCAGCTTTTGGTCTGCGTGATGCTTAGCGCGCAGTGTACCGACAAGCGAGTAAATTTAATCACGCCGCGCTTTTTTGCGGAATTCCCTAGCGTTGCAGAGCTCGCAAAGGCTAATCTGGCAAGCGTAAAGCTGCTAATTAGCTCGTGCAATTTCTACAACAACAAAGCGGTAAATTTAATCAAAATGGCGCAGGCGGTAGTTCGCGACTTTGACGGCGTCGTGCCGCTTGATGAAGCGGGGCTAAAATCTCTTGCGGGCGTGGGGCAAAAGACCGCTCACGTCGTGCTTTTAGAGGGTGCGGGCGCAAACGTGATGGCGGTGGATACGCACGTCTTTCGCGTCGCGCATCGCCTGGGGCTGAGCCGTGCAAAGACGCCCGAGCTTACAGAGCGCGATCTGAGCGAGGCTTTTAAGACGGATCTTGGCAAACTGCACCAAGGCATGGTGCTTTTCGGCCGCTACACCTGTAAAGCGATAAAGCCGAACTGCAAGGAGTGCTTTTTAAACGAGCTGTGCCACAGCAAGGATAAGAATTTTCCGTAAAATTTTAGCCTGCAAATGCGGGTTTAAATTTGACGGAATTTTAAAATTTTGACGCCTTGCTTAAAGCCGCTTTACGACAGATGTTCGGCTTATTATGGCGCGGAAAATTTAGATTGAAATTTTATAAACGCCTCTTTGGTTTTTATCTTTTAGAAAAA
>NZ_CALIBB010000173.1 GCF_938045595.1 uncultured Campylobacter sp.
GATGAATGAGCTATTTGATTCGATAAATTCGCTTGAGTTTCAATTCCCAACGGGATGAAATTCTACACTATCGACAAGGCTTAAATTTTGAGTGATTAAAGTTTCAATTCCCAACGGGATAGAATTCTACTTTACATCGTAGAGAGCATGAATAGGTTTCAATTCCCAAGGAGATAGATTATTAGCCCAATTTATATTAATAAAGTATTTTAGATTCACCTCGCCAAATTTACTCCACCGAAGCGCGGAATTTACCCTACAGGATAAATTCCGCCGAATTTTACTTCACCCTCTTTATCTCGATCTCGCCGTCACGCGCGCCGATTTCGATCCGATCGCCCGTTTTGATCTCGTCGCTTAGGATCATATCGGCGATCTTATCCTCCACCAGATCGTAGAGCGCCCTTCGTAGCGGTCTTGCGCCGTATTCGATATCAAAGCCCGCCGAGGCGATGAGCTTTTTGGCATTTTCGCTTAGGCTCGCGTTAATGCCGCGATTTGCGAGCGTTTTTTGCAGACTCTTAAACATAATGCCCACGATTTTTATAAGATCGTCCTCGCTTAGGGCGTTGAAGATCACGATGTCGTCCAGACGGTTGATAAATTCGGGCTTGAAATAATTCTTCAGCTCGCCTTTTATCGCTTCCTCGCGCTCGGCAAGCGCGATCTCGCGCGGCTTGTCCGCATTTTTGGCGTCAAGCTCCATAATCTTAGCCGAGCCGATATTGCTCGTTAGGATGATGATCGTGTTTTTGAAATCAACCGTAACGCCCTTGTTATCGGTCGCGCGCCCGTCGTCTAAAATTCCAAGCAGGATGTTAAAAACGTCCTTGTGCGCCTTTTCGATCTCATCAAAAAGCAGCACAGAATACGGCTTTCTTCGCACCGCTTCGGTAAGCTGTCCGCCCTCGTCGTAGCCCACGTATCCAGGAGGCGCGCCGAGGAGGCGCGATACGCTGTGTTTTTCCATATACTCGCTCATATCAAAGCGGATCATCGCTCGCTCATCATCGAATAAAAACCTAGCGAGGCTCTTTGCGCTCTCGGTCTTACCGACGCCGGTAGGGCCCAAAAACAAAAAGCTTCCGATCGGGCGGTTTTCGTTTACGAGTCCCGCTTTATTGCGCTTGACGGCGCGAGCGATGGCGTGCAGCGCCTCGTCCTGCCCCACGACGCTCTCTTTTAGATGCTCCTCGATGTGGAGGAATTTCTCCTTTTCGGAGGAGAGCATTTTACTTACCGAGATGCCCGTCCATTTGCTTAAAATTTCAGCCACGCTCTCCTCGTCCACGCGGTTTCGCAAAAGCACGCCGTTTTCTTTCATCGCGTCCCATTTCGCCTCAAGCTCCTTGACCTTCGCCTGCGCGGCGGGGATCTTGCCGTATTCGATCTCGGCAGCCTTGCTAAGATCGCCGTTGCGTCTTGCTAGGCTCGCTTCGTTTTTAAGGCTGTCGATCGCTTTTTTCTCCTCGCTGATGCCGCCGAATACGGACTTTTCGTTTTCAAATTTAGCCTGAAGCGCGTTTTTCTGCTCGGTTAAATTTTCGATCTCTTTATCGATCTGCGCGAGCCGCTCGTCGTTTTTGCCGTCATCCTCCATCTTAAGGGCTTCCTTTTCGACCTGAAGCGTGAGGATGTCGCGCTTGGCCTTGGCAAGCTCGTTGGGCTCGCTTTCGATCTGCATTTTAAGCTCCGCCGCCGCTTCGTCAATGAGATCGATCGCCTTATCCGGCAAAAATCTATCGCTGATGTAGCGGTCGCTTAGCCTTGCAGCCGCCACAAGCGCGCTATCGGTGATGGTGACGTTGTGATGCACCTCTAGCCGCTCCTTTATGCCGCGCAAGATCGCCGTAGCCTCGCTCACGCTAGGCTCCGCGACCGTTACAGGCTGGAAGCGGCGCTGAAGCGCGGCGTCTTTTTCAAAATACTTTCGGTACTCTTTCAGCGTCGTAGCACCGATCGCGTGCAGCTCGCCGCGCGCAAGGGCGGGCTTTAGGATGTTTGCGGCATCCATCGAGCCTTCGCTTGCGCCCGCGCCTACGATGGTGTGAATTTCATCGATGAAAAGCACGACGTTCGCGGCTTTTACGACCTCGTTTATGACGGCTTTGAGCCTATCTTCAAACTCGCCGCGGTACTTCGCGCCCGCGATCAGCGCACTCATATCAAGCGCGATGACGCGTTTGTTTTGCAGGCTGAGCGGAACCTCTTTTTTGGCGATCAGCTGCGCAAGACCCTCGACGACTGCGGTTTTTCCCACGCCCGGCTCGCCGAGCAGGATAGGGTTGTTTTTCGTCTTGCGGATTAAAATTTGCATCATTCGCGAGATCACCTCGTCGCGACCGATGACCGGATCGAGCTCGCCCGCGATCGCCTTGGCGGTGAGATCGACGCCGAATTTACTAAGCGCCTCAAGCGTCTCGTCGGCGGTTTGCGAATCGATGCTTTTGCCGCCGCGAAGCGCCTCCAGCTCCTTTTTGATCTCGCTAAGATCTGCAAATTTAGATAGAATTTTCTTTAGCGGATCTGCATTTAAATTTGCGATCAGCCAGGTGTCTACGGCGATAAATTTATCGCCCGAGCTCGTCATCAGCCCTTTTGCGACCTCTAGCGAGTTCATCAGCTCGCGCGAGATTCGCACGTTTTCCTTCGTGACGTTTGAGCTGGTCGGCAAATTTGAAATTTCGCTTTTGATCTCAAGCTCGACCGCGGTCTTTTCGATGCTAAATTTATTAAAAATTTGATTTAGAACCGAGCCGCTGTCGGCTACCAAAGCCCAGAGCATGTGTAATACGTCCACTTCGCTATTTTTAGAATGGATCGCCAAAGAAACGCTGCTTTCGAGCAAAGAGCGCATTTTATCGGTTAAAATTTCAATAGTTTCGTTCATAAATTTTCTCCTAAAGTTGAAGTTGATTGCATTATATAACTTTAGTGTCTTTATGTCAAGGTTTTTTAGTGAGATTTTAAAATTTTCGCCTTAAATTTATCCGTAAACGCGCAAATTTCGTATGAAATTTACCTTATTTTTAGCCAATTTTCTATAAAATTCACTCCATTTTACTTTCAAGGATAAACTTTGCGACAAAAACACCTCTTCTTCGGCTTGGGATTCATATTTTCTCTATTTTTAGGCGTTAGTTTTTTTACCGGAAATTTACAAGCCAGAGAGGTCAATGCGACTAAAAAACCAGATAGCGAAAAAACGCGTCTGGAGGCGCTAGCTAAGCTTACCAAAACGCTTGCGATCGTCGAAAACAATTATGTTGATGAGATGACATTCTCGGAACTTGTGGACAAGACGATCTCGGGGCTTATGAATAACCTCGACGCGCACTCAAGCTATATGGACGAAAAGGCGTTTAACGATACGAAAGTCCAGACTGAGGGCGAGTTCGGTGGGCTTGGAATTCAAGTGGGTATGAAAGACGGCGCTTTGACCGTCATCTCGCCTATCGAGGGCACTCCTGCCGACAAGAAAGGTATTCAGGCTAACGATGTGATCTTGCGTATCGACGGCAACGCGACCTTCGGCATCACGATCGACGATGCGGTCTCAAAAATGCGCGGTAAGCCGAAAACCAAAATCACTCTAACGATCGTGCGCAAGGGTGTTAGCAAGCCTTTCGACGTCGAGATTATCCGCGACATAATCAAAGTAGAATCGGTCTATGCTAAGATGATCGAGGATGATAAAATTTTATATCTGCGCGTTACAAATTTCGATCAGCACGTGGTGGCGGACGCGAGCAAATTTATAAAAGAGCACAGAGATGCCAAGGGTATTATTTTGGATCTGCGAAATAACCCGGGCGGGCTTTTGGATCAGGCGATCGGACTTGTAAATTTATTCGTCAGCAAAGGTCTTATCGTCTCTCAAAAAGGGCGCGCGAAAAACGAAACCGAAGCGCATAACGCCGATCCTAAAAAGAAGATCACCGATCTACCGCTTGTGGTTTTGGTTAATGGCGGCAGCGCGAGCGCGAGCGAGATCGTAAGCGGCTCGCTTCAGGATCTAAAGCGCGCCGTGTTGGTTGGTGAAAAAACTTTTGGTAAGGGAAGCGTGCAGGTGATCCTACCGATCGAGGATAAAGAAGCCTTGCGACTAACTATCGCGCGATACTATCTATCAAGCGGCCGCACTATCCAAGCGGTGGGCGTGACGCCTGATCTCATAGTGGCGCCGGGCAAGGTGCCGAGCCGCGACGAGGATGAATTCTCGCTAAAAGAAGCCGATCTCAAAAAGCACCTGCAAGGCGAGTTAGCCAAGGTCGAGACCAAGAAAAAAGATACTCAGAAAAAGGATGAGAAAAATTTCATCACCGCAGAGCAGATTAATAACGATATCCAGTTAAAAACCGCAATAGACGCGATAAAAATTCTAAACATCAAGTAAGGAGAGTGTGATGCAAGCTACCAAAAAAGAGCTCATCTACGAAGGCAAGGGCAAAAAGATGTGGTCGGTTAACGAAAGTGACGACCTTTTGATCTCGGAATTTAAAGATTCGCTTACGGCGTTTAACGGCGTCAAAAAAGCCGAAGAGAGCGGCAAGGGCGCGCTGAATTGTAAAATTTCGACGCTGATTTTCGATCTGCTTAAAAAGCACGGCATCGCCACCGCGCTTGTTGAGACGATCAGTCCGACCGAGCAGCTCGTAAAAAAATGCAAGATTTTCCCTCTTGAGATCATCGCTCGCAATATCGCCACCGGCTCGCTTACAAAGCGCCTAGGCATCAAAGAGGGCACGAAGCTTCCGTTTACACTGGTGGAGTTTTGCTATAAAGACGATGAGTTGGGCGATCCGATCCTAAATGACGAGCATTGCTTGCTGCTTGGCGCCGTAAAGAGCCAAAGCGAGCTTGACGAGCTCAAAAAGATCGCGCGCAAGATCAATGAAATCTTGATTAAATTTTTCGATGAGCGAAATTTAAAGCTCGTAGACTTCAAAATCGAGCTTGGCAGAGATAAGGACGGCAATATCCTACTTGCAGACGAGATCAGCCCTGATAGCTGCCGCTTTTGGGACAAACAGACCGATAAAAAGCTCGATAAGGACGTATTCAGGCAGGATCTTGGTAGCGTAAAAGTGGCCTACGAAGAGGTCTTGCATAGAATTTTAGGATAAGCGATGAGGGTAATCGTAAACGTAAGACTTAAAGAGGGCGTGCTCGATCCGCAGGGCAAGGCGGTCAAACACGCCCTCGCTTCGCTTGGCTTTAGCGGGGTAGAGGATGTGCACGTAGCCAAACAGATCGTCCTTGATATAAATGGCGAGGATAGGGATAAGATTTACGCCGACGTCGCTAGGATGTGCGATGAAATTTTGGCAAACACCGTCATCGAAGACTACGAGATCGTGATATGAAGGTAGCGATCGTAAATTTCCCCGGTACCAACTGCGAGCGCGACACCAAATACGCCTTTGACGCGCTGGGTTGCGAAACGCAGATAATCTGGCATAAAGAAACCGCCATAAATGCCGATCTGATCGTGCTGCCGGGCGGATTTAGCTACGGGGATTATTTGCGAACCGCGGCGATTGCTAAATTTAGCCCCGTAATGCAAGCGGTGCTTGATCACGCGCGAAAGGGCGGCTATATTTTGGGCATCTGCAACGGCTTTCAGATGCTTTTGGAGCTGAAGCTGCTTGCAGGAGCGATGAGTAGAAATATAAATTTAAGATTCATCTCAAAATTTCACCATCTGCGCGTCGTTTCAAACGACAATAAATTTCTGCACTGTTGCGACAAGGGCGAAATTTTAAATATCCCGATCGCGCATGGCGAGGGAAACTATTATGCGCCTGCGGATACGCTAAAGTCGCTATACGACGAGGATTGCGTGCTGCTAAAATATTGCGACGAAAACGGCGCGGATCTAAATCCGAACGGCTCAGTGGACGCAATTGCCGGGATTTGCGATAAAAACAAAAAGATTTTCGGCCTGATGCCGCATCCTGAGCGCGCGATAGAGCCTATTTTGGGCGGCACGGACGGAGAGAAAATGCTAAAAGGCTTAATTTGCTAAAAAGAATTCTTACTATTTTAGGTGTCTGCACGCTTGCGTTTGCTGCGCCGGAGATTGAGATCGATTCGCTTGATGATCTAAGTAAATATGCACCGAAAAAAGCTGAGGATAAGCCGGATGAGCCGCAGACGCGCGATAATTCCAAGGTGATGCTGAAGTATAATAAAAAAGAGGTTATGTCGATGGATAATCTAAGCATCGATGATCTTAAGGCTTTGGCGCCTACTAACGAAGTCGATCTTGATGTATCCGACGATAAGGTCTATCAGGACATTAAGCCTAAGGAGCTTACGCTAAAAGCCAGCGGGATGCCTAGGAAGGTGTATTGCAATCAAATTTTTAAGATTGATTTCGCCGTGTATTTAGGGCAGAAAATCACCGTCAAGCCAAAGCTAGAGATCAGCCGCACCAATGGTATGAAGTGGCTTAATGCTGACAATCTTACGTGGATTGAGGGTGACGAGATGTTTGAGACGACGCTGTGGTTTGCAGCAAGCGATAAGAGCGATAAGATAAATGAGCTCGTTTTGACCTTGCAGCGCAACGGAGAATTCTTTGAAAAAAGCTCTATCAAACCTGATAATCCGGAATTTATGAAGCTTGACACGAAGCCTAATTTTTCGCATATCGTAGCTGACGAGCTGAAACTTAAAAACTACAAAACTACAAAATTTGACGACGCATCGAATTTACTCACGCTCGATCTTGGTATCCGAAACGGCGCAATCAGCGCTTTTAGTATCGATAATCCTGCCATCATCAAGCAGGGTGTGGACTCCGTGCGCGGCACATACGCAAGTCAGAGCGGATATTATTTCGCCGTCGTGGATAAAAATATCACAAATTTAGACTTCAGCTATTTCAATCTTAATACTAAAAAATTTGAAAATTTCGGTCTTGAGCTTAATCCGCACGCCGAGGATCTTAGCACGCAGATCGGTCTAAATCCGAAAGAAAGCAAGTTCGAAGCCTATAAGCAGATCGCGATCTACACGCTAGCTGCCGTGCTTTTGGTGATGTTTCTGCTTAGTAAAAATATCACGCCGCTCATTTTCGCGATACTGATTTTAGCGGTAAATTTCTACGCACAAAGACCTTACGGCACGGGCAGCATCGCGCAAAATTCTCCCGTTAGAATTCTGCCTATGCAAAGCTCCACCGTGTTTTACGTGACTAAAAATCCCGAAAAGGTCGAAATTTTGGGTACGAATAAGGAATTTTATAAAATCATGCTGGGCGGCAACAAGATCGGCTGGGTTAAAAAAGATGAGCTTAGCAAGGATTAGAGCGCTATTTTACGCGATTTGGTTTATTTTTACCGTCGTTTGCGTCGTGATCGCCATGGCGGTGAAAAACTCCTCTCATCGCCGCTTCCGCCGCATTTGGGGGCGCTTCCAGCGCTATGGCATCGGATATGATATCCAGATCGTAGGTACTCCCGATCCGCGCGCGCAGCTAGTAATCGCCAACCACCAAAGCATAATGGATATCGTCGTGCTTGAAGAGACTCATCCCGCCGATATCTGCTGGATCGCTAAAAAAGAGATCGCAGACATCCCTATCATCGGCAAAATCATCACTCTTCCGAAGATGATCCAGGTCGATCGCTCAAATCCGCGCGATCTGGTGCGGATCGTGCACGAAGTGCAGCAGCGCGTGAGCGAAGGGCGCGTCATCACGATGTTTCCCGAGGGCACCAGACATCGCGGCACGCAGCTTTTGCAATTCCAAAGCGGCGCCAAAGCGATCGTTAGCAAGCTCGGTCTGCGCGTCCAGCCCGTGGTGCTCATCGGCACGCAGCACATCGCAAACTCTCACGATTTCACCGTCCACAGCGGACACGTCAAAATCATCTACCTAGACCTGCTCGATACGAGCGATAAAGATTGGCTGCAGCACGCCAGAGACACTATGCAAGCCGTAATCGACGAAAACGAAACCGCCGAAGCATAGGCGGGATTCATAAATTTATCGATGAAATTCAAACGTGACTTTTGTTAATTCGCGCGATTTCTGTGCGCTAGCGCGTTTATTTGCGCTTTGGTTTGCGGCGGCAAAATTTTATAAAATTTCATCCGCTCGTGTTAAGCGGCGTGGAATTTTAAAATTTCGTTCGTGCGCGCGGACGGCGAAAATTTAAAATTTCATCCATGCGTTCAGGTAGTGGAATTTTAAAATTTCATCTAAGCAGCAGACGGCGAGTTATCGGCGAGAGACCCGCAAGAAAACAGCGCCTGTATAAAAGCGAAATTTTAAAATTTGCGCGGCGCGGCAAGATAGAGCTTAGCGTATATTTAGCCATTTGCGCAAATGGCTAAACGATTTGTCGCAAGAGCAAAAGACGGCGGCAACCCGCAAGCAGTCTAAAATTTTAAATTCTTAAGGAGGAGAGAATGGCGTTTGTTACAGAGCGTATTTCAAAAGAGGATGTCGAGAAATACGATTTACTAAAACCCTGCAATGAGATATGCAATAAGTATTATCAGGGTGAGCTTGATTGGGTGAGCTTAAATTCAAGAAGCTGGTGTATAGATCGAGAAAGAGGTATTTGGCTTTTTTCAGTGCGCAGTATCACTATCGGAGATCCTAGAGATATGAACTATAGCGGCGAGGATATATGGCTTTTGCACTATAAAGGTAAAGATATAGAGATCGATTTAAGAGATATAAACAACGAAAATACTGGTAAAAAAGTTACGGATAATCCATTTAGAATAATATATGAACTAGAATCCATAAGAAGCGATCTTGGGGATATAACAAAGCAGGAGATTGTAGATATTTTAAAAGAAATTTTAAATGAGTTTAAGGGAGGAGACATTATAACGTATT
>NZ_CALIBB010000174.1 GCF_938045595.1 uncultured Campylobacter sp.
AAAGCCGCCGCCGCAATCGAAACGCTGATATTCAATTTTATATAGGCCGTTACGCTTTGGGTGTCGAATGGCCCAAAACCGGGCGCGCTATTAGAAGATCGAGAGGAGATCGCTCGCCTTAAAAGCGCAATCTGTAGAAGCCTACACCTGCAGCTTAAATTTCACGGAATTTAAACGCGATATAGGCTAAAGCAGCCGTAGTCGGTGCGCACGGCCAAATTTTTGCTACCGTTTGAATTCTCAAATTTCGCCTCGCATCGCTTTACGACGTGCTCCAGCTCAAAGCTAAGCGTCAAATTTGCGCTTTTTAGATCAACGATGTGAGCCTTACCATAGCTGATTATCGCAAGGCGCGAGCCGTCCTCGCTCAGACAAAAATCGCTCGCCTGCGCGCGAGCGCCCTGTAGCCACGCAGGCCCCAGCCGCGAGCCGTCCGCGTCAAGGCAGATTAGCTTATCCGAGTGGCGCTCTTTGCCGAGCAGCGAGCCGTCGGGTAGAAAGCAAATTTTATCCAAAATGCCGGAGCCCCTTTTATCTCGCTTAAAATTTTGCCGCAAGAGCCGTCAAGCGCGCTTAAAATTTGAATCTCGTTTTGCTTGCAACAAAGCGCCAGTCGCGAGCCGTCCGCACTAAGCGCGATGCAAAATATCGGCGTGGAGCTTTTCATTTCGGCCTTATATTGCGTAAGAAGCGAAATTTCGCCGTCTCGCAAAATAAAAATTTGACCGAACATCGCAAACGCCGCCGTCTCGCCCGCTGCGCCCGCAGCACAAACGCGGCTCGTAAATTCTCTATTTCTTTTAAAATTTAGCTCTTTGGAAAGGTCGGCAAACTCGCCCGTTTTTGGATCAAATTTGAAAATAAAATGATCCAAATCCAAAAGTAAAATTTCGCCCGCACGCTCAGCCTGCCATGCAAGCGGCTTTGGCAGGACGATCTGCTGCTTTACGGCGCCGCTCGCGTCCAGCCTGATGAGAAAATCATCTAGCGCGCCGCCCTCTTTGTAGCCGCCGCATTTATAGACAAAAAGCTCGCCTTCCGTGCTTGCAAAGGCCAGCGCACCCGTGTATCCGCCGCCGATATAGACGTGCAAACTCGCCTCACCCGCTTTTGCGCCGCCGTTTTGCAGGACGTAGCCTTTTTTCAGGCTCTCCCACTCCTTTTTCACGCAGGCTTTTTGCGCCTCGTCTATACTAACAAACTCCTTTTGTGTCTGCCTAGTTTTGCCGTTTTTGATACTCTCGCTGAGCAAAATTTGACCCTCTACGCGCAAATTTAGGCGGTCACCGCCGCTTAAATTTATTAAATTTTTCATTTTTACTCCTGCGGATTAGTTTTAAAAATTATCGCAAAGCGGCACTTAAAAGCCGCTAAATATCGATAACGCCGAGGTGCGAGAGCAAAATTTTAACTCCGATTAGGATCAAAATCGCGCCGCCTAAAACGAGCGCCTTTGAGTGCAGGTATTCGCCCGTTAGCTTGCCTGCGTAGCACGCCGCGACGCACAGCGCGAAGCAGACGAGCCCGATTACGCAACAGGCGTAGAGGATGTTTATCTCGCCAAAGGCAAAAGTCACGCCCACGGCCATCGCATCGATGCTGGTGGCGATCGCGCCCAGCACCAGCTCCTTCGTGCTTAGGCGAAGATCTGGCTCGTCCTGCTCGCGGCGGGATTCAATGATCATCTTAATGCCCAAAAACGATAAAATTCCAAACGCGACGAAGTGATCGATCTGCGCGATAAATTTTACGAAATTTATTCCCAAAGCGTAGCCTGCAAGCGGCATTATAAACTGAGCTGCCGCGTAGAAAAACGCGACGCGCGCGATCTGTGCAAATTTGAAATTCGGATATTTCGCGCCGTTTGAGATGCTAAGCGCGACGCTGTCCATCGCAAGCGCGAAAGCGATGAGTAAAAGCTCCATATTTAGCCCTTTTGGTATTATAAAAGCGTTGATTATACATTAAAATTTTCGAAATAAAATAATCAATCTTTAATTGGGGAAAAACTTTGCTTAAAAAATTAATCCTTTGTTTATTGCCGCTATTTGCAACTGCTAGCTGGGAAGAGGTCGCCGTAAAGGGGCTGGACGTAGTCATCAGCGCAAACGTGGGCGATAGCGAAAATTTCAAAAGCTCGCTAAGCACCCTGATCGAGCGCGCTGCGGGCGAATACGAGCGCACGGGCATGCAGGATTACGAGCTTGATCTGCCTAGCTACATTACCGAACGCGCAGGCAAAAAGAGCGTCGCCGTGCAGAATATGCAAAGGCTGGCGAGCAAGAAGCTAAGTCTTGCCGTAGAGCCGATTAAAAAGCTCGTACTTGCTAAAATAAAAGATATGTCCGAAGCCGATACTAAGGCGGTAATGAGCGGCGAGGTGCTATTCAGCCACTATCTGCGCACCAACGCCTTTGATGAAATTTACGAAATCATTCGCCCTTTGGCGCGTGAACTAGGAACTGACGCGAGCTTTGCTAAAAGCTTTAAAAGTGCCGTCGGACGCGAGCCTGGAGACGATTTTAGTAGCGAATTTAGCAGCGCCTTCATCAACGAAAGCTTCGATTTTTTAAGCAAAAATGAAAGGGAATTTCGCAAAAACTCGGGCGCGATTTTAAACGCCATAAAGACGATCAGATAGGCGCGACCGCACTAAAATCTCGGCGAAATTTTACTTTAAATTTATGAAAAATTCTATCTCGGAGCTCGCGGAAAATTTTAATTTAAAACCCGCTTTAAATTTTATCTCAAATCAGGCGTGCGAGCGCGCAAAGAACACAGCGCCCGGCGGTAAGATAAATTTTGCTCCCGCTCTCTGCCTCAAAAGAAATTTCAAATTTCAAGACGAGGCCGCCGGGTTAAATTTTATCAGCGTGCGAAATTTAAAATTTTATCCCACTTCGGCTGGTTTCGCCGCACGCAATCGTGCCTCGGTCGGTTTTGCCATGCACAGTCTCATCGCGCCCTATTCCGCCCTGCGCGTCAAAAATCTTGAAAGAAAATCCGCTTTAAATTTCGCGGCTCTTGTGCCAAATTTAAACTCTGCGCAAATTCTGAACTGCGCCGAAAATAAAGCTTTAAATTCCGCAAAAGCCCCCACAATAAATCCTTGCGAAAATTCCGCAAGAAATTTCAAACGAAATTTTATGGGAAATTCCACTCATAGCGGCGCAAATAGCGCGAGTTTGCTAAGCCGTGTAAGCGTCGTAGACGAGCCAAATTTAAGTCCCGCAAAAAGCCTTGATGCAGCTCATACGCGACGCTTAAAGAAAAATTTTACCGAGCTCATTGCAAAGGGCCACGGCTCCGCTCATGCACCGCAGGGCTTTAACTATGGTTCCGCGCTAAGCCCCGGCGCTTCGCAAAATTCTAATACTACACAGAATTCTAACTCCGCAAAAAATTTAAATTCTACGCAAAGCTCGAATTCCGCGCAGAGTTTCGGGCAAAATTCTAGTTCCGCGCAAAGCCGCGCGCAAAACCCCGTTCCGCCTAGCAGGCTGTGGGATTTGGGACTGCTTTTCGTAGCGATTGTTTGGGGCTGCACCTTCGTGCCGGTTCAGCGCGCGCTGCATAGCGGCGACGTTTTTAGCTTTTTGTTTTGGCGCTTTTTGGCGGCGAGCATTTTTACCTACCTCGCCTGCCTGCGCTTCGGCGTCAAATTTGACCGCGGCACGATAGGGCGGGGCGTATTTTGCGGGCTGATGCTATTTTGCGATTTTTCGTGCCAGACCATAGCGCTTGATTATGCGCTATCATCGACAGTGGCGTTTATTTTGGGGCTAAATGTCGTCATCGTGCCCTTTTTGATGCTTGCGTTTTTCGGCAAAAAGGTCGGTGCGAGCGCCTTTGGCGGTGCGGTCGTGGCGCTTTTGGGGCTGTATTTTTTAAGCGGAGCAAGCGGCGCGGTGGGATTTGGCATAGGCGAGCGGTTGACGCTGATTTCGGCGTTTGCATACGCGCTTCACATCGTATTTACGGGCGTCTGCGCGCGCAAAAGCAATCTCTACGGCTTTGTGATCGTGCAGTTTATCTGCGTCTGCGTCTGCGCGCTGATCGCCGCAGTTTTCACTCCTCACGCGGAATTTGAAGGCGAGATAAAAGTACTTGGAAATTTGATCTTTTCGCCGAGCTTCGATTTCGTTTTCGCGCTAGTTTTGACCTCGATCTTTGCCACCGTCGCGGCGTTTGTGATCCAAACGATGGCGCAAAATCGCGGCGTAAGCGAGATAAAAACGGTGCTCATTTTCGCGCTAGAGCCCGTAAGCGCGGGCATTATGGGGTATGCTTTCGGCGAGAAGCTAAGCGCGCTTCAAATTTTAGGCGCGGCGCTGATACTCGCAGGCATCCTGCTTAGCGAGCTGGGCGGGCTTTTAGGCGCGAAGTTTGCTAAAGATCGAGCTTGCGAAAAAGCAGACCGAGGCGACTAGGATTATCGAAGCGCCGCTGGTTAGATTGAGCTTAAAGCTCAAAACAAGCCCCGCCGCGCAGAAAAGCGCCGATAGCGCGCAGCTTATCGCCATCATCGAGCCTAGGCTTTTTGAAATTTTTTCGGCGATGAAGGGCGGGATCGTCATCAGCGAGATCACCAAGATTAGCCCCACGATCTGAATCGACGCGACCACCGCGAGGCTCGCCATCACTACGAGGACGTAGTAAAAGACGCTCGTATTCACTCCGCGCAGCAGGGCAAATTCCTTATCGAAGCTGATCGCTAAAAACTGCCTGTAAAAGCACGCCGTAAGCGCCGCAAATGCCGCGCCGCAAATGCCGATGAAGATTAAATTTTCGTGATTTATAGCTAAGATCGAGCCGAATAAAAAGCTCATCAGATCGGATTTGTATCCAGGCGTAAGATCGGCAAATATTATCCCCAGTGCCATTCCAAACGCCCATATCGCGCCGATTACGGCGTCGAAGCGCTCGGTATTTCGCAGCGTGACGTAGGCGATGAGCAGCCCCAAAAATAGCGCAAATACGCTAGCCCCCAGCACTGGCGAGATGCCTAAAAATAGCGCGATGCCGATGCCGCCGTATGCGCCGTGCGCGATGCCCCCTGCTATGAAGCTCATGCGATTTATCACGACTAAAGAGCCCACGACGCCGCAGACTATGCTGACCAAAAGTCCGCCGAGTAGGGCGTTTTGCATGAAATCATAAGATAAAATTTCAGCCATTTTCGCACTCCTTGCAGCAGCATTCGTTAAGAGCGAGATCGACGGCACAAAAGTGCCCGTGTTCGCGTCGCAAGTGATCTAAAAATTCCGCCCTGCCTCCAGGATCGATCTCATGGGTGTGTGCCGAGCCGTTTGCGACGTAAAGCGCGCGGTTTGCGTAGTTTAGCGCAAGCTGCACGTCGTGGCTGATTAGAATTATGCCGCAGCCGCCCTCGTTTAGGGATTTTAAAAGCTCGTAAATTTGAACCTGCCCCATCGTGTCGATGCTCGCTAGCGGCTCATCAAGAAGTAAAATTTTAGCCTTCGCGCACAGCGCCCGCGCGATGTAAACGCGCTGTCTCTGACCGCCGCTAAGCTCGCTGATACGGCAGTCTGCAAGGTCTTGCATGCCTACGCGCCCCAGGGCTTGCATGGCTTGCTCGCGCTCGGATTTAGAGTAAAAGCCGAAAATTTTCTTATCTATCAGCCCCATTAAAACGACTTCGAGCACGCTTATGGGAAAGCTTTTGTTTATCGCTATAAACTGCGGCACGTAGCCCATTTGTGCCCTGGCAAGCGCGGGCGATCTGCCTAAAATTTCGATCGTGCCCGAGTTTGGTCGCAATAGCCCCAAAAGCAGCTTTAAAAGGGTGCTTTTGCCGCCGCCGTTGGGCCCGAAAATCGCTAAAAAATCGCGCAGCTCGTAGTTTAAGTTTATATCTTTTAAAATTTCGCGTTTTTCGTAAGCAAAGTTTAAATTTCTTATCGTCACGTCCGCCATGAACGCCCTTTCGCCTAGATTTTGAAAGCATTTATTATAGCCCAAATTCGGAAAAATTGCCAAATTTTGCTATTATTACAAAAAATTTAAAGGCGAGCGGTGGAGAAAATCGGCGAAAAATCAGATGAAAATAGCTGGGATAAAAAGTCCGAAAGTTACGCTAAATTTAGCGGCGAGTTAGGGGATTTCGGCAAGCGGGTGTTTGAGATACTGCGCGGCTGGGGGGTGAGCTTTGCGGGCAAAAGCGTGCTCGACGTGGGCGCCGGTACGGGGGTTTACTCGCTGTATCTCGCGTCGCTGGGCGCTAAAGTGACGGCGATCGATAGCTCGGAGGGGATGCTGCGCGAGCTAAGGCGCAGCGCGGAGGAGTTTGGCATCAGCTTGCAAAACGTATTAAATTTAAGCTTTGCGGAGTTTTACGAGCGGCTGAGCCGCGATGGTTTTGCAGACGCAGCGGGCGAAAATTTTAAAATTTATCCGCGCTCGCAGAGCGAAATTTCAAACTCGCAAACTCAAGAAGCGCAGGCTTTAAATTTAAAAGACGCTGCGAGCAAAAGCCGCGAGAGCGAAAATTTTAAAATTCCCGCAGTTTTTGACATCGCGTTTCTTACTATGAGCCCCGCGCTAAAAAGCACGGAGGATTTTGAGGCGTTTTTGGCTTTGGGCGAGCGAAAAATTTATCTAAACTGGGCGAGCGAGCGCAATTCATCGATGCTGGCGCCGCTGTTTGAGCGCTTTGGCACAGGGCACAAAAGACTTGCTAGCGCCGCCGAAAAATTTGAGGCGCTGCTCGGGGCGCGCGACATCAAGTTTAAAAGCGAAATTTTAACCGAGAGGCGCGAGCAAAAACGCAGCCTGCAAGAAGCGGTGCAAAACGCCGCGTGGCACCTGCATATGGACGGCGCGGAGGCTAGTGAGCGCGAGATCGAGGAGCTTTTGAAAAAGCGGGCTAAAGGCGGGATGATAAGCGATGAGATCGAAGCGAGCTTTAAGCTGTTTTATATTTAGCCTGGCGCCGCTTTTGGGGCTTTGCGGCAATCTTTTCTCGCCGCTTGAGATGCCTAAATATGACCCACAAAAGGCGCGGCTGGGCGCAAAAATTTTTACCGATGTAAGATTTAGCAGCAAAGGCCGCTCCTGCGAGAGCTGCCATAACTTCTATCTAAACGATTCGGGCGCTTCGGTGCGCGACGGACGCGTGCCTACGCTAATAAATTCTTATTATTTTGATCGTTACTTAGGCGATTATAATTTCGCGGGCTTTGAAGCGCGGATCGCGGCGTCGGTTTTTAGCAAGAACGAGCTTGATGCGAGCGAAGATAGAATTTTAGAGATTATTAGGAAGAATTTAGCCTACAAGCAGGCTTTTGAAAGTGCTTACGGCGAGGCGAATACGGCGAACTTCATTGATGCGCTGAAGGAATTTTTAAAGTCCAAAACGGCGATAAATTCCAAATTTGACCGATTTTTGCGCGGCGAGGTTAAGCTAAATGATGCCGAATATAACGGATATGTGCTTTTTGTGCAGCTGTGTTCGGCATGTCATAACGGCGTTAGCCTAGGCACCGGCAGCTTTACTAAAATTCGCCCAAACGCGGAAGAGGAGGATGTGCCTAGGCATAGGCTCACTTCCGATGGATTTGAGCTGCGCCGCGTGCCTAGCTTGCGCAATATCACGCAAACCGCTCCTTACGTAAACGGGCAGACGGATTTGCGTCTTGCGGTGCGGCAGATCGCAAAGGATCTGCTAAAATACGATCTTAGCGATGGGGAGCTTGATGCTTTGATGAGCTTTTTAGCTACACTTAAGGGCGAGATGACGGAGGCGCAGGATGAAAGATAAGATAATGTGGACTTTGATGGTGGGGATTATGATATTAGGCATAATCATCGCCGGGAATTATTTCTCGTCGCTAAGAGATGTAGCGAGATTTAGCACGATTTCGCGCGAGCTAGCTTTGATCGATAACGCCGATAACCGCTTAAATATATTATTTGATGCAAAGATCGCAAGAAGGGACTTTTCGATCGCAAATGCCGATATGCGCGGCATCTATCAGGTGCTGCAAGCTCTGCAAAAAGACAAAATCATCGATAAAATCGGACTTAGCAGCGATGTGCGCGCGATCGGAAGCGCTTTTAGCGATAAAATTTCACTTTTGGACGAGCTTGGGGCTTTAAATTCGCAGAATTTAATCCTTTTCCAAAGTCTGCAGCAAAAATTTCTATCCAGTGGCGCAAATGCGCAAAGAGCAAATCTCTACTCTCAAATTTTAGGGCTTAACTATAAAAATCGCTCCGAAATCTCTGCTTTAAAAAGCGCGCTAGAAAGCGCGGATGCGTCAAGCCCAGACGAAGCTGCGTTTATAGGAATCGCGCGGCAAATTTTAAGGAATTTCGAGCGTCAAAATATCATCGTAAGCGATAATCTCTCGTTGCTCAACGAGCGCTTCGCAAGCCTGCGCGAGCGATTTTCTTACGCTAGCGAGGAATTTTACGGCTCGTTTATGCAAATGACGATGCTTTACACGGCGGTGTTTTTGTCGTTTTTACTGCTTACTTACATCATAAATTCCGATGCTTTGCGTAGTAAACGCGCCCTCGCGCCCTATCGCGCGTTATGCGAGAAGGCAGGCGAAGCGATAGTTTTAGCAGATCAGAGCTTTAAAATTTTATACGCTAATAAAAGCGCGCTTAGCTTAAGCGGCTACGAACAAAGCGAGCTGGAAGGAAGCGATCTTGGAGTTTTGATGCCCAAAGATAAAGGGATCGAACTTCCTGCGATGGTAAATAAAAGCGCCAAAGATACGCGCCTGCTTCGCAAAAACGGCGAGCTAGCCGATGTGAGCCTAAGGCTATCAAATATCGCCACCGCATCCAAGCCGCCGCTATATGCGCTTTACGCTCATGACATCGGCGAGCGCGAGATTATGAAGCTAGCTCTTGCGAACGCGAAGGAGAGCTTAAACAATCAAGTCTATATCGATCATCTTACGGGCCAGGGCAACGAAGCAGCGCTATATGAGCTAATAAACGCAGAAAAAACGGGCGTAGCGATCTACATCACTATCGTAAATTTTGCAAATTTGCGACTTTTTTACAAGGCGGAGACGACGAATGAAATTCTGCGCTCCTTTGCGCGCACGCTTGCGATGTGTATCGAATCGCACGAGATCAAAGCCAGTATCTTTCGCATCCAATCGGATGAGTTTTGCCTATTTTACGAGGGACTAAATGTCGCGCGCGATGTGGAGATCATAAACAAATATTTCACCGATAAAGTTTTTAATCTCCATACGACCGAGGGCTTTGCCTCCGCGCCTTTAAATATCACGATGGGCGTGAGCGAGCGTGCAGACGTAGCGGGCGGCGCAAATAGGGTCTTTCAGGCGGTTATGGCGATGTATGAGGCGCAGAGCAAAAACGAGCACGTGGGCTTTTATTCGCGCCCAAATGCGATTGAGGAAAAATATCTTCAAAACCAGATTATGATCAACACCATTCAAAATGCGATCAAGAAAAATCAAGTCTTTGTGCTTGTTCAGCCCATATTTGATATCACCCACCGCGATCCTAGTGGTAACACCTACGGCACCGAGGGCGGTGATTATGTCCCGTTAGTATATGAAATTCTAATCCGCCTAATCGATCGTTCGGGCAAGACGCGCTGCCCGGGTGAGTTTATCGACATCGCAAAGCAAGCCTCGCTCTACATCCCGCTAACTCAGGTCGTAATAAACGAAGCCTTTCGCTTGCTAGACCGCTTCGCAGGGACTTGCTTTAGCATAAATCTTTCATATTTTGACATCGCAAACGAAGGCATCAAAGAGCTTTTAGAGCGCAAGCTCGCATCCAGCCCAAACGCTTCAAATTTATTTATTGAAATTTTAGAGAGCGAGGAATTTGACGATTACGAGAGCCTACGCAGCTTCATCGCCGTAGCCAAAAACTACGGCTGCAAGGTCGCGATAGACGATTTTGGCAGCGGATACTCCAACTACTATAGAATTTTAACGCTCGATGTGGATTACATAAAGATCGACGGAGCGCTCATCAAAAATATCGCAAACGACAAAAACTCGCGCGCTATCGTCGAAACTATCGCTAACTTCGCGCGCAAGCAGGGCTACGAGCTCATCGCCGAATACGTAGAAAACCACGAAATTTCAATCATCTTAGAAGAGATGGGGATTAAATATATGCAAGGCTACTTCTACAGCAAGCCGATGGAGCCTTCGAGGATAAAATTCTAATCTCATCTCGCCGCAGCCTTATGGCCCGTCTTTTTAAATTTACGAGCCAAAGATCGTCTCCGTAAAGCGAGAAATTCTGTTTTAGCAAGCCGCTACTTTAATTTATACAGAATTCATCTTGGCAGATACTACGCGGTTTTATCGCGAACTTATGGCGCGCCTTATAGCTAAATTCCCAAAAAGCTTACGCGTGGCAAATGAAGTGGGAGCTAAATTTAAAATTTAATGACGGATTTATGGACGAAATTTTGCAAAGTTCAAAATTTTAAAATTCCAAGCCGTAAAATTTTAAAATTTAAAATGCGCTAGCTGCAAATTTAGGGCTAAATTTTAAAATTACGTAGCGATAAAATTTTAAATTCCGCGCCTTAAACCCGCCTGCAAATTTTAAAATTTTATGGCGCAAATTTCGATCTATTCGTTTTATAAACATTTCACGCGAGCTTTACAAAATAAAATTTTAGCACGCCTTGCTTTAAGTAACGATAGAGCTTTCAAATGCAGGCGGAATTTTTAAGTGCAAACTTTCTTGCTTTCAGCGAGAATGAGCTTAAATTTTAGGCTTTAGCGCATTAGCTCAAGCAAATTCGCTCTAAGCCTTCATACTCCCCGTATCTTTAAATCTTTGATGCCAC
>NZ_CALIBB010000175.1 GCF_938045595.1 uncultured Campylobacter sp.
GAGGCGAGCGCGCCCGTATGAAAAAGCACCGCTGGGAGTGGTGAAGCGGACCGCTTTAAAAACGTCAAATTTAAAGGCTGTAAGCTTTTGCGGTCGCAGTGATTCGAAATACGACATTTCGATATTGCGTCGTAAGAGCAGTGAAATTTAAATTCCTCCGTTGGAGTTTGAGACTAGCTGTCGCCCATATCGTGAGTCCATTTTGTAAGCATGTAAATTTACTCCTATGGAGTTTGGAACCTAAGGTAGGCGAGCTTTTCCTCTTGACTGATCTCGCGTGTAAATTTACTCCATTGAGTTTCAAATTTGCCGTTTTACGTAATTTCAGAGCCGTAAGATTTAAATCCGCTTTTAAATCTAGGAATTTTATAAAACCGATAAAATTTTAAATTCCATGTAGACCAAATTTCAAAATATAAAACCTGCATAGCGTAAGCGCACGATGTTTTGAGCCAAATTTTACGCAGCCAAAATTCCAAAATCGTCCAAATTTAAGCAGCTGTACTATCCCAAATCGCATTTGCAATAATAAGCTTTCAAGCATAGCGTTCTAGTCGCAAGCAGCCTAACGGCAAGCCCACGCAAAAGGCAAGTCTGCGTGAAAGGTAGGCGCGCCGTAAAAGACTGGCGCTAAATTTAAATAAGACAATTCTACGCCAAACTGAAATAATGCGGCTCCGCGAGAACCGAAATAAGCCGACTCGCCGTCGTAGCGGTACCAAATATCGGATTCGGACGCTTTCTGTCAAACCCGAAATAAGCGGACTCCGCGCTAAACTAAAATTTTTGCGCTGCAACTCCACCCCGCGAGCTTACGCTTTAGGCGCCTCGAAGCCCTTCAAAACCGCGTTGTATACGCTCTCCTCATCGCAGTGGACAAGCAGCAGATCGCCCTCTTGCAAGACCGTCGAGCCGGTAGGTTTGATGTATTCGCCGTGCCGCCTGATCAGGATGACGAGGAAATCCTCCGGCAGCTCAAGCTCGGCTAAAATTTTATCGATTAGCATACAGCCGGGATCCACGGTGTACTGGCGCAGCGTGCGATAAAAGATCGGCATATTCGAATTGGGCTCCGCGCTCTCCGGCTCCGGCGGCTCGCGTACGCCGCATCTATCCGCGGCGCGCTCCAGGCTCATTCCCTGTATCAGCACCGAGATTAGAACCATGAAAAAGACGGTGTTGAAGATAAGCCCCACGTGCTCGATCCCCGCGGCGTATGGATAGGTCGCAAGCACGATAGGCACGACGCCGCGAAGTCCGACCCATGAGATAAAGACCTTCTCTTTCTTGCTGTATTTAGAGAACGCAAGCGATATGAATACCCCCAAAGGTCGTGCGACAAACATCAGCCACAGCGCCGTTACAAAGCCCATAAGCGCGACGGCGGGCAGCTCGGACGGGAAAACCAAAAGCCCCAGCGTGATAAATACCGTGATCTGCATCGTCCATGCTATGCCGTCGTGAAAGCCGATGAGGTTTTTCTTGTGTGCAAACTCTCGCTTATTGACGAACATTCCCGCGACGTAAACGGCGATGTAGCCGTTGCCGCCGAGCTTCATACACAGCGTAAAAAGTAGCGCCACCCACGCCATCGAAAACACCGGATACAACCCCCAATGCTCCAGCCTTAATCTATTGAAAATCGACGGCAGCGCCCTACCGAAGGTGTATCCCATAAGCCCGCCGATAAAAAATTGCTTGATTAGCAGCGTCAGCATATCGATCGCGCTCGGGCTTTGGTTTAGCGAGATGATCTGGATGATCGTGACGGTCAAAAAGATCGTCATCGGGTCGTTGCTACCGGATTCGAGCTCTAATAGCGGACCGAGATTGTTTTTTAGCGAAATTCCTTTGGCGCGCAGTATCGCAAAGACCGCCGCAGCGTCTGTAGAAGAGATGATAGCGCCTAAAAGTAGCGCTTCAAGCCAGCTGAAGCCGAGTAGAATTTTAACCAAAACCGCCGTCGCGCATGCGGTAACCACCACCCCGAGCGTCGCTAAGATGATGCCGCTAGCCATTACCGGGCGGATCGATTTTAAATTAGTATCGAGCCCGCCCGCATATAAAATATAAATAAGCGCGATCATGCCGACGTCTTGAGTGATGCGGTGGCTCGTAAAATCGATGCGTAAAAGCCCGTCCGAGCCCGCGAGCATCCCCACTGCCAAAAATACGATGAGTGAAGGAAGTCCGAATTTGCCCGAGATCTTGTTAAGCACGATGCTTGCGATGAGTAAGATCGCGGCGAAGAGTAGAAATTTTTCCAAAAAGCGCTCCATAATTTTTTCAAGATTATAGCGGGTTTTCCCCATTTTTAGGTGGGTTTTTGCGATAAAATTTTATTGAACGGCTAATGGGCGAAATTTTAAATTTACTCCGCTCAAACAGAACTATTAATAAAACCCTCATGGGCCGCAAAATTTTATTTAAAAGCTCGGTTGGTTTGAGCTTTAAAATTTACGATTCTATAGATCGGTGAAATTTTACCGATTCGTTTAGAGCGACGCATTGAGATTGAAATTTTACGGCGTCGCGCCGCTTCGGCAAGCCGAGCTGCCTTTTAAAATTTAGAGACGCAAGTTTTGTGCTTGACGCTTGCGAGCTTTGTACGCGAATCTCGGTTTAAATTTATCGCGCTAAATTACGGTTGAAATTTGATGAACGAAACTCGCTTTGGTTTTAAATTTAATCGCGACTTTCGCTTGTGTCGGTATCGATGAGCCGAGTATCGCGACATAAAATTTTAAACTTGCGGCGTTGCGGTTAAAATTTTAAGGCGGCGTAGCATTATTTACGCCCCGCAGGATTCGGGCTCCCGATAATGTCTAATTTTAGGACGCTACCAGCCCTCGGATTTAAATTTTATCGCCGCTTGCGTCTATCTTGCGTGCGCCGCATGGACGGATAGTTTAAATTCCATCGCTTCTATCGCAATTTGGCGCAAACATTAAAATTTGCTATCTTTCAAATTTTACCGCGCCGCCTCATAAAGCGGTGCCTTTGGCGGGCGTGAAAAGCCCTCGCATATCGACGCCCCCTGGCTGCAGCAGCTTTATTTTTCTATCGATGCCGCCCGCGTAGCCCGTGAGGCTGCCGTGCGTGCCTACGACGCGGTGGCAGGGGATGATGATCGAGATTTCGTTGTGCCCTACGGCGCCGCCCACGGCTTGCGCGGACATCTTCGCTAGCCCGCGTGCTGCGGCGATTTCGCGCGCGATCTGCCCGTAGGTCGTGGTTTTGCCGTATGGAATTTTAAGCAAAATCTCCCACACGACGCGCCTAAACGCCGAGCCCGCGGGATTTAGAGCGGGCGTAAAACCCGGCTCGCGTCCGCTAAAATACAGATCGAGCTAGCGCCTAGTTTGATCGAAAACGGCCAGATTTTTCTCCTCGAAGTCTGCGCTTTGCTCGTTCGCGCAGAATTTTCCGCTCCCGCCTTGCACCGAAAGATTGGTCGCGCGAGATTTTTTGCCCGTGTCTTTAACTGCAAAACCGCGCGTGAAGAATTTTTCGCTCTCTATAAGTGTGTGTGCGCAGAATTTTAAGTCCGCGCCGCTTGCCGCTTCTGCCGCAATATCGCTCTTTTTGCTCTTTTTGCTCTTTTTCAGCGCCGCAAAATCGCGCTGTGTTTCGCTCGCGGCGTGCTGCTCTTTTGCGAGCAGATCGGACGCGATACGCTTTTATCCGCACCGCTTTTCGCCTCTAGCGCACGGCCTTTCTCGCAGCAACACTCTCCTGCAGCGGCATCTGTTTTTGCCGCAAAATCGCGCACGTAGAATTTGTCGTCTGCGCCGCTTGCCGTGAGGGCGTGCGCGTAGTATTTCTCGCCCTCGAACCACAGTCCGCAAAGCCCCGCCTCATCGCCCGCGAGCGTGATTTTACCAAGCGGCGAGTCGTAATATGCGATAAATTTCATCGTTGCTCCTGTTTTGCGATTAAATTTAGGCGCCGCAAATAGCGCCTAAATTTCCCAAATTTCTAAAATTTGCGGGCAGATTTTAGCTACGCTTTGCTTAAACTCCGCCTTTTGCGCGGCGCTCGGGTCGCTAATGGCTTCAAATTTGCAAAAA
>NZ_CALIBB010000176.1 GCF_938045595.1 uncultured Campylobacter sp.
GGCGAGCTCTGCCACTGCCCGAGGCAGGATTCATCCGCGGCCGCATCCGGCTTGTAGAAAAATAGAAATTCGTGCGCTTTGGAAGAATTTATTAGCGAGGTTTTGTCGTATTTCGCCGCTCCGCCTGCTCGCCAAAACGACACGCCCTCGCGGTAGAAATCGTCTATGTCGTCCGTAAGATCGCCCCTAAACCCACCACGCTCGCTAAATTTCAAATTTTGTAGCTCCGAGCAGCATCTGTCGCCGCCATGCGCGCATTTTACCCGCTCATTTTCAGACGTCTCGTCCAGCTCGTCCCAGCCGCCGTAGTGCCAAAAGCAAGGATAGAGGAAGGCCCGTGCATACGCTCTTTGCACCGCTTCATCCAGCCGCTCGAACCACTGCCAAAATTTAAATTTATAATCCTCTGCCGCGCCCATCCGCCAGCCGAGCGAAAACTCGCTAAGAGCGGGGTATTTGATCCACGGCGGCGGCATCACGTTTTTTAAAATTTCGCTCACGCCTTTTCCTTAATTTTATTTTGAAGCATAGTTTGAAATTTGCCTAAATTTAGCCTGCGAGCTGAAATTTAGGCAAAATACGGCTAAGCTAGCAAAGCCCGCCCGACTAAATTAGCCGCAAATTTAGTCGCAGAAGCGCTCGTCGGTGCGGTATTTCTTGCGCTCGGCGATGTAATCGGCTCTGTTTTTCGGATCGGCGAAATACTGCTTTTGCTTCTGCTGATCGGCTTTGAGCTTTTCTATCACTTCCTTTAGAGCCGCCTTGCGGTCGCTAGCCATGGATGGGAATTTATCCGAAAATATCGCCTTATACGGATGATCTTTTACCCAATCGACCGCCTTTTCGACTATGATCTGCTGCTTATCGATGTCGCAGAATGCGTAGGGGTTGATCACGTCGCCCGCAAGGTGCATGAAAGCGGAATTTGCCTCGACCGTCTCCATAAACATCGCGCCGCTGACGTCGATTACCGAAGCGAATGAGATGAAGCGGTATTTGCCCGCGTAGAACCAAAACACCGCGTCGTCCTTAAGCCCCAGATCATAAGCG
>NZ_CALIBB010000177.1 GCF_938045595.1 uncultured Campylobacter sp.
CTTTACTATGCGAACTTTTTTGGCGGCGAGCTGGAAGTTAGGAAGATAAAATTGTAAATTTGATTTGTGGACGGATAAAATTTAAGACACAACCGCTTTTTTAGTGAGAAATTTATAGCTTAATTTATCTTATGCATTTTCGGACATATGGCAAACGAGATATATTTGATGCAACATAAAAGATTATGGCATGGGTAAATTCCAGATAAATTTAGCTATTACTTTCTTCACTATATTCAAACTACCGAAATTTTAGAATTTTATAAACTATATTTTAAATTCCTATCTTATAAAATTTAGCACTCATTTTTTCACTCCTTGAGATTTGTCTATCTTATCTTGAAGTAGATTTTTTACATATTCATTGAAAAGCATCTGATTGCCGTTATATTTAATCATTAACTTATTGCGACTCTTGCTATCTAAAACTAAGTTATATTTTTCTGCAAAATTAAGGTATGCTATAGCTGCTTTTGTGTCAGGAAATGTGACATTTCTATCTCTAAACCGAGCTCTTAAACTATCAAATTCTTTTTCGGTTTTTATATCCTCTTCTTTCAAATTCGTTAATTTCTTATCGCCGCAATATCTGCCATACTCTCTTACGGCGGTATCGTAATAATTGAGTATTATCGGATCGGGCGTGATTTGAATGCTTTTTTCAGGTTTCGGGTCGCCAAACGGGAAATTCTTGCGTTCCTCTTCGTGCTGTTTTGCTACCCTTTCATTTATCGCGGTTCCATATCCGCCTAAAATTTTCTCTCCTTTTCGATAATCTCTCATATGAAATATATAGTCCCATTTCTTGCCTAAGCTATCCAGATAATACGTAATGCAGTGTTCGTAAGCGAGATCCAATTCCTCCTGCGTAGGCTGCCCTATTACATTATATTTCAATAAAATATCTAATACAGGCTCATAGTTAGGAGTTGAATTTAAAAGAATATAATACGACCTTGGCAAAATAGAATTTTTGGCATCGCTTACAATATATATGTAATCGTACCTTTGATCGCTCAGTTGGGGTTTATATCCGTGATCCAAGATTATTTCTATCATTTTTGGAAAACCGTTTGTAATCAAATAATATAAAGGATCAATATCTCCCTTCGGTCCAGTTCTAAAAACACAAGCATCCTTATCCAATTTTATATAAGCTTCGCCATTATCAACTAAAATCGGGGTACTGGTTTTATAAGTTGGGCAATCTAAATAC
>NZ_CALIBB010000178.1 GCF_938045595.1 uncultured Campylobacter sp.
ACCGCCGTCGGCTGCCCGGCGGGCCGCTAGCCCGTCCGCTACGTGCGTCGTCCTGCCCGAGTGCTCGTGTCCGCGGTGAAATATCGCTACTGCTTTGGCGTTTGGCGCGGCTTTAAATTTGAGATTTTGCTCGGCGTTTTCGCTAGACGTCTCGCTCAAATTTGACGTGCCGCATTTGCCAGCTTCGTTTAAATTTGAGTACGAGTTTTCGCCGCCGTTTGGTAAATTTTGCTCGCCAGATTTACCCGCGCCGCCAAAATCAGGCTCCGCATTTTCATCCGCGCCGACTGCTTGCTCGCTAGCCAAATTTGATGTTTCGTTTGTGGCCTCGGCGCTCAAATTTGACCCGTCAAATTTACGGGCGTCGCTTAAATTTACTTCATTTGTGCCTGGGTTTTCGCACGCTACGTCCGCAGCCAGGCGGTATCTGTAAAATATCCTCGCCCCGTCGCTCGTTATAAAATAGCTCTCTTTAAACTCCATTTTTCGCCTTTCTTGCTTAAATTTATCGATTTTTCTACTTATTTTATCCTAAAATGCCCCGTTATCTCGTAAACGTTTAGCACGTCCTCTTCCTGCGCGCCAAGCCCGATGTTATGGATCACGAGCGGGGTTTTGTCGCCTGCAAATTTATCCGAAACTATGCCGATATGAGGCCTGCCGTTATCCGGCCGCCACGTCACGATATCGCTGGCTTTAAACTCGCCCTTCGCCTCGTAACCCTTGCGTTTTAGATAGGTCGCGATGTTTGGTACGCGGCGATGATCGATGTTTTTGTCGGTCTTTTTCGCGCCCCAGTTTTTTGGGTAGACGCTAAAATTCGCGCTCATATCCTCATGGATGAGCCTCTGTAGATCGATGTCCTGCCCGCGCAGCGCTCTAACTACGACGTCGGTGCAAACGCCCTTTATCATATCCACATCGCCCATCGGATTAGGCTAGCCTAGAGTACGAAGGATCGTAAAACAGCGTCTGCCCAACCTGCGCTCTAGCGTCTTGCGCGAGCTTTTCGGCCGAAAATGCAAAGGCAAAATTTGCCGCGAGCGCTAAAAGTAAAATTTTGCTCCAAATTTTCATCAAAACCTCACGCGTAAAAGTATCTAACTATGTGAAAAAATATCGGCGCCGCAAAGCACAGCGAGTCCATACGGTCAAGCATCCCGCCATGCCCGCTGATCATGTAGCCCCAGTCCTTGACGCCCAGATCGCGCTTGATCGCAGACATAACAAGCCCTCCTAAAAAGCCCATCATGCAAACGGCAAGCCCGATAAAAAACGCCCCCGTCGCACCAAAAGGC
>NZ_CALIBB010000179.1 GCF_938045595.1 uncultured Campylobacter sp.
TTATAGCCCAAAGATCGCCTTCGTAAGGCGATAAATTTTGATTTAGCAAGCTGCTGCTTTAATACGAAATTTATCTTGGCAAATACTACGCGGTTTTATCGCGAACTTATGGCGCGCCTTATAGCTAGGATTGACTTGGCAAATGAAGTGAGAGCTAAATTTAAAATTTGATAGCAGATTTATGGATGAAATTTTGCGAAGTTCAAAATTTTAAAATTCCAAGCCGTAGAATTTTAAAATTTGAAATGCGCGAGCTGCAAATTTAAGGCTAAATTTTAAAATTCCGTAGCGATAAAATTTTAAATTCCGCGCCTTAAATCCGCCTGCAAATTTTAAAATTTTACGGCGCTAATTTCGATCTATTCGTTTTATAAACATTTCACGCGAGCTTTACAAAATAAAAATTTTAACGAGCTTTGCTCTAATTAGCGATAGAGCTTTCAAATGCAGGCGGAATTTTTAAGTGCAAACTTCCCACTTCAGCAAGAATGAGCTTAAATTTTAGGTTTTAGCGCATTAGCTTGAGCAAATTCGCTCTAAGCCTTCATACTCCCCGTATCTTTAAATCTTTGATGCCACGACAGCGCCTCGCTTAAGATGTGTGGAGTATGCCCCGCACAGGGCTGCGCACATGCCCGCTCGAAATAATCTCTCAGCGCGTCTTGGTAAGTGGGATGCGCGATGCTTATCATCGCGCGAGCACGCTCACGAGGGCATTTGCCGCGCAGATCGGCGATGCCGTATTCGGTGATGATGACTTGAGTGTCGTGCTCGGTATGATCGACGTGACTCACAAACGGCACGATAGCGCTGATCGCGCCGCCTTTAGCTAGCGACGGGCTCAAAAATAGCGACAAATATCCGTTGCGAGCGAAGTCACCGCTACCACCGATGCCATTTTTCATCTGCGAGCCCATGACGTTAGTGGAGTTTACGTTGCCGTAGATATCTGCCTCTAGCATGCCATTCATCGACACGACGCCGAGCCTTCTGATAAGCGCTGGCGAGTTGGAGACGTCTTGTGAGCGCAGTATGATGTGCTTGCGGTAGAAATCGATGTTTTTTTGAAATTCCTCGACACCTGCGGGGCTAAGCGATAGCGCCGTGGCACTTGCAGTGCCTACGACGCCTCTTTTGATGAGATCTAGCATGCCGTCTTGAATCACCTCGGAGTAGCATTGCAGCCCTTGGTAGCCAGCATTTTGTAACGAGCTAAGCACGGCGTTAGCGACGTTGCCGATGCCCGATTGTAGCGGCAGCAGCTTCTTTGCGGGAAGTCTGCCGCAAGCTTCCTCGTTTTTTAGAAATTTTACGACGTTGCGCCCAATCGCACTTGAAATTTCATCCACGGCGGTGAAATTATTGACGCGATCATGCGTCCTAGCCTCTATGACAGCGATTACTTTGGCAGGATCTACATGCATATAGGGACTGCCTACGCGACCGCCTACGTGCTTGATCGGCAGATCCTCAGCATGCGGCGGCAGGCGCAGATCTGTAACGTCGTGAATGCCCTCCAGCTCAAGCGGCTGATAGTAATTCACTTCTAAAATCACGCGATCGGCGATATCGAGCCAGGCTTGGTTGTTGCCTAGCGATGTGGACGGCACGAGCATGCCGCTTTCTTTAATCGCCACTACTTCGATCACGGCAAAGTTTAGATGCGGAAAAAAGCCCGCCTTAAGCTGCGCGGCAAGGCTTGATAGATGCACGTCCGCGTATCGCACGGCGCCGCTATTTATCGCACGGCGCATATCGGTATCCGTAAAAAACGGCGCGCGAAAGCTCACGGCACCTGCTTTTGCCAAAACTCCGTCTAAAAGCGGATCGGTCGATGCGCCTGTAAAAATTTCGATTTGATAGGGCTCGCCTTTTTCGTGCAGCGCCGTCGCTCGTTGTGCCAGAGCTTGTGGTAGCGCTAGTGCGCAGCCCGCCCCAACAAAGCCGCTAAAGCCCACCGATGCGCCATTTGGGATCAGTTCGCAGGCTTCCTCGGCGCTCATAATTTTTGATTTTAGATATTCGTTTTGCACGCGTGAGTTCATTTTCTGTCCTAGCCGTGATTTGGGCGAAATTATAATATTTTTGCGCTAAATTTCAAAATCTAAAATTTCGTGCGCGAGCTAGGCTATAGAGCAAAATATGGGGGGGCGGTCGGTTGGGATATACGCCGCAAACGCTTTTGATCAAGCTTTTTTGCTTCGGCGGTTTGCAATACCCGCTTGCGCGAGCGCTCGGTAAATAGGGTTTTAAGCGTGATTGAAGCTTAGTCTGATGGTCTCGCTACGATACCATTAAACGCTTATCGCGCACCCAATCTTGCGGAATTTAAGCGCAAAATTTACGCATAATTTTGAGAGCTGCGATATTTAAATTTAAGCTTCCTTTTGCAATTTAATCGCTCGCTACACTCAAATTTAAATCTCCGCCTCGCAATTTTAAAATAGGTGTTTTGAAATTTATCGCTCGTGGCGTTTAAATTCCGCGTCTAGCGAGCCTTGAACTCATATTTGAAATTACATCGCTTGCGATGCACGCATTTGCCCGTTACGCTTGAATTTTAATCCGCATTAATTGAAATTCTAGCTGCTTAAAATTATCGCCTCCTCGCACAAGACGGCAGTTTAAAATTCCAATTTCGCGCTTTTTTTGGGAGGGCGGCTCGACGTAGATACGTAAAATTTTGATAAATTTTACGCTTGCGAAATTCTAAAAAATTATATCATCGTCACGGATAGATTGCAGATTTTGTTTAAATTCTAGTTCTTAAAATTTTAGCCTGGCCGTCACGCACGATTTACAATTCAAAGAGCCTTGTTACACAAATTCTAATTTCTGCTGAGTCTAAAAATCGATGCCGCTTACGACGCAAATTTAAACGCGTTTTAGAATTCAAAATTTAGCCCGCCTTGTTACCATTTTCGGTCGAGCTCTATAAAATTTCGGAAAATTTTATTTTGCTAAAATTCCAAAAATTTTATCGCCGCAAAATAGGGCGAAATTTCATCTCTGCGGCTTGCCGTCGCCGAATTTTGCGACTATCTCCTCGCTGCAGCTCTCTTTGGGCGCCCAGCCTTCGCGCTTCATCCGCGCCAGATTGTCGCACGCCTCCTGCGAGCCGCCCTCGCAAAGCTCGTCGTATATCACGAGGCTGCGGCACTGCCCGCTCGCGAAACTCTCCAGCGCCGCGGCATTGCCTAGGCAGGCTCGCTCGCGCAGATCGCTCATCGCGCGCCCACCTGCGCCGCCCATTTTATCTCCCCGCTTCCGCTCGGCGAGGGTGGCGAGCTCGCACGCATCTGCGAAAAAGCCCTGCGCTTTTAGGCGGTTTCGCACGACGCCGCGACCGCCCAGCTCGTATCTCATCGCCGCTTCGTAGCATGCGGCGGCGTCCTTTTTGCTGCATTTTGCTAAAAGCGCGCTAGTTTTTGCGCCGCTAAATTTAAACTCTTTGGCTTCGCCGTCCGTGTTTGCCAAACTAAGCGCCAGCGCCGCCGCCAGCGCAAGCTTTAAAGCTTTCATCTTTGCTCCTTTTTCGTTTATCCGCTCGCACGCTTTGATTTACCGCTTCATCGCGCACTGCACTCGCACAGCCCGCTAAAATTTCAAAGGCTCACGCGCTCTATCTGAGATCGAAGCTTGGAATTTTGCCGCTTCTGTCGTGCTAATTTTTCGGCAGTAGATCGAGCACCGCGCAGGCGCGCTTGTTGTGCATTTTGCACGCCTTATCTAGCGCCTGCCCCGAGAGCTCAAAGCTTTGAGGGGTGCCGATTCCTTGGAGATATTTGACCGACAGCTCGTAGCAAGCTTCGCTACTGCCGGCATCGCACTGCTCGCGAAAAAGCTCAAACGACGCCACGACGTCCTTCTCCACACCCAAGCCGCGTCCTAGCGCATCTGCGTAGAAAAAGCACGATAGCTGATCTTTGCGCTCGCAGCCGCTTTTAAGACCGCGCGCGACGCGCTCGCAGGAGCCTTCGTCGCTTTTTACGATGCAGCTTTGCAGATCCGCCCGCGAAATTCCGTCCGTTTGGATGACCGCATCGGCGCTGCTTTGCGAGTCGGCGCTTGCCTTGCCGCTCTTTATAAAGCGCGCGTTTTGCGTGGCAGTTTCGCCGATACTCGTTGTTTTGCCCGCCGCAGAAATTTTATCCGCTCGCACGCTCTCGCCGCAGTTTGCCGCAAGGGCGTAAAATAGTGCCAAAAATAGAAATTTTTTCATACTCGCCTCCGTTAAATTTAGCGTCATTTTAATTAAAAATGCTGAATTTAAGAAAAATGCGCTCCGCCTTAAATTTCGGCTTTGTGTCGCAACGCGTTTGGAGCGCGAATTTAAAGCGCGCCGCCAAAGCGATCGATCATAGGCTCTTTAGCGCCGCAAGTACGTTTTGCGCGTCCTGCTCGGGCTCCGCGATACGGCTAAAGCGCTTTATCTCCTTGCCACCTCTAAAAATCAGGGTTTGGCGGTGGTAAAATTTCTTCCCGTCGCCGGTAGTGAAGGTTTCGAGCTCAAGCGGCGCTTCAAGCTCGAATTTTTCGTCGTTTATGAACTCAAACGATGCGCCCGTAGCGCGCTTAAACTCGCTCGTGCCCGCCTCGCCCATGCTGCCTACGGCGATAAGCTCGAAGCCGAGGGCTTTTATCTGCGCAAACGCGCTCTCGTAGGCCTTGCACTGAAGCGTGCAGCCCGTAAGCCCCGCTGCGCCGCGCAACTCTGTAGGTAAAAATTTGCCGCTGTCGCCCATTTTCGGATAAGTAAAAACCACGCAATTTTTCGGTAAATTTATCATCTTATGCCTTTTGATCGAAATAGGTCGCAAAAATAGCATAAAAAATCTTAAACCCGCTTAACGGATGAAATTTTAATAAAATTTAGCGTAAAATAAAGGGCGAAATTTTGGCAAATCAAATTTGGAGTTAAATTTTGGATATTGACAGAGCGATAGAGGAACTGGCAAAAAAGCAACAGCAGTGCAAGATAAAATTTCTAAAACCGCTGATTTATTGCTATGCATCGCGGTTTTTTCCGTCGGCTGGTTTATCCACGGCTTGATCCAAAACGAATACTCCTCCGCCGTGCTGATGTCCGCGATGATCCCGATAATTGCGGTAAGCTGCGTATGGGGGATTTATGATGATTCCATCGCCAAATGGGAGTACAACGCCTTTTACAAAGACGCCTTCATCCGCGCTATCATTTCAGATATCGATCCCGCCTTTAGATACGAGCCGCAAAGCGGCATAGACGAAGAAGAGCTCCGCAAAACAGGTATCTATCCGAACAATGAATTCGTAGCCGAGGATCAGATAGACGGCGTGTATAAAGGGGTGAAATTTAGCCTAAGCGAGGCGATAAAAATCTATGAAACGCGCGAGTCTATGGAGCTTGTAAGGCTATCTCAAAGAGCTAAAAGCGATCTTTCCGCAGCTTTTTTGCTGTCGGCGATCGCGCTTTGGAACGCTTGGAGGCTCGGCGAATATGTGCAGGCCTTTAGCGGCTCGGTTTTGGTGTGCGAGTTTTATAAGAGATTTAAAGGACAGACCATCATCGCGGACCGCTCGCCAGGCACAAAATTTTTAGGCGATCAGGAGCTGATGGACGACGTGATTTTTGGCAAGGAATTTCGCGTGTTCGCAAGCGATAAGATCGAGGCGCGGTATCTTTTGACGCCTAGCTTTATGGAGCGTCTCGGGGCTTTGAAGCTTAAGCTTGCGCCCAAGATCACTCTTAGCGCGGCGTTTATGGACGGAAAATTTTATCTATTTTTAAACGGCGCGAAAAACCGCTTCGAAGCCGCGCTGTTTTCGCCGCGCACTACGCTAAAAAACGCCGAGCGGATAAAGGCCGAAGTTTTGCAGCTTCTTGGTATCATTGACGAGCTGCGTTTGAATGAGGAGCTTTTTGGCGGCGCAAGCGAGAGCGGCGAGCCTGCAAATAGCCCGCCACTCAGCTGCAAAGAACTGCAGAGATTACGCGATAAAGGCTTGAGCTCGCGCGGCGCTATTGTTAGGTGATTAAATTTTATGCTAGCTTTGAGTAGAATTTTAACCGAATCGCCATTATTCGGCTTTAAGCAATAGCGTTATAAAATAATCGAATAAAAAATCATAATAAGGAAAGCAAATGATAAATGATGACTTTAAAAGATGGGCTTTGAATTTCGGCAGTTGTGACGGCGGTGATATAGGCTCGCCGAAAAACCCTAGTATTTGGCTTTGCGGATTAGAGTGGGGAGGTGGTTTTAAAGAAGAAGAACTACAAAATATTTTTAAAAATAATGATTTAAAAATTCCTGCCATATACGAGGATTGTAAGGAAAATTTAAAATACCAGTTTAATATAAAAGCTATAAAACTTTTGGCGGCAATAAACGGTGAAGAAAATCATGTCAAATTTAATGAAACTTTTAAACCGTTTTCGCGAGGCGGCAAAGGATATTTTAAGATGAATTTATATCCTTTATCCTTTAAAGATACTAATCACAACAGATGGACTGAAGCTATTAGCAAAGAAACGGGTTTTAAAGATAAAGACGAATATATTAAATGGATTAGATTAAACAGATTTCCGATATTTAACTCATGGGCAAAAGAATATAGACCAAAGATAATTATTTGTACGGGCATAAGTTATAAAGATGACTTTATTGTAGCGTTCGGCGATCAAAATACGCAGCTACAAGAAAGAAATTTCAAGGATTACAAGAAATTTTTCTATTTTAAAAATAGCTACGGAGCGCTGGTTGTGATAATTTACTTTTTAGGTGGTCGTCACGGGCTTAAAAGCGATGAAGAAATAAGACGAACGGGTAAAGAAATAGCTAAAATTTATGAAGCGTATTTATCGAAATTGGATTAATAAAATTCCCCATATAACTTGGATATTTAAATAGATTTTGTTAAACCTCATATTTTGGTTTCGTTTTGTTATCATAGAATTTTACTCGTTATTTCCCGCGATCGTTTCGATTAGTTTGCGTTTGTTGCGGCGGTTGTAAAGCACCGACGAAAGGAGCGATAGCGCGATGAATAAGATCCCCACGGTGCCGGTTATGATCTCGCTTACTTCAAATTTCAGCTTGGCAAACATTATAAACGCCAAACACGCGATGGCGTAGTGCGCGCCGTGCTCCAGATACGCGAAGTGCGACAGCGTACCGCGGGCGATGAGATACAGCGTGATAGAGCGCACGAACATCGCGCCGGCGCCGAGGCCCAGCATGATGATGAAGATATTATCGCTTAGCGCAAACGCGCCGATCACGCCGTCGAAGCTAAAGCTCGCGTCCAGGGTTTCTAAATACAAAAAGCCCGCGAGGCCGTTTTTTACGCCGTCCGTGCCGAAAAGTCGGTCGAAGCAGGAGATGAGCAGATAGAGCAGGATCGCGCTGAAATACGCTGCGCCGAGCGTAGCCGAGCCCGTTTTAGCAAGCAGCACGAGCCCTGCGGCTAGAGCGATCAGCGTGGGAGCGTTTGGAATGCGCTTTAAAAATCGCACGAGCCCGTTATTTTCGATTATGCCTAGCCAGTGTAGCTCGCGCTGCGCATCGAAGAAAAAATCGCAAAAGACCATCAGCAAAAACGCGCCCCCGAAAACATAAATTTGCGCTTCGTTCTCGCTTAAAATTTCATGGTAGCGCTGCGGCTGCTTAAGCGCCAGCACGAGGGTTTCCCAAAGACCCAGATGCGCGCTTGCGGCGACGATTAGCACGGGGAATAAAAACCTCATGCCAAAAACCGCGATCGGAATGCCCCAGAGGATAAATCTGCTCTGCCACACCGGCGCCATATCTTTTAGCACCTTGGCATTGACTACGGCGTTGTCGAAGCTGAGGCTGATTTCGAGTGCGCATAAAAGCGCACAGATATAAGCGGCACCCGCGCCGCCGATATAAAACGCGATAGCAAGCGCAATTAGGCTTACTACAAAAGAGGAGTAAAAATATTTCATCGCTGTCCTAGCCGATTTTTTGCGCGATTTTAGCAAAATTTAGCCCTAAATTCTATATAATTGCAAAAATTCCAAAAAAGGCAAAAGATGCTTACCAATCCCGTATTTATCAGTATCTGTGTGATGTGCGCGCTGTGCTTGCTGAGGTGCAATGTAATGCTCGCGATCCTAATCGGCACGATATGCGCCGTGCTCTCAAGCAATATTCCGCTGGGAGACGCCATAAATTTATTCATAAACGGCAACCCGGAAAACGCCGGCAGCCTCGGCATGGGCGGAAATTTAGAAACCGCGCTCTCATATCTGCTGTTAGGCGTCATCGCAAGCGCGATCTCAAAGACCAACTTAACGGCGATCTTGGTGCGCGCAGTGGCAAATTTAATCAGCGACAAAAAATACGTCTTTATCTTTTCGATCGCCTTTTTTGCGTGCTTTTCACAAAATTTAATCCCCGTGCATATCGCTTTTATCCCGATTTTGATCCCGCCGCTAGTCAAGATCATGAACTCGCTAAAGATCGACCGCCGCGCCGTAGCGTGTGCGCTGACGTTCGGCTTGCAGACGCCGTATATGGCGCTGCCGCTGGGATTTGGACTTATCTTTATGGGGCTAATCGAAAAAAATATGAACGCAAACGGCATCGCGGTAAGCCTTGGCGACATATCAAGCGTGATGTGGCTAAGCGCCGTGCCGATGCTCGTGGGGCTAGTACTGGCCGTGATCTACTACCGCAAGCCGAGGGAGTATGCCGAAACCAAACAGAGCCTGGATGCGCATTTTAGCGAGCTTAAGATGGGCATGCGAGAGTGGGGCGCGCTAGCGGGCATCGCGGTGTGCTTCGCGGTGCAAATTTGGATCAAATCCCTTCCGTTTGCCGCGCTTAGCGGAATTTTAGTAATGCTTGCGAGCAAAGGCATCGAGTGGAAGAAGCTTGATAATGTATTTGACGAGGGCGTGCATATGATGGGCTACATCGCGTTTTTGATGCTGATCGCCGCAGGATACGGCACGATCTTAAAAGAAACCGGCGGCGTGAATGAGCTGGTGCACGTAGCGAGCACTTTAAGCGGCGGCAAGCTCGGCGGCGCGCTGCTGATGATCGGTATCGGACTGCTCGTGACGATGGGCATAGGCTCGAGCTTCGGCACGATCCCTATCATCGCTACGATTTATTGTCCGCTAGCCGCACAGTTGGGCTTTAGTACTGCAGCGACGATCTTTATCATCGGCGTGGCCGCGGGTATCGGCGATGCGGGCTCGCCTGCGAGCGATAGCACGCTTGGGCCTACCGTGGGGCTGAATATCGACGGCGGACATAGCCACATGTGGGATACCTGCGTGCCGACCTTTATTTTCTTTAATATCCCGCTGATCATATTCGGCATAATCTTTTCGATGATGCTTTGAAATTTTATAAAATTTAGCCGTGCGGCGTTGCCCGTAAATTTATAAATTTACGAGCGCGTTCATTTTTAAATTTAGCTGCGCGGCTTTGTTTTTAAATTTGACCGCGCGATTTTGCCAAAATTTATCTGCGATACTCGCGCGGTTTGCTTAAATCTAGCCGCTTTAAATTTAACCGTTCGTGGCGTGTTGATGAAAATCATTGCTAAAATTTGAAATTTCGCATAAAATTGGCGAAATTTCATAGCAAGGAGCGGCGGTGGAGCAAATTTATCCTTACGTGCAGATCTTGCATCTCATCTGCGCCATTATCTTTTTAGGATACATATTTTTCGATGTCATGATTTTTTCGCGGCTTAAAGGCGCGCTGGGCGCGGATTTTGAGCGCGTTAAAAAGGCGATCGGCTCGCGCGCGATTAAGATCATGCCGGTTTGCCTTTTTACATTGATAATTACCGGCGGAATGATGATGAGTCGCTGGGTCGGGAGCGCTAACGGCGGGTATTTCGGCACGCCGCTTCAAAAAATCTTTATGCTAAAAGTCACGCTCGCACTCATCATCGCCGCGTGCGTAGCGATAAATTTGAGCTGCCGCGCGATGGGAAGGCCTGCGCCTGAGTTTTTGCGAGCAAATATCCACAAAATCGCTTTTGTATTCGGATTCATCATCGTGCTTTGCGCCAAGCTGATGTTTGTAGTATGATTTATGGCGCAAAATTTAGCGCTGACGGCGCGACTTTTATCGCGGAATTCTGTAGCGCGGCAAAGATTTAATTTTGCTTGCTTTTGAATTTTGTCGTTTGCTAAAAATTTTAAAATTCCGTTTTGCTGGGCGGAGCGCATAAATTTAATAATTTTAAATTCCACTATGTCTGCGCTAAAGCGCGAAATTTTAAAATTTCACTCCTTTCTTGTGCTGTTTTGCCAAATGCAACCTGCAAGATTTGATCTCATGAAATTTTAAAATTTCATCGCGAGTTTTAAAGCGCCCATAAAATTTCTCACCCAATTCTGCAGCTTTAAAATTTTGCAAAATTTTAAAAATTTTAAATTTTACCGCTAGGACGCGGATAAGAATTCTAAAAAACTCGCGCAAAATCGAAGCAAACAATGAAAAAGCGAATTTATTTGACGACTTTACTTACTATTTAATAATCATTAAAGATATAAAAAGCTAAAATTGCTTTTCGCCTGCGGGCGAATTTAATGTCTGCTTGCCATTCGCGCGGGATTTTGAGGTTTTCCGTAGCCGTGGCAATGGTTTTGAAATTATTTATGAGAAAGGAAAAGGATGAAGAAATTTCTCTTAAGTCTGCTTGTCGCAGCTTTAGCTAGTAGTGCGCTTTGCGCCAGATCACTCTCCGAGATCAAAAGTAGCGGAGTGCTTAGAATAGGCGTTTATGACGCGCAGCCGCCGTTTAGCAAGATAGAAGACGGCGTGCATCAGGGCTTTGAGGTCGATATGGCAAATGCCATCGCTAAAGATATGCTTCCATCGGGCGGAAAGGTGGAGTTTACCTCCGTGCTTGCAAATCAGCGTATAAAATTCCTACAAGAAGATAAGGTGGACGCAGTTATCGCAACTTTTACCGTAACTCCGGAGCGCGAGAAGCAGATCGATTTTACGACCCCATATTTTAGTGTCAATATAGGCATTTTAACCCGCATCGAAGATAAGATTAAATCCCTAAACGATTTACAAGATAAAACTATTTTAGTTCTTAGCGGCGGTACCGCAGAAACATACTTTGAAAAACAAGGCTATAATATCGCCAGATGTGATAACGCAAACGCCTGCTATAAGGCGCTAAAAGCCGGACAGGGCGACGGGTATGCCGACGATAACCTAGTCGTGCTGGCTTATCCGGTATTAGATAAAAAGGTTGAAGTAAATATCAAAAATTTAGGCGCTTCGGACTTCTTGGCCATCGGCGTAAAAAAAGGCAATTCGGAGCTTTTGGACTTCCTAAACGGCGAGCTAATCAAGCTAAGCAAAGAGGGCTTTTTCAAAAATTCGTTCGATAATTTCATCGAGCCTTACTACAAAGGAACTGCAGAGAAAAAGTATTTCTTGCTGGATGATCTTTATAACTTACTGTAATTTAAGAAAAGGGGGACGCTATGAAAAAGATAATCTTGGCGTTAATGCTGGCTGCGTGTTCGCTTCTTAGCAACACTTTGACTCAAATCAAAGAAAAAGGGGTTATTCGAATCGGTATAGATGGCTCATCTCCGCCGTTTAGTGTCGCTAAAGCCGGCGAATATAGCGGCTTTGAGATACTCTTAATAGAAGGGCTTGTTAAAGAAATTTTCGGCGATAAAGGCGGCAAGATAGAATATGTCGTAACCTTGGGCGATGATCGTATAAAAGCGGTGCAGGATAACAGAGTTGATTTGGATATCGCACTAATCTCAGTTACAAAAGAGCGTGAAAAGCTGGTAGATTTCTCCGATCCATACTTTAGCGTAAATATCGGCGTGCTAACTCGTAGCGACGATAATATCAGAAAGGTCTCCGATCTAAACGGAAAGACTATACTGGCGCAGCCCGGCACTACTGTGTTTGATTACTTTACGAAACAGGGCTATAACGTAGTACCGTGTGCGAGCGCGAATGAATGCTTTAATGACCTAAAATCGGGTAAGGGCGACGGATACGGCGATGATAATCTACTTGTATTTGCTTATGCCGTAGTCGACCGCAAAGTCGAAGTAAATATCAAGAATTTAGGCTCGACGGACTTCCTGGCCATCGCGGTGCAAAAGGGCAATACCGAGCTGCTTAACGCGGTAAATGCGGGACTAATTGAGCTAAGTAAAAAGGGTTTTTTTACAAAAATTTTTGATGAGAGTATTGAGCCTTTTTATAAAGGCACCATTGATAAAAAGTATTTCTTGCTGGACGATCTTTACAGCTTGTTTTAATTTAAAGTGGCGATGGATGGAATTCTATTCGCTGGCAAATTTTAGTAAAATTTAAAGGAATTTTATGAAAAAGATTATATTTGCGTTGTTAATCGCTTCATGTTCGTTATTTGCTAACTCTTTAGCGCAGATCAAAGAAAAAGGGCTCATTCGTATCGGAATAGACGGCTCACTGCCGCCGCTTAGCGTCTCCGAGGATGGAAGATATAGCGGTTTTGAAATTTCGCTTATTGAAGAGCTCGTGAAAGAAATTTTCGGCGATAAAGGTGGCAAAATCGAATATGTTGTAACTCTAGGCAACGACCGTATCACAGCCGTGCAAGATAACAAAGTTGATTTGGATATCGCAGCCATCACGGTTACGAAAGAGCGCGAGAAGCTAGTGGATTTTTCAAACCCTTACTTTAGCGTAAATATCGGCGTACTAACCCGTAGCGATGACAATATCAAGACAATAAGCGACCTACAGGATAAAGAAATTTTAGCAGAGCCTGGCACTACGGCGTTTGATTATTTTAACAAGGAAGGCTTTA
>NZ_CALIBB010000180.1 GCF_938045595.1 uncultured Campylobacter sp.
ATGTCCTTTACCTACGACGTCGATCGCATCGGTCAAAAATATGATCTTAACGCTATAAATTCCGCCTACGCCATCGCCCAGTTTGAAAAAACCGACGCCTTTATAAAGCGCCGCAAGCAGATCGCCGCAGCGTATCGCGAGCAGCTCGCAAACTGCCCTCACGTGACGCTTCCAAGCGACAGCGAGGAGCATATCTATACTCAATTCATCGTAAAGATCGACAAAAACCGCGACGATTTTGCCAAAGCGCTGATCTCGCGCGGAGTGAGCGTATCGCTGCACTACGTACCGGTGCATCTGCTAAGCTACTACAAAAGCAAATATAATTACAAGGTCAATGATTTTCCGAATGCGCTTAAAAACTATCAGCAAATTTTATCCCTGCCGATCTATACGGCGCTTAGCGACGACGATGTGAGCTACATTTGCGAGCAGATCAAAGAGATAGCGCAAAATCGTGTTTAAACTCCTAATCGAGCGAAACCTATACGACCCGAGCCCCGCGTGGCTTGCGCTAGGGGTGATTTTAGCACCGTTATCGCTACTTTATACGCTGATCGTATGCCTAAAAAGGCTCTTTGCTAAGCCGCAAAAATTTAAAATTCCAATAATCAGCGTCGGAAATTTAACCCTCGGTGGAAGCGGCAAAACCCCGCTAGTGCGGGCGCTTTTTAAAGAATTTAACGGGGAGTTCAAAACCTGCATCATCCTTCGCGGATACGGACGCAAAAGTAGAGGCTTGCTCGAAGTAGCGCTCGGCGGGCGGATACTTTGCGACGTGCGGCAAAGCGGAGATGAGGCGATGGAGTACGCGCTGTTTCTGCGCGGCGCAAACGTAATCGTTAGCGAAGATCGCGCCGCAGGGATCTTGCGCGCGCAAACTCTCGGCTTTGAGCTCGTGATCTTGGACGACGGATTTTCTAAATTTAATATCTCTAAATTTGATATCTTGCTACGCCCGCAAAGCGCGCCGAAGCTGCCCTTTTGCCTGCCGTTCGCCGCGTATCGCTACCCGCCGTTTTTTTATAAATTTGCAGATTTCATACCCTCTCCGAGCGACATCTCGCAGGAGCTTAAAATCGTTTCGGCGGCGGATCTGCAAGAGGGGCTAAACGGCGCGGATGAAATTTCAAATCTTGCGGATGAAAATTCAAATTCCACCGCGGATGAAATTTCGGATTTAAATTTAAATCGCGCCACAGATGAAATTTCAAATTTAAACCCCGCCGTCGCGAATAAAATTTTAAATTCCAAAGAGGCGAACTTTGAGAGATCCCGCACGATCTTAATCAGCGCTATCGCCAAGCCTTGGCGCTTGCAAGCGTTTTTGCCGCTCGCGAAAGCCCACGCATTTTTCCCCGATCATTATGATTTCAAAAAAGAGCAGATTTTAGAGCTGCTAAGGCGCGAGGATGCGGAGCATATCCTTTGCACGGCGAAAGATTACGTGAAATTGAGGGATTTGAGCGCAGAAATTTCGGTGATTTTGCTAAATTTGAAGCTAAGCGAAAACTTTATCCGCAAAATTCAAAACTACATAAACCAAGCTATGATAAAATAAGGTTTTTAAAGGAATTTTATGATAAAAAAGAGCAAAACCGCCGAAGTCATCATCTCCGCGCTGCCCTATATCCGTAAATTTAGAGATAAAATTTTCGTCGTCAAATACGGCGGCGCGGCGCAAACCGACGATACGCTCAAGCTTGATTTTGCCCGCGATATCGTGCTTTTGCATATGGTCGGCATCAAAATCATCGTCGTGCACGGCGGCGGCAAAAAGATCAATCAGACCCTGGATAAGATCGGCGTTCAGAGCGAGTTTAAGGACGGTCTTCGCGTAACGAATAAAGACGCGATCGAAATTACCGAGATGGTGCTAAGCGGCGCGGTAAATAAAGAGATCACGGCGCTTTTGAACCAAAACGGCGCGCCCGCGATCGGTATCAGCGGCAAGGACGGCGGGCTTTTGAAGGCAAAATTCCTGGATGAGAAAAAATACGGCTTCGTGGGCGAGATCACCGAGGTAAACACCAAGCTGATAAACGACCTGCTGCAAAAGGACTATCTGCCGGTAATCGCCCCGCTTGCGGGCGGCGAAGCGGACGAAAACGTGAGCTTTAATATCAACGCCGATCTCTGCGCCAGCAGGATCGCAGCCGCGCTAAAAGCGAGCAAGGCGATATTTTTAAGCGACATTGACGGAGTGCTCGATAAAGAGGGAAATTTAATCAGCAAGCTTGATGCCGCGCTCATTTCAAAGCTTAAAAATGACGGCACGATCGCAGGCGGCATGATCCCAAAGGTCGATGCGTGCCTGCAATGCGTGCGAAACGGCGCAAATGCCGCGCATATCATCAACGGCAAAATTCCGCACTCGATCCTGCTTGAGCTTTTCACGGACGGCGGCATAGGAAGTTTGATAAAGGAAGAAATTTAGACGCGAGCGCGGAGGCGGCAGGCTTAAAGCAGCAATGCCGCAAGTCCGTGCAAGCAGCCTAAGCGATCAAATTTAAAGCGCCTAGGCGGGCGTAAATTTTAAAATTTTAAAAAGGAAAAAGATGAAACTGGTTTCTACGAGAGATTTTTCGCAAAGAGCGGATCTTAGCTACGCGCTACTAAATCCGAGCGCGAACGGCGGCGGGCTTTTCAGCCCCGAGCGGCTGCCGCTTTTGAGCGAGGATTTTTTTAAGCAGTGCGAGGATCTGAGCTACAAACAGATCGCGCTTAAAATCATCGAGAGCTTCGATTTTGACGTAAGTAGCGAGGTCTTTGAAGACGCGCTAAAGCGCTACGATAAATTTGAAAATCCCGCCTGCCCCGTCCAGATCAAAAAGCTAAACGAAAACGCCTATATTTTGGAGCTTTACCACGGCCCGACGCTCGCGTTTAAGGATATGGCGCTGCAGCCCTTCGGCGCGCTTTTAAAAAGCATCGCAAAATCCAGGAATGAAAAATTTTTAATAATGTGCGCCACGAGCGGCGACACGGGGCCTGCGACGCTGGAGGCCTTTGCGGACGACGAGAATATCAAAGCGGTCTGCCTCTACCCGCAGGGCGGCACGAGCGAGATACAGCGCCAGCAGATGGTCAAACAAAGCGCGGCAAATCTTAAAATTTTAGGCGTGCGCGGCAACTTCGACGATACGCAACGCGCGCTAAAATCGCTACTGGCCGACGACGATTTTAAAAACGAGCTCGCGCGGGCAAACCTAAATCTAAGCGCCGCAAACTCGGTAAATTTCGGCAGGATTTTATTTCAGATCATCTACTACCTCTATGCTAGCATCTATTTCTCAAAGCACGGCGTATTGAGCTTTGAGCAAAATTTAAAGCAAAGCGATCAGTGCCAGGCGTGCAGTCAAAATTTAGACGCTGCGACAAGCGCAAACGGCGCGCAGAGCGCAAAACAGAGCGCTAAATTTAACACATTCGACGTCATAGTGCCTAGCGGAAATTTCGGCAACGCGCTGGGAGCGTATTTCGCCAAAAAAATGGGCGCAAAGATCGGCAAAATCAAGATCGCTTCAAACGCGAACAATATCCTGACCGAGCTTTTTACGAGCGGCATCTACGATCTGCGCGGGCGCGAGCTCATCCGCACGATTAGCCCTGCGATGGATATTTTAGTTAGCTCCAACGTCGAGCGGCTGCTTAGCGATATGTTCGGCGATGCGCGCACGAGCGAGCTGATGCAAAGCCTGGCGCGAGATAAATTTTATAAGCTTAGCGCGAGCGAGCTTGCGAAGCTGCGCGAGATTTTTGAGGCGGATTTTTGCGACGATGCGCAGTGCGCTAAGTTTATCAAGCAAGAGAGTAGCCGCGGTGTGCTGATTGATCCGCACACGGCGACCTGCTTTAAGCTACTTGACGAAAGCCGCCTAAATCTCGTAATTTCAACCGCGAAGTGGATCAAATTTACGCCGTCGATGATCGGCGCGATCAAAGGCAGGGCTTGCAAGGACGAAAGGGCCGATATGATCGCGCTTTCGAAGGAATTTCGCAGCGACATTCCGCCGCAGATCTCGCGCCTTTTTAGCGCGCCGCAGGTTCACTCCAGCGTCGTGGAGCAAAGCGAGATCAAAAACGCCATAATGGAGTGGATCAAAAAATGATAGTAATCCCCGCGCGCCTTGCTTCGACGCGCTTTAAAAATAAAATTTTATGTGAGTTTGGCGGCGTGCCGATGTTTATCAAAACGGCTCAAAATGCCGCCAAGGCAGACCGCGTGCTAATCGCCGTGGATGAGCCGCAAATTTTAAAGATCGCGCAAGATTACGGCTTTGACGCCGTTCTCACCGCGCGCGAGCATCAAAGCGGCACCGATCGGATCAATGAAGCGGTCGCAAACGCAGCGCTTGCGGAGAATGAGATCATCATCAATATCCAAGCCGACGAGCCCTTTTTCGAGAGCGAAAATTTGATTAAATTTAAAGATTTCGCCAACACTATGATCACGCAAAAGGGCGCATTTATGGCGAGCTGCTACAAATATATAAGCCCTCAGGCGGCGGAGGATCCGAATTTAGTCAAGCTAGTGCTTGATAATGCTGGCTTTGCGATCTATTTTTCGCGCTCGCTCATCCCCTACCCGCGCGCGGCATGCGAGTGCTACCTCGGACACATCGGCATCTACGCATACAGCGTGCGGAATTTAAAGCGGTTTTGCGCCCTGCCCGCCTCAGCGCTGGAAGATACCGAAAAACTCGAGCAGCTTCGCGCCATAAGCGCGGGCGAAAAGATCGCAATGCTTGAGATCGAAACCGAAAGCATCGGCATCGACACGCCACAGGATTACGAGCGCGCGCTAAAGGAGTTCGGCAATGGAATTTAAAATTTACTCGTTATACGCCGCAGTGTTTGGAGCGGAGGGACTCGCCGCTGAGCGTAAAATTTTAACGGAACGCGGAATTCTAGCGACACACGGAATTTTAAAATTTAAAGATGCGAGCGCAAGATGAATTACGATGAATACAGATCCGCGGTAGATACGCTAAATGCGTGGGCGCGGGCATATTACACCGACGATAAACCGATCGCAAGCGACGAGGAGTACGACGAGCTTTATTCGCAAGCGGAGAAATTTGAGGAGAAAAATCCAGCGCTCGCGCTGCCGTACTCGCCTACGCGGCGCATCGGAGGCGCGATCAGCGAGGGCTTTTCCAAACTCGCTCACGGCGCGCAGATGTGGTCGATGGAGGATATTTTCGACGACGCGGACCTTTTGGCGTGGCTAGCTCGCGGCGAGAAGAGCGGCGCGCAGTTTTACGTCGAGCCGAAATTTGACGGCGCGAGCTTAAATTTAACCTACGAAGGCGGCGTGCTGATAAGCGCGGCGACGCGCGGCGACGGGCTTATAGGCGAGGACGTGACGCAAAACGCAAGAGCGATCAAATCGGTGCCGCTTCAGATCCCCTACGAGGGAAGGATCGAGATCCGCGGCGAGACGCTGATCGCCAAGAGCGATTTTGACGCGTTAAACGACGAGCGCGCCGCAAACGGCGAGAGTCTGTTTTCAAACCCCCGCAATGCCGCCGCCGGCAGCCTGCGCCAGCTAGATAGCGCGATCGTAGCGAAGCGGAAGCTAAAATTTATCCCGTGGGGAGTGGGCGAGCATTCGTTAAGCTTTGCGCTGCACTCGCAGATAATGGAGTTCGTGCGCAGTCTCGGCTTTTTGCGCGACGAGTTTTGCCGTATCTGCAAGGATGCG
>NZ_CALIBB010000181.1 GCF_938045595.1 uncultured Campylobacter sp.
TCAGCAAAAAACCCGATCGCAAGGCGGATGAGCTGCATTTTGAGTTTAGCTTCGAGCGCCCGATCACCTACGACGCGCTGGGCCTTGGAGAGAAAATTTCATTCGCTTACGCGCAAAATTCTTGGTGGCAGATCACGCAGGATAGCGCCCCTTTTCGCGAAAGCAATTATCGTCCCGAGCTCTACGTTAGCGCGCCGGTGCCGTTTGCGGACGAGCTAAAGATAGGCGCCATGCACGAGTCAAACGGCAAGGGCGGCGAGGAATCGCGCTCGTGGAATAGGCTCTACGCGCAAAGCACGTGGAGCGCGGGCGGATTTTCGATCACCCCCAGAGCCTGGTATGCGTTTTGGCTGGACCGCACGAACGAGGACATCGCGGATTATATGGGCTACGGCGATCTGCGCGCGTCATACACCTTCGGCAAGCAGCGACTTAGCGCTCTATGGCGAAACAACCTCCATTTTGACGGCAGTAACCGCGGCGCGATCGAGCTAAACTATAGCTTCCCGATCTTTAATAGCGGATTTTACGGCTATCTGCGCTACTTCAACGGCTACGGTGAAAGCCTCGCGGACTACAAACGCAGCGTTAATAAGATCGGCATCGGGCTTTCTTTCGTAGAATTTTAATGCCATCTGCACCGAGTTGCGGGCCAAATTTAAACTCACGACTCGTTGTGCGTCTTAAAATCGCATCAAATTTCAACCGCTTTTAAATTTCTTAGAAATTAATATTGTTTTAGCTAAAATCACAGATTAAATTTTAAACAAAAGGATCAAAAAAATGGCACAAATTCAAGAGGCCGAGCTCATCTGGAAAGACGGCAAACTAATCCCCTGGGCAGAGGCCACTACTCACGTTTTGACGCACTCTTTGCACTATGGAAACGCCGTATTTGAGGGCGTGCGCGCCTATAAAACTGACAAAGGCTACGCGATTTTTTGCTTGGACGAGCACACTGCCCGTCTTGAAATTTCGGCAAAGCTCTGCCTAATCAAGCTTCCGTTTAGCTTTGAGCAGCTTCGTCAGGCCCAGATCGATGTCGTCGCAAAAAACCGCTTCGATCAGACCGTCTATATTCGCCCGCTTGCATACTTCGGCTACGGTTCGATGGGCGTTTCGTCTACGAACTGCCCGGTAAACGTCATCGTCGCAGCGTGGCAATGGGGCGCGTATATGGGCGAAGAGGCGCTACGCAAGGGCATCAAAGCCAAAATTTCATCGTGGATGAAGCCGGCGCAATTTTCGATGATGGCAAAAGCCAAAGCGAGTGCGAATTATTTCAACTCGCAGATGGCAAATTTCGAAGCGGTCGATGCGGGATACGATGAGGCGATACTGCTCGATCCACAGGGCTTCGTCGCAGAGGGGCCGGGCGAGTGCCTATTTATCGTAAAAGATGGGCTCATCATCACTCCGCCGAACGACACCAGCCTAGAGAGCATCACTCAAAATTCAGTCATAGAAATCGCGCGTAGCCTGGGCTACGAAGTCCGCAGAGAGCGCATCGCTCGCGATCAGCTCTATGCCGCAGATGAGGCGTTTTTTACCGGTACCGCCGCGGAGGTCACGCCGATTAGCAACATTGACGGTAGGATCATCGGCAAGGGCGAGATGGGCGAGATCACGAGCCGCTTGCAAAAGGCGTATTTCGCCGTCGTCACGGGCAAAGACCCAAAATTTGAGCACTGGCTCACTTACGTTAAATAAGGACACGCATGCCTGCGGATTTGAATGATTATTTTAATAAGAAAAATAGCGACAAAAAAGGCGGGAATTTAAATTTTAAAATTCCTAATTTTGGAGGAATGGGCAAGTTTAGCGGCGTGCTTTACGCGATAATCGCGCTAATCGCGCTGCTCGTGATTGCAAAGCCCTTCGTCACGATCCAATCGGGCGAAGTGGGGATCAAGTCAAATTTAGGCAAATACGATCCGACGCCTCTTGGCGCGGGACTTCACTTTTTCGTGCCGTTCATACAGGACGTATTCGTCGTAGATACTCGCACGCGTATCATAAACTACACCAGCAGCGAAGATATGAGCGCAGGTATCGCCACTAAAAGCGGTACCGCGGGCGGTATCATCAGCAAAAACTCGCTCTCGGTGCTAGACTCGCGAAATTTACCCGTCAGCATCGACATCACCGTGCAATACAGGCTCAATGAAGCCACGGCGCCCAACACGATCGCCGAGTGGGGCTTTTTATGGGAGGATAAGATCATCGATCCGCGCGTAAAGGACGTCGTGCGTAGCGTCATCGGCAACTATGCCGCCGAAGAGCTACCTACCAAACGCGACAAGATCGCTAAAGCAATCGACGACGGTATCCGCAAAAATATCGAATCGCTGCCTAATTCGCCAGTGGATCTACTAGCCGTGCAGCTTCGCGAGATTATTTTACCGGCGAAGGTAAAAGAGCAGATCGAGCGCGTGCAGATCGCCAAACAGGAGGCTGAGCGCACTAAATACGAGGTCGAGCGCGCAAATCAAGAGGCGCTTAAAAGGGCCGCTCTTGCCAAAGGTAA
>NZ_CALIBB010000182.1 GCF_938045595.1 uncultured Campylobacter sp.
TACGGCGAAATTTTTACCGCCTGTCGTAAAGTGCGAGCGGCGGCAGATTTCAGGCAAAATTCAGCTACCTGCGTTAAGGCGCGGCAAATTTAAGCGAGCCTGCCGCCCGCCGTAATGCGCGGCAAAGTCGTAAAGGGCGGCAAAGTCGCAGCGCGCGCTAAATTTAAAGCAAAATACCGACCTCATCGCGGCGCGCGAGGCGTCCGCGGCAAATCGATATAAAATTTAAAGCAGAATTTTATGTGAATGCGGCGCGCGACACGCCCGCGCTTTTTTACGTCGCCAAAGCTTGCATCATCAAAGCTTGCATCATCAAAGATTGCATCATCAAAGATTGCATCGGCCAGGATTGCGCCGTCAAAGCTTGCATCGGCGCGACTTGCGCCTGTGGGGCAAAATTTTACGGCGAGCTATGAATTGCAAGACGCAGCTCATCCGCGCCGTCTTGATCTGAAATTTAAAGCGGAATTTTAACGCGCGCCTCGGTTCCGACGCCGGGTTCGCTTTCGTATTCGATCTGCCCGCCTAAAAGACCTGTCGCCGTGCGTACGATGCTAAGCCCAAGCCCGCTGCCGAGCTCTTTGTGCGATTCCTCGCACTGATAAAATCGGTCAAAAATTTTATCCAGTTTCTCGCGCGCGATGCCGATGCCTTCGTCTTTGATGCTCACCTGCGCAAAGCCATCGTAAGCGCGGCAACGGATGAAAATTTTACCGCCCTGGCGCGAGTACTTAAGCGCGTTTTCGATCAAATTTCGCCAAATTTGATTTAGCAGTCCCGCGTTTGATCGCACGCTAAGCGGTGATAAATCTAGCTCAAACTCGTGCCCTTCGTAGCTTTGGCTCAGCGATATGATGCATTGCCTAAGCTGCTCGTCGATACGTACCGTCTCATCTAGGCGCACCGCCGCGCCGCTATCAAGCCTCGTTAGCTTTAACATATCGGTGCAGAGCTTGCTTAAGCGGTTTGCTTCCGCGCCGATGTAGGCTGCGTATCGCACGGCGCGCTCCTCGCTCACGCCGCCCTCTATCATCTCGCTTAACGCGGCGATCGAGGAGATCGGCGTTTTCATCTCGTGCGAGACGTTTGAGACGAACTCCTTTTGCAGCTGCTCGTGCTTTTGCAGCTTCTGCGCCATTTTATTGACATTTACCACAAGCTCGTCGAGCTCGTGCATATAGAGGTAATCAGTGCGGCGCCTATGTATCTTGCGCTCGGCGCGCGCCTCAAAATCGCCGTTTGCGATCGCGGTAATCGCGCCTAGTAGCCGCTTGATCGGGCGGAATAAAATTTTAAGTCCGAAGTAAAGCAGGGTAAAATTTAGTGCCATCGTGATTAAGCAGATGATCGCGCACAGCGCCACTCCGTCCCAAAACCCGCCGATCTTGCCGCCGATGCCTATGTAAAAAAGCATGCAGACTGCAAAGCAGACGATGAAATTTATCACGCCGAATGCGAGCGAAGAGTAAAACGCGATGAAGCTTTTAAGGCTGATGAGGTATTTTTTCACGCTCGCTCCTTTTTTACGGCTTTGTAACCGAGTCCGCGCACGGTGATTATCTCAAAATCTTTGGAGTTTTCAAATTTCGCCCGCAGCTTTTTGATGTGCGTATCGACGACGCGCTCGTCGCTGTCCGTTTCGTAGCCCCAAATTTCGCTCATTATCTCAAACCTCGTAAAAATTCTGCCCGCGTAGCTTAGCAGCAAAAACAAAAGACGAAATTCCTTCGGCGCCAGGCTTATCCGCTCGCCCTCGGTGCGGACGCTAAGCGTATCGTAGTCAAGCTCGCTTCCGCCGATGAGAAGCCGCTTTTCGTTCGCGATCTTTGCGCGCCTTAGCAGCGCATGCACGCGCAGCACGAGCTCTTTTAAATTTATCGGCTTGCTCATATAATCGTCCGCGCCGCTTTTAAAGCCCGTCTGCATATCCTCGATCTCGCTTTTTGCCGTTATAATCAGTATCGGCTGGCTCTTGCCGTCGCGCCTAACGTATCTGCTAAGCTCAAAGCCGTCCATCTTAGGCATCATCACGTCCGAGATGATCAGATCGAAGTGCGCCTCATCCAGCGCCTCTGCCGCCTGCTTGCCATCGAAGGCGCAGCTCACGCTAAAACCCTCGTCAAGCAGCTTTTCCCTTATCGCCGAGCTCAAAGCCTCGTCGTCTTCGACTAGTAAAATATTAAGCATCATCGCTCCCGTTTTGATAAATTTATGCGCTTAAATTTATACATAAAATTTTAAGAAACAATGAGATATTATACGTAAATTTTTTCAAGGAGTAAAGAATGAATTTCAAAAAAACCATATCGGCTGCCGTTATTGCAGCTTCGGTGCTGGCGCTATTTAGCGGATGCGCGAAAGAGAGCTCTCGCGTAGTGCAAACCCCTACGGTAGCGACCTTAAACACCAACTACTCGGGCGAGCGAATCGCCGTGTCGGTAGGACGCTTTAACAACCAGTCCTCTTACAACAACGGCGTGTTCTCCGACGGCGAGGATAGACTGGGCAACCAAGCGCAGACGATTTTAATCTCAAGCTTACAGCAAACAGGACGCTTCTCGGTGCTTGATCGCACGAATATGCGCGCCATCAAAGAGGAAAGCGCAATCTCCAAAAGCGCACAAAACTTAAAGGGCGCCAGATACGTTATCACCGGCGACGTGACTGAGTTTGGCCGCAAGACGACCGGAGATCATCAGCTGTTTGGAATTTTAGGCAAGGGAAAGACTCAAACCGCGTATTCTAAAGTAAATTTAAACATCGTTGATGTTAGAACGTCCGAGGTGGTCTTTTCGACTCAGGGCGCGGGCGAGTATGAGCTATCTAATCGCGAAGTGCTAGGTTTCGGCGGCACTGCGGGCTATGATTCGACGCTAAACGGCAAGGTGCTAAGCCTAGCGATCATCGAAGCGGTCAATAATCTCGTAAACGGCCTTGAAAACGGCGCGTTTAAAGTGAGATAAGGATTAAATTTGAAAGCGAGCAGCGCTCTTGCTCTTGCTGCTGCGGCCGTGATCTTTTGCGGCTGCGGCGGCGGGACGCGGAATCAAATTTATTACTGGGACGGCAGCTACACGGACTCGACCTATCAGTATCTAAAGCAGGAAGGCGACGTAGGCGAGCAGATCGAAGCGCTTGAAAAATCTATCCAAAAAGCATACGAAAAGGGACTCAAAGTCCCGCCGGGGCTTTATTCGCATCTGGGGCTTTTGTATCTAAGCGCGGGTAACGGCGCGAGGGCGAGGGAAAACTTTGAAAAAGAAGCTCAGGCCTTCCCTGAATCAAAGCCGTTTTTGACCTTCGTTACAAATCCCGCCGCGCTTAAAAAAGCTGAGGCTGCGGCCAAGCCCGGCGCCGATAAAGCCCAAGGATCAAGCGGACGCGAAGCCGCCAAAGCGGCCTCTGCAAAGCAAGGCAAAGCTGCCGCAAAGCAGGGCGGCAAAACGAATAAAAAGGCTAAAAAATGAAAAATAAAGCTCAAATAGCGATTTTTAGCGTATTCGTGGCGCTGTTTTTTAATGCGTGCGCTCTAAGCGAGCCTGAAATTTATGACTACTCGGCGCTTCAGCAGGCTAAGCCGAGATCGATTTTGGTGCTGATGCCGAGCAACGAAACTACCGAAGTGGACGCAGGCTCTGCCGTGCTTGCCAACGCGATCTATCCGCTAAGCGAAGCGGGGTATTATGTATTTTCGCCCGCGCTCGTGCATGAGACCTTTAAAAATAACGGAATTTATGAGGCTAGCGACATCCAAAACGTCTCCGCGCACAAGCTAAGGCAGATTTTCGGTGCGGACGCCGTGCTGTATCTGAACGTCGTCAAATACGGCACTTCGTATATGCTTATCAAAAGCACGAACGTAGTGGCGGTCAATGCCAAACTTGTGGATTTGCGAAGCGGCGCGACGCTCTGGGAGGGCTCGGCGCAGGTCAGCGACGACTCGGGCGGAGGCGGTAACAATCTCGTGGGTATGCTGATCTCCGCGGTTATTAAGCAGGTTAGTGATACGATCACCGATGCGGGATACAAGCTCTCTGCGAGCGCAGATGCGATACTACTGGGCCAAAACTGCAACAAATGTTTGCTCTACGGCCCGTATTCGCCGCACTACGGCCAGGATAGGCAGCTTGGCGGTGAAAGATAAAATTTAAAGGACGAAAATGAAACTAGCCGAGGCACTGATACTGCGCGCCGACATACAAAAACGCATCGAGCAGCTAAAATCAAGGCTCGCGGATAACGCAAAGGTGCAAGAGGGAGAAAAGCCTAGCGAAGAGCCAAAGGTGCTGCTAGCCGAGCTGGATGCGCTTACGGGCGAGCTTGAGCGCCTGATAGTTCGGATAAATTTAACCAACTGCACCGCAAAAGCGGACGGCAAGAGCCTAACCGAGCTAATCGCCAAGCGCGACATACTCACGTTAAAAGCGGGTGCGCTGCGTGCATTCGCACAAGTCGCCGCGCAAAAGATCGATGCATATTCGCGCAGCGAGATTAAAATTTTAAGCACGGTCGACGTCGCGGCGCTGCAAAAGCAGGTGGACGAGCTGGCTAAGCAGATCAGACAGCTCGATACGACGCTGCAAGGCGCGAACTGGCAGACCGATCTGATCGACTAAAGCGTCAAATTTAGCGGCGAAATTTGAAAGAATTTCGCGAAAAATAAAATTTCGGGTAAGTATCGCAAGAGGCGAGTACGAAACTCACCTGCGAAGCAGGTTTATGGCAGCGCTCGCGGAAACGGGCGCACCCCTTTTACGATTTATTTTCAGTAAATTTACAGGGGCAATGTAACTACGCAATGTAACTACCGCGTACTGATCTAGCGATACCGAGGGCGGGAACGGGGAAATTTGAAACGAAATTTTGATTTTTGCGGCGCGCTTTGCAGGCTCGCGGCAAAATTTAATGGCGATTTTGGCGGCCTTGACGCTCAAATTTTACGTTAAATTTAGGCGCGCTTGTCATTTTGCATTTTGACCGCCGAACATCAAATTTTACAAAAATCATAAATTTAGCCAAATTTAAAGGATGAAATTTGAAATTTAAAACCCTTGCGCTAGCAGCCGCGTTTTTCTTTGCGACCGGCGTAAATGCAGAGCTTACGACAGAAGCAAATTCCATAAATTTTAGAAAAACGAGCGGCGCGGAGCTAAATCTCGCGGACGTAAAAGACGCTAAATTTAAAGACGCGCGATTTAAGAACACAGATACCGTAGCGCACGGCACAACCCCAAACTCATCACAAAAAGTAACCCTCATCGACGAAGCGAAAAATTTCTACCGCGTGGACGAGCGGCTATTTCGCAGCGCTCAGCTTGACGGGAGCGACGCCGCGAAACTGCACGAGCTGGGTATCAAAAGCATCGTAAATCTGCGCCATTTTAGCAAAGGCGGCGACAGAAGGGCGTTCGGAGATCAATTTTGGCTTGCAAACAAGCCGCTTCAAAGCTGGGAGATAAAGCCCGCGCAGATAGCGGACGTCTTGCGCACCATTCGCGAGCGCCAAAAGGAGGGCGCCGTGCTCGTGCGCTGCTATCACGGAGCCGATCGCACGGGGCTTGTGGTGGCGATGTACCGCGTGATCTATCAGGGCTGGAGCCTGGACGCCGCGCGCAGCGAGATGATAGACGGCGGATACGGCTTTCACTCCATGTGGCAGGATATCGCGGGCTTTTTGACGCCACAAAATGAAGCGCTCGTAAGAGCCGAGCTTGGAATTTAGACGCGGAATTTCGCCCGTCCGATCAGACGGCGGCAAAATTTGTAAATTTAATAATGACAAAATGCCGTTTATAACGAAATTTTAGAATACGAGCTATGTATATTTTCTGGGGCGAGGCTCGGGATACACCAAAATAGGGGCGAAAAACGAGCTGCAAAGACGCGCGGAGTTTGAGCAAAAATTTGAGGCCTGCAAACAAAAGGCGCGAGAAATTTTAAATTTATAGATATCGATAAAATTTCACTCTTTGCGGCGAGTTAAATTTAAGGCCGCAAATTTCTAAAAAATATAGCAAAGAGATTGCAAGATAGCAAAATTTAAAGCACAAAATCAAATCGTTCTATCGTACGGACGTGGCAGTGGCTTTAAATTTTAATATGCAAAATTTTAAATCAAGTGTCGCGCGTACGACTAATCGCAGCCGTACACTTGAAATTTAAATCGCAAAACTTAAATTATAGAATTTAACCGCGCGCGCCGAAGCGGAAGCCCGAGGAGTTAAAACAACCCTGCGCGGCTAAATGCTAAAATCTTCGCCGAGGTAGAATTTACGGACATTCGGATCGCTGGCTATCTCTTTTGCGGTACCGCCTGCGAAAAGCTCGCCGTCTTTGATGACGTAGGCACGGTCGCAGATCGCAAGCGTTTCGCGGACATTGTGATCGGTGATGAGCACGCCGA
>NZ_CALIBB010000183.1 GCF_938045595.1 uncultured Campylobacter sp.
GAAAGATCGGCAGCGACGCTAAAATCGCGTCGTGCTCGGTGGCGTTTATGAGCTCGGAGATCTGCTTGACGTTCGCCATTATGTTTTTGTGCGTCAAAACCACGCCTTTGGGCTTTCCCTCGCTGCCGCTGCTAAATAAAATGGTCGCTACGTCCTCTATCGCATGCGGCTTAAAATACAGCGCGCGAAATAAAATTTTAGGCATCAGCAGCGATTTTAGCGCGCAGGCTATGCGCTCGTTTTTAGAGGTGTCCGCGCTTATATCTTCAAGATATACAAGCCGATCGCCGATCGAACCCTCCAGCTCAAAGCCCTTTGATTTGAGCTTTTCTACGAATTTGCGCGAGCTGATGATCGTGCGGATATTTGCTTTATCCGCGCAGTAGATTAAGTTCTCTTCGCTTAGCGTGTAGTTTAAATTTACGCTCGTTTTGCCCATCGCAAAAAGCGTTAAATTTACGGCGCTTGCGATGACCGAGCTAGGCAAAATGATACCGACGTTTTCCTCGCTGCTTATGCGACTCTTTAGCCTTTTGCGAAGTATCAAAACGGCGCTCATCATCGCTAAATTTGTGAAGCTCACTCCCGTGCTATCGACCGCTACGCGCTTAAAAGGCGATCTTTTGGCTTGATTTAGCCAGTTGTAGGCAAGCGGCTTTAGGCTTGCGAGATATTTGCCCCAGCTGAAAAACGATAGCTCCGTTACTGCGCGCTTTACCTCGTGCGCCTTGGAATTTGCCCCAATCGGCGCGCCAAAGCTTACGCGAAGTGCGTTTTTGCCGCTTTGCGAGATCGTTCTTTTATAATGCTCACTGGCGCGCGAAAACGTCGATCCCCAAAGCCCTCTGATATAAAAAGGCACGATTACGGAGTTCGTATCGTGCGCGGCTAACTCAAACCCGCCTTGAAACTCGTCTATGCGGCCGTTGTAGCTGATGTGTCCTTCGGGGAAGAGCCCCACTACTTCACCAGCATTTAGCGCCTCGCGGATGCTTTCGATCGCGCTTTTGCTCACGCCCGCTCCGATCGGAATGACGCGGAAAATTTTAAAAAACCACTTCAAATACCACAGATCGTAGTAGCTGCGATGCATCACGAAGCGCACGCCGCGCGGGCAGGCAAGCTGCACCACCGCCCAATCGATCCAGCTGATATGGTTGCCTAAAAGTAGCACGCCGCCTTTTTGCGGGATGTTTTCGATACCGTCTACGTGGACTTGGTAGCCAAATTTCATAAACGGAATGAGTAAAATTCTAACGAAAAGCTGCGGTAGATATTTCGCGCCGAAGATCCCGCATATGAGCACGCAAAGAGCAGCCATAACGAAAATTTCGCCGCTGGCGACCGCAAAATGCACCAAGATGATGGCGATGAGCAAAAACAGCACCATAAAGATATTTTGGATAAAATTTGAGCCCGCGAGCACCCGTCCCATGCGCTCATCGGCGGTGAAAAACTGAATGACGGCGTTGAGCGGCACGATGAAAATTCCGCCGCTAAATCCGAAGAAAAACGACGCCGTGCCGAGCCAAAATACCGAGTGCGCGTTGGCTAGCACCATTAGCGCGAGCGCAAGACCAAATGCGCCGAACGGCACGATACCGAGCTCGATATGCTTTTTGCAGTAGCTGCCCGCAAAGATCGAGCCTAACGCGATTCCGATCGCACTAAGAGCTAAGATCACCTGGATCACCATTACGTTGTCGCTGCCGCTAAGGCTCTTGTAGTGAGCCGGGAAGGTCGCGATCACGAGCTGCGAGACCGCCCAAAACATCGCAAGTCCCAGCGTGCAGAGCAGGATGTTTTTGTCTTTGATTACAAATTTTAAATTTTGCTTCAAGTAGTGCAGGCGTAGATATTCTTTCGTGTCAAATTCCGCCTGCGGCTGCGCGGCGTCGAAGAATGGAATTTTATACGAGTAGTATGTTTCAAGCGCGGAGCCCGCGACCAAAAGCACGCCGATGAACCAAACCGAGCTCATCAGCTCGCCCGCGTCGCTGCTGCGGGCTGCAAACAGCTCGAAAATCACCGAAAAAACAAGCGATGAAAGCAGAATCGCGATGATCGTAAGAGCCTGCACGAGGCCGTTTGCCGCGCCTAAATTTTTCGCGCCGACGATCTTTTTTATCAGGCCGTATTTGGCGGGTGAGTAGATCGCGCTTTGCGCCGCAAGCAGGATCGTCATAAAAAACGCGAAATAAAACCACCCGCACGCATAACCTAGCGTAATGAGCGCGGTAAGCGCGACGCCGAGTTTCGCGCAGATCCGCGTAATGCGGGTGCGCGAGAATTTGTCGTTGAGATAACCGCTGGCGCTAAAAAGAAATACGTAAGGCAGCAAAATTAGCAAATTTACAAGCGAGGTAAGGGCGATGAGAGCGCCCGAATCGGCGCTTTTGACAAGGACGTTTTGGATCGTGATCTTATGGCCCAGATCGACGCTTGCGTTGATAAACATAATCGCCAAAAACGGCAAAAATCCGTTGATTTTTAATAAAGATTTCAAGCTATCTCCTTTAAAAACGGGATTTTATCTCACGGAAGTTAACGGACGCAAATTTAAGGCGGCTTCGCTACAATTACGCAAAAATTAAAGGAAAAATATGAAAGTACGTATCACCAATCGCGACGTCGATAATCTCAATAAATTTATGCTGCTTTACAGCAAAAAGGCGCGCAAGCAGCGCCTAGTCAGCACCTACGCCATACCGTTTGAGTTTTTGCTCATGGGCATCATCATCGACGGGCTTTTAAAAACGGCGCCGATTGCGAGCGTGGCGTCGGTTGTTTTGGGTGCGGCGTGGCTTATTTTTTATCCGAAATTTTACCGCCGCATGCTAAGAAAGCATCTGGATGCTGCTAAGCTCGCGCAAGACTCAAAAATAGAGATGGAATTTATCGCGGACGAGGATGAAATTTCATTTTCAAAGGGCGAGCCGCGCGCAAGCGAGAAATTTGCCGCGCGCTCGCTAAATCGAATCGCTGCGGGCGGGGAGAATTTTTTCTTGGCGTTTGATCGCGGTTTTCATATCGTCCTTCCCAAAAACGCCGAGACGGACGCCGCGGTGCGGCATCTCGCGGATCTGCGCGGGCTGCAGATCGAGCCCGTGGATATGGACGTTAAAATTTAGAGCTTTGCTTTTAAATTTAAGACTCGTAAAATTCGTGATATAAATTTAAAATTCTAGAATTTCGCCTTTGGAATTCGGGTTGCAGCGGCGTTTATTTGTAAAATTCCATTTAAATTTTTGTTCGTGATATCGTAATCTTGGGGCGGGAAGGGGGCTTGAATTGCGAGGTCGCTCCCCTTCCCGCCCCAAACCCCACC
>NZ_CALIBB010000184.1 GCF_938045595.1 uncultured Campylobacter sp.
CCGCCAAGTCGTAAACGTCTATCATAAATTTCCTTTAATCTTTTAAATTTCATACGAAATTATAGTAAAAATTCCATTAAAATCAGTGGAATTTTACGAGGACTAAGACTAAATTTTAAAATTTATAAAAAAGCTTGCGAGGCGCACAACGCGGAATCTATGAGTTGAAATTTTACGAGGCATAATTTCACAATAAAATCTCAAGCTTAACCTATTTTTGCAAGCCAATAAAAATGAAGTGATGCGAAAAAATAAATCTTAAAATTAGGCTCAGTCGCATCAAATTTTAAGGTGACAAATCTTCAGTAGCAAAATTTCGCTTTCAAAATACTTCGAGCTCAAAATCCACTGGCAACAAAATGAAGTTACAATGAGCGGTGAGTTTGCTAGGACGAAATTTAGACGCCAAAGCTCGTCGCCGCATAAAATTCCCTGCAGCCAAATTTATATTGAAATTCCCTCGTATACGGCATTTCAAAACGATGAGATTAAATTTCAAACGCTTTGAAATCTGCGGCATCAGATTTCATTGCTATGCGAAATCTCGTCCGACGACTGAAAATTTCAATTTTGTAAGTTTGGCTTCAGATCCCGTTACTACGCGAAATTCTATTCTTGCTACGGCAATCAAGTGCGAAAATCAAGGCAAGTAAAGATTAAATAAACGTAGAATTTTGTACCACTAGCAAGAGGCGCGTAAAACTCACGCATACGTGACGGCGACACACAAATAAGCACGCAACTTGCGGCTGCAAAATCGCGTAAACAAAGCGACCTTGCAAGCCGCAACATAGTGAGTGAAGCCGCTAGCTAAACTAGCTAATTTACTAAATTATATCTGATCGAGGTATCGAAATTACAACCCTTATCGGATTTAGGGAAGCTATCCTTGGTGCGCTCGACCGCATTTAGCGCACCTTCGTCTAGTGAATCCACTCCGGAAGGGCGTGTGATCCGCAGTCCCGAGACCTCACCGTTAGGTTTAAGAACGAAGCTGATACCGACGACGCCCGTTTTATTCATCCTGCGGGCATTTTTAGGATAGTGCGCTTTAGCGTAGCGAGAAACGATCGCATATACTTTCTTGCATGTTTCATCGTTGCTTGGATTGCCATGCTGAGTGATATCGTCGCTGCCGCTAGTTGCCTTGCTAGATCCACCGTTTGTGCCTCCGCCTGCAGAGATAGGCTTGCTGGCGTCAAATTTTGCGGTTAAATTCCTGTCGTTACTTTGCAGCTTGCGCTCCTTTAAAGGCTTAGGTTTTGGCTTTTCGACCGGCTTGGGCTTAGGTTTTGGCTTTTCAACTACTGGTTCTGAAATAGGTTCCGGCTCCGGAATCGGCTCAGGCTCAGGAGGAACGGGCTCCGGCTCTACTATGGGCTCCGGTGGAGTAGGTTCAGTAGGGCTTGGTTCGGGTTCAGGCTCCGGCGGAGTGGGCTCGGGCTCAGGATCTGGTTCGGACTGATCGGAAAGAGGCGGGATATTGGGCTCATCCGAAATATCGCCCTGTTTATCGCTATCGACTAAATTCTCTATCGAAAAAGCGATCATTTCGGGCGGTTTTGGAGCTTGCGGATGCGATGAGATAATAGCTGCGATGCCTGCAATCAATAAGCTGTGAAATAAGAGTGAGCAAATAAAACCTATTAAGCTATTTTTTTTCATCATTCTTTTTTAGTAACAATCGCAAATTTATCATGGTCAGCCTTTTTTAGGATATCCATGATCGAAATAAAGGATGAAAATTTCGAATCTTTATCGTTTTCGAGTACAACTAAATCATCTTTATCTAGTGCCGAAATTTTATCCGCTAGCTCACTCTCGCTTACCGCAACATCATCTACGTAAATTTTAGACTGGCTATCTACTTTAACGGTGATTTTTCTATTTTCTTGCGGGACTTGTGAGCTTTTAGATGATGGCAGATCGACCTTGATATAGCCCTGCGCAATGAAAGTCGAGACACTAAGCACGATCGCTAGCAGCACCAGCATAATGTCGATGAACGGGACGATATTTAGCCCGTCTCGTCTAGGA
>NZ_CALIBB010000185.1 GCF_938045595.1 uncultured Campylobacter sp.
TTTCGCTTCGCCCACATCCTCATCGCTGATCGCGATCTGTTCGTAGCTATCGGTATCCATAAACTGACACGCCTCGCCGTCGTCGTAGAGATACTGCATCTCTTTTTCCTCAAGATTCGGCGCTTCGCATTTATCGCCGGCGTGGAAGGTCTTTTCAAGCACCTTGCCGTCGATGAAGGATTTGATCTTAGCGCGCACGAACGCCGCTCCCTTACCCGGTTTTACGTGCTGATACTCTACGATTTTATACGGAATGCCGTCGATTTCGATCTTCAAACCCTTTTTTAAATCACCCATTGAATAAGCCATAAATTTCTCCTTAAATTGATAGGGCGCGATTATAACAAATTTTATTTTAAATTGATATAATTGGCGAAATTTTAAGGGGAGGGAAGCTATGAAAAAACTCATCTACGTTTTGGCTGCGTGTGCGGCTTTTGTGCTCGGTGCGAATGCGAACGAAGCGGAATTCGTAAAAAACCTAAAGCAAAGTCTAAATGATAAAAACGCTCAGCTCATCTCGATCGACAAGCTAAACTCGCTAAACGGGCTAAATTTGCTGATCGTCCGCTCGGGCGAGAAAAAAGAGGCGTTTTTAGCTAGCGACGACGCCAAAAGCCTAGTGGCAGTGACTGAGGAGCCTAAGCTTGCGGACGCGGCGGACGCGGCGCTGTTTAAGATGAGAACTCAAATTTTAAAGGACGCCAGGGATGCCGCCGCACTTGAGCTACTAAAGAGCATAAATCCGGCGAGATTTGCTTATATCGAGTCGTTTGATAAAAATAATCCCTACGTGACCTACATCGTGGGCGATCCGGAGTGTCCGTATTGCGCCGAGGAGATGAAGAGGATCACAAAGCATCTTCGCAACAGCAACGTAAAATTGATCTTTGCGCCGGTGCACGGCAAGAGCGCGTTTATCAAATCGGCGCTGGTTTTAAAGCGGCTGAAGGCCCTCTCTCCGAGCGATCAAAAGGGCGCGATCGACGTGATCGAGAAATACTACGACAAGGACGTGCAGGTAAGCGATGCGGACGTCTCAAAAGCCGAGCTTGACGCCGTATATGCGGACACCAAGACGCTGTTTTCTAAAGGCGTGATCAAATCAGTCCCATACGTAATCAAGGCGAAAAAATAATCTAAATTTGAGGAATTTAGGGCGCGAGGTTTGTATATGAGCAGCGCGAGTTTGCTTACATATAGCGAGTGTTTGCTTATCAATAGTCGCGGGAAATTCGCAAGTGGCTGATTTGTGCGTGGGCGACGTAGCCGTCTAAACCTATGCTAAAATTTAGTGATAGAATTTTAAAAACTCGCATTTGGTGATTGGCGGATTTTCTGCTTGCAGATTGTGTTTAAAATTTGCTGTCATAGTGTGCCCCTGATAGCGCGCTGTCTGCCTATCCACAGCGCTGCCGTCCGCTCAACACACCTTCATACCGCCTATCGATAGCGCGTCTGCCATGCCTTGCGCTTACCAATGCTCTGCCTGTGCCGCCCGTAGATAGCGTATCCGTAGGTAGCACCCCACTTATTTCTTGCGGCATACCGTACGCGCACGGTACCGCTCGCTCGCGCCATATTCTAGGCTTTTTTGGCGCGCAGTTCAAAGTAAAATTTTAAAATCCTCGAGTGAGAAGAGTAAAATTTTATCGCTTTTTAGGCTTGCTAGCTCGCCGCTAAAGCCGCTTTTGGAAAACAACGCGAGCAGATCGGGCGCGAGGTGCGCTTTTTCGCATTTGAGTATGAGCTCATTT
>NZ_CALIBB010000186.1 GCF_938045595.1 uncultured Campylobacter sp.
TTCACCTCATCACGACGATAGATCAGATCCATCTGAGCCTGGACGAGCTGCGTGAGCGAGCGGAGCTAGTGCAATCGCGTATCGGCGTAAAATCGCAGATCGTGCCTACTACCACCTTCGTAGGCGGCGGCACGATGCCCGGCGCCTCCTACCCTAGCGTCGCGCTTGCGATACTTGACGGCACAGAGCCGCAGAGCACGCAGGCAAAATTTCGCGCTGCGGGCATAATCGGGCGGATCGAGGATGATAAATTTTTGCTCGATTTCAGATCGATTTTAAAAAGCGACTTGCAAGATTTAATAAAAAAGATCGGAGAAATTTATGAATAGCGTAATCATCGGCACCGCAGGCCACATCGATCACGGAAAGACTGCGTTAATCAAGGCGCTAAACGGCTTTGAGGGCGATAGGATGCCGAGCGAAAAGCAGCGCGGCATCACGATCGATCTTAGCTTTTCGCATCTGCGCTCCGGGAGCACCAACGTCGCATTCATCGACGTGCCGGGACACGAAAATCTAGTAAAAACGATGATTAGCGGCGCGTATGCCTTCGACGCTGCGATGCTAGTAGTCGCCGCGGACGACGGGCTGATGCCGCAAAGCAAAGAGCATATTCAAATTTTATCGCTGCTTGGGGTAAAAAGCGTGATCTTGTGTATCAGCAAGTGCGATCTAGCCGACGACGCACGCAGGGCGGAGGTCGCAGCACAGTGCAGGGAATATATCTGCAAATTTAAAGATTTGCAAATTTTAAACACCTTTTTTATCAGCATAAAAGACCCCGCGAGCATCGCCGAGCTGAAAAATTATCTCTTCAATATCAAGCCCGCGCAGCGCCAAGGAGGCGGCGTGGTGCACTACTACATCGACCGCGTCTTTTCGCTCAAGGGGCTCGGCACCATCGTAACGGGTAGCCTCATTAACGGCGCGATTTCAAAGGGCGAAAAGCTTTACAACTGCGATCTGGGTAAAATTTTTAACGTCAAAAGCGTGCAGATCCACGACGAGGACACGCCGCTAGCGCAGGCTCCAAACCGCGTCGCGCTGAGCCTTGACGCCAAAACGAGCGAGCTGCAAAAGGGGCAGATCCTAAGCAAAAAAGGTTTTTTCCGCGGCTTTAATGAAGCGGACTGCACCTTTAGCGGCGAAATTTCGCATAATCAAGACGTGCTGTTTTGCGTCGGAAGCAAGCAAAGCGCAGCAAAAGCGCTCATTTTAAAGGAACTTCCAAGCAGCGAGAAGCTCGTAAGCTTTAAATTTGATAAAACGATGTTTTTGAAATTCGGAGAGCCCTTCGTCTGCCTGGCAAACTCGCGAGTAATCGGCGGCGGGCGCGTGCTAAACGCCGTGGTCGAGCCGCTAAAAAAGCAGAGCAAAGCCGTGCTTCTAACCGCGCTTTTGAAGCGAAATTTCACCGAAGCGTTTAAAATTTTAAGCCTCTTTCACAAGCATGGATTCGGGCTATTTTCTGCGTATCAGCGCTTCGGAATGGAGTACGACGAAGCGGTAAAGATCGCGCGCGGCATAGAAGGGACGTATTTTGACGAAGCAAATTTATGCGTTTACGATCTAAGCGCGATCGAGGACGTAAAAAGCCTCATAAAATTTATCGTCTCCAAAAACGACTACGCGATCTTTTCGCCCGCCTCGATCGCTCTAAAGCTCTCGTGGGCCAGCGAAGATCTTGCTGCGCGTGCGCTTAGCGAGCTTGAGCGGGGCAACATCGTCTCAAAAAAGGGCGGAGTTTACGTAAAATCGGGAGTAGATTTTGACGCGCTCAAACAGAGTCTGGAGAGTAAAATTTTTGATCTCATCAAAAAGGGCGGCATCGCGCCGCTTGCGCCGTATAACGTCTATGACGAGCTAGAGATCGACCGCGAAAGCGGCGATGACGCGCTGAAAAAGCTAACCTACGCCAAAAAGGTCGTCCGTCTCGCGCACAATCTCTTCGTCGAGGCCGAAAATTTATCCCTGGCGATCAAGCGCCTTTACGCAATCATCGAAAAAGAGGGCTTCGTAAACGTCACGAACGCTAAAGAGGAGCTGGGACTTAGCAGAAAATTCGTCATCTGCTACCTCGAATACCTCGATAAGATGGGAAATATCGTGACGATCGACAATAAACGCTATTTGAAAAAGTAAAAATTTAAAATTTTGCACTACAATGCGCGGAATTTTTTGCAAAGGAAAAAAATGAAAAAAGCTATTTTAACTTCAGTTGCGCTCGCAGCGAGCCTAAACGCGGCTTTAAGCGACAGCGAAATTCTATCCATCTACGGCGGCGCGCCACAAGGCATCGAAATAAAGGTCGCCGAGCGCATCCCACTTAGCGAGCCAAAGGGCGTTGAGGCGGTCGTTTTAAAAATCTCTCAAGGCAATATGTCGCAAGAGGATATCATCTTCACTCAAGGCGATCTGATCTTTACCGATATCATCGATCCTAAAAAACGCGTAGTCTATAAGGAGCAGATCAAACAAGACCGCATCGCAGGACAGCTAAGTAAGGTCTTCAAAGCAGAGAGCAAAGACAATATCATCAAGCTAGGAAACGATCCAAAAAAACCTACGATTTTGATGCTGACGGACGCTTTGTGCCCATTCTGCCGCAAAGAGATGGCAAGGATCGAAGATACGCTAAAAAATAACAATGTCGATATAATCATGACCTCCGTTCACGGCGACGACGGCCACGCAAAATCCGCGCTCATCTACAAAGAGATCAAAAATGCTAAAACTGACGAGCAAAAGATAGCGGTTTTTAAAAAATATTACGCTGAAGATAACAAAGCAGGTGCCAAAGACGTAAGCGCTGCCGAGCTAAACGCTGCAAAAGCCCTAGCTGCCAAATACTTCGGTGCGGGGGTAAACTCGGTGCCTTACATCATCGAACTAGACAAGCTAAAATAATCTCTTTTAAATTTTGCGGAGCGATCCGCAAAATTCTACCTCATCGTCTTAGCCTTAGCGATTTTAATTAATCCGGATTTTATAAAATTTTACGAGTAATTGCTTTAGAATTTTTATAATCCCGCCGCTTAGCAAAATCTCTTTATCGAACCAGATTTAAAATTTTAAAATTTCTTTGCATATGGAATTTTAAAATTTAATAATCACGGAATTTAAAGTAGGCACAGATCTTTAAAATTTCAGACCACTTTTAAAAGACACGTGCAAAATTCTACTGCAAAATCCGCATTATTCTTTATATTGAAAGTAGCATAAAAGCGATAGTGTATGAAATTTAAAAGCAAGAAAATATGCAAGCAAAATCCACGGTTGAAATTTTAAAATTTCGCAGCAAAGCTCGGGTAAAATTTAGCCGCAAATTTCATAAAATTTTCGCTTTGCGGCAAAGAGGAATTTGCAATCGTGCTTCAAGCTACCTATCTTGGACTACTCTGATTAAAATCAAAACTCCACGTCAAAAGCGGCTCTTGCCAGGCTATTTTTGCTCTCGCTTAGCTCGTACGATGCGCTGAGCCCGACGCTTTGAAGGATCTTATATTTCAGTCCGATTGCGCCGTTAAATACGCCGCTAGAATAATCAAGCCCCTCGACGTCGTATCTATCCGAATACTTTCTGCTTGCATGATACGAATCGCCGCTAAATCGATGCTCGTACTCCGCATTTGCGAATATCTGCAGATCGCCGAAAGCCTTGATCGCGTAAATTCCCGCGGTGCCGTTCGGCGCGGTTTTTGAAGCGGAGCTAAATTTAAGCCTAGAGATCGCATCCTCGTTCACCCTAATCGCTCCAAGCCCCAAATACGGCTTAATATAGCCGTTTTCAAATAAAAATTTATATCCTGCTCTCGTGCTGAAATCCCAAATTTGCGATTTGTATTTCGCGCCGTGGATAGCGCCGAATCCGTTGTTGGTTTCAAATTTATGATCGTTTGTCGAATAGGTTAAATTGACCGCCAGATCCACGTTTTCGTTAAAGTCGTATCTGCCCGCCAGACCGAACTCGTAGGATTTGATGTTTTCTTTGACACCGTCGAATTTACCCTCGTACCAAGCGTCCGATTTTTGATACCCAAAGATCACGCCCAGCGTAAGATCATCCACTCTCTTGGAGGCTCCGAGTAAAATTCCGTCGCTTTTGTAATCGTATTTGACGCCGCCCGAGCGGTCTTTGTAATCCCCGCCGTAGTTTCCGATCGCGCTTACGTTTACGTTAAACTCCTGCCCGTCGGTGTCGGTTAAATTTTTATAAGCAGAATTTCTTGCAAACTTAGTAAGATCCAGATCGACCTTCGAGCGCGGCATCTCGATGCCTATGCGGTTGCCGCCTCTTGCGACCTGCGAAAACAGGCTGCCGTTTTTAGGCGTGAAGTTATTGACCGCTAGCATCAGCGCTTCAAAATAGGTAGGCAGATCGTCGTATCCGCTAGGATAGGCATTCGTATCGGAGGTGATAAATAGATTTGCCGCGTTGCGCTCGCGAGATAATCTTATGATCTCATCGTACTGATCGGGTCTTGCGTTGTATATGACGTGTAAAATTTTAGAGGAATTTGCGGGGTCTTTTTCAAATTCCGAGGTTCTAGGGCGGTAGTGGTTTATATACTCATCCGCGCTCACCTCTTGCAGCATCCAAACGTCCGCATAAGGGGCTATGGCGTCGCGCACGCCCCAGCCGTTGTTTGCCAAAACGAGCATTCCCGGATATTTGGTCTTGATATAATTGTAGATATTCGCCATATAGGCGATAGTTGCGGGATTGTTTTCGGTATTAACCTCGTCGATGAAGTATCCTGCGATATTTTCTCTGCCGTAGAAATTTACGAAATTATCGATATCGGCATAGACTAAATTTAAATTTCTAGTAGAATTTGTAGTATAGGTATAGCCTAAATTTGATATGCCCGCCGCGATATTTCGCTTCATCTGAACTGCGTCTTCTTCTCTTCTGACCAGATATTGCGTGGTTTGATCTCCCGGCGTCGCCGCTTCGTATGAGCCGAAAGCCACATAAGGAACCAGCGCACCGCCTATATTGGTAATGCCGTTCCAAAACTCGGCATTTACGCCGCTATTGCCCGTCCAGCGAAACGCAGGCATCATAACGCGCTGATTATTAAGTCTACCCGAATATGAGCCCTTTTTGGCAAAGCCCCTTGCGTACTCGAGCTTGATACGAAATGAGTTTTCATACTCGTCGCTCGCGGAGCTATCGCTAGCCGCGTCGCGCCTGCTTAATTTCGCGCCCAAGCTATCCGCAGCGCTCATTACATCGGAACGGGAAGTGTTGTTGGAGGGTGATTTTTGCGCCTTTGCATAGCTCCAGGAATTCTGCTCGCTCGCATAGCCGAACCCTGCTGCACCGACAAGCGCAAGAGATACGATTTTTTTTCAAAGGCTTTAGCATTCTGCACCGCCTCAAATAAAATTACCCAAATTCTTAAATCTCGACAAATTTTTGGACGCGCTTTTAAAATTAAAAGCTTTGTCGAAATTTAAAAATTTGGCCGCCTTAAGACGGCCAAATTTTAAAGCTTATTTTAATGCTGCTTTTGCCTTCTTTGCGACGGTTGCGAAAGCTTCGGCATCGTTCATAGCCATATTTGCTAAAATTTTTCTATCAAGCTCGATGCCCGCTTTTTTCAGTCCGTTTATAAATTTAGAATAGCTGATGTCGTTTAGCCTGCAAGCTGCATTGATGCGCACTATCCAAAGTCTGCGGAAATCGCGTTTTTTCGCGCGTCTGTCACGGAAGGCGTAAACGAGGCTTCTTTCTAGCTGCTCTTTGGCCTTTCTGAAATGTTTGCGCCTTGCGCTATAAAATCCGCGCGCAAGCTTTAGCACCTTGTTGTGACGGCGGCGTCTAACGATGCCCGTTTTTACTCTTGCCATATTAATCCTTTCTTAATCGGCGTCCCTTTTGGGATCTTGCCCTAAAATCCATAAATTTAGGGGAGTTTGAATGACTTTCGTCAAAAACTAACTTCGCACTATTTGCAAAGCATTTTTTTAACCGCAGATACGTTCGTAGAATCGACGTATTGGGCCTCGCGCAAATTCCTCTTGCGTTTTTGAGACATCTTCGTCAAAATGTGGCTGCGAAACGCCGAGCCTCTTTTGATCTTGTTTTTGCCCGCTTTAAAACGCTTGACGGCACCGCGCACGCTTTTCATCTTTGGCATGGTCGTCCTTTTTTTAAAGTGAATGGGAAGTATATAATAAAATTTCTTTGAAAAATTTGAATTTTAGCGAAATTTATAAAAATATAAAATACTACATCGAAATTGATATAATTATTACTCATAGCAATATTTTCAGATTTATATCGTTTTTATAAATTTAAGCAATTGGATAAAAGTTTTCCTTTTTAATACAATTAAAACTATAAAACTTACTATTATTAAGCAAAACGCGTAGACGCCGGGCAATATATGAGATATAGCAATAAAGCAAACACCACAAAAAAATTCTACAGCAATATTGCAAAAATTTATACTTTTTATAAATTTTTTCAGACCATAACTCAATGCGATATATTTGGCAAAAAGAGATAAAAACAGGCAAAACATTATTATAAATATATCATTGCAAAAATATACAATAAATCCAATAAATACTGAAAATATAATCAAAGAAATTAAATTTATACGAAGCATTTGTCCTTCTTTGCGTAATGCCTTAAAATATGAATTAGTAAGAAGGAGCGTCTTACCTTCGCATAGCAATATCGTAAAAATTATCGGCATATAATTTAAAACGTCCGCATATTTAGGTAGCCAAGCGCCCAGTAGAACTTCTACAGGATATGTAAATAGAAATAAAAATACAAATATGATTGATAGTCCATCATCTAAAATTTTAAAAATTTCGTTTTGTTCGCAAGCTTTTTTAGTTCGTAATATCGGGAATAAGATCGCCGAGAATGCATTGATAAAAAATAGAGCAAAATTTAGTAACGACAATATAAGTGAAATTTTGCCAAATAAAACGATGCTAAATTTCCATGCAATCATAGATCTTGCAATAAATATCAAAAATATATTACAAAGCGCAGAGATTGTTAATTTTATACCTATTCGCATATTTTTATATATATAAAATAAGCTATCTGTAAAAGGAACCATCTTTACTTTAAAAAGATCCCTACATAAAAAACAAATATAAACAAGCGATATAAATCTGGCAAAAATAAATGAAAATATTAAAAATTTAGTTTTATCGAAATCCACGAAACAAACTGCTGCTATGGATGATAAGACAAAAATTCTTTCTATAAACAAAACGAGTATTGACTTTTTTATCTCATTTACACTTTGCAAAAGATTATATAGAAATGATCTTGGCACCGTGATAGCACCCGAAATAGCAATATATAAAAATAACCTTTTATCGAACGAAAACGCACAAACCGTAAAAAATATAATTAGGCATTCTAGAATATATAAAATCTCCATCGTACAAATTTGAGATTTTAGAGTTCTTTTAGAAATAAATTCATATCGCCTACCGCCGTATCTTAGATATATACCATCAGATAGTCCAAAATGTAAAAATTCTACGTAATTAGCAAAAAATATAAATAATTGATAGTATCCAAAGCCTTCTAAAGATAAAAGCTTCGGTAGAACTAAGATCGATACTACGGATACAAACGCAAAAAATATCTGCGCTAGCGCCATATATGAAATTTTAGATAGCAAATTCCGTCCTAAATCGTCTTTTGCATAAATTTAACTATTAAAAGGCCTAGCTTTTTTGGTATCCACATCGCGCTAACCGTGAATATCCAAAAAGAAGGGAATTTCTTATAAATTTTATATAAATTGCGAAAGCAGTTTTCGTTCCTAACCGCAGAAAGGCCGTTTCGTATCCTAATTATATTGGCGGGATAATAATATATTAAAAGCCTTTTTCTAAAAATTTCAAGCACGAAATCTACGTTAAAATTCTTTTCAATAGTGATTAAGGTATCATTTAGATTTGCACCAAATACTTCTGAAAAATTATATCTTCCACTATTAAACTGCCTTGCTGCATAAATTTTATCAAATACCACGACTTGCTTATCAGACAAAATCGCACAGGCGATATTCCAATAAAGCTGCACGAGATTGTTATTTGCTATCACGTCTAAATCGATTCTATCAAATAAACTTTTATTTACTATATTAGAAGTTATAAAAGTTAAATTAGTATGGGCTTCTTTTATAAACTCCGCTTTATCATCATCATAAATTTTAAAATTACTAAATTCTTTAAATTCTACCGGCTTAATTTTGTCTATGAAATTTTGTGCCTTTAAATGAATGATACCGAATTTCGAAGAAGAATCTAGTATCCACATTAAATATTTAATCGTATCATCAAACACTAAATCATCATCGCCGAATATCCATATATATTTTCCGCGCGACAAAGAAATCGCTTTTTTGAAATTATTATCTGGACCAGTATTTTCACTATTTTTTATATATTTTACAAGTCCGAAATCAATATATTTTTTTGCAATATCCGAAGTTTTATCACTGGAAGCATTATCTAAAATTAAAATTTCAATATCTTTTCGCTCGCTTTTATACACGCTTTTGCATAGACTATTTAGACTTTTATCTAAGAATTTTGCTCTATTATAAGTCGGTACTACAATGCTTAAAAAAATATCCTCAGTCAAAATTGATTCTTTCCTTTTCAAATACCAACGGGCGATTTAATACTTGAGTATAGATCGCACCTATGTATTCGCCTATTATACCGATGAAAAATAGAATAATGGAAGAGACGAATGAAAACATAATAATCAATGGCGCAATACCTATGCTCATTTCATTCCAAAAAATAATTTTCAATATAAAGTAAAATATACCAACAAAAAAACTCAAGCATCCAATTATTATACTCAAAAAAATTGCGATCCTGAGTGGAATTTTAGAGTTACTTATAATACCTAGCATTCCCATATCGTATAGTGAATAAAAATTACTTTTTTTGATACCTCTATATCTAATAGGCTGATCGTATTCCACGATACCAACATCAAAGCCCACCTCCGAAACAATACCTCTCCAAAACGGGTATGGATCTTTCATACTTTTCATAGCATCCATTGCCCGACGTCCATATAGCCCAAACCCAGTAAAATTTTTATATATTTTTACATCAGATAAACTCATTAAAATTTTATAATACATTTCTCTAATTCTATACATAATGTGATTTTCTTTACTACTTTTTTTTACAGCCAAAACTATTTCATTACCATTTTCCCAATTTTTAACTAATTCATAAATTAATTCTGGCGGATCTTGTAGATCGGCAACAAGCGAAATAACGGCATCGCCATCTGCTTCAAACAATGCATAAGTTGGGCTTCTATTCCAACCGAAATTTCTAGAGTTAACTATAATCTTAAGATTTTTATCTTCTTTCGCAAGCCGTTTTAAAATTTCAACAGTTTTATCTTCGGATGCATTATCTATAAAGATATGTTCGTAGGTATAATTAGGAAGTTTTTCGGTCATAACTTTTTTTACCTGACTATATACCTCTTCAACATTTTCTTCTTCATTAAAGCAAGCTGTAACTATACTGATCTTTTTCATGTCATCTCCTAAAGACAAAAAATTTATTTAATAAAAATGACACCGCAGCCAGCGGAATCAAAAGCGCAAAACCATTTATATACATATTTTCCGAACCAAGCTTTTTTAATAGCCACAAAAAAAATATATTTAAGAGATAAATTATAGCATAAACTAAAATAAATCTAAATATTGAACCATTATCACTGCTATTAAATACTAGCCTACCTATAGTTTTGAAGTTAAACAATACACCAAGGATTGTAGAAAGTAAAACTGCGAGGGGATAATATAGGCCCAGATATATAAAAAGAGCAAATAGGCTATAACCAAATATGGTATTTAAAATACCCACAAAAATAAATTTATAAACCTGATAATAACTCAACAAAAGACACCATCCAATTCCATTTATGTTATACAATATATAAAATAGGCAATTCTATTCATTGATCAATCTTTTTATAAATTGTAATTGAATTAATCCAAGAATAATCAATTGGCTGAACCCCAATTCTCGGGATTGTATCATACAAATATTTAAATTTAC
>NZ_CALIBB010000187.1 GCF_938045595.1 uncultured Campylobacter sp.
GCGGCGTAAAGCTTTGGATTTCATCCGTATTTTCGCCTATAAATTTAATCTCTACTGCCCCATACTCAGCGCTTTTTGATTTGCCGAGCCTAGTTGAGCGCTCTAGCGTTTCTTTTGCGCGATTTATGTCGTCTTTGCTCACGTTAGCGTCAAATTTAACGCTAAATCGCCATTTCATTCCGGCCATAAACGCCTCGTAGCCATACATCTGACTATCCATAGAACGTCTTCTTTTTTTATCGTAGGCACTTTTTTGAGAATATTCATATTTTAGGCTAAGTTTTTCTTTTTCGTCATTTATATAGCCGCTTCGCATCTGTTTGAGCTGGGTAAATTTTTCAAATTCTTCATGGCTTAGTAAGTGATGATTGTAAATTTTGCTGCTATCAAGCTTTTCATGAAAATAGGAAAGCGGAATTTTAAAGAATTCTTTACCCTCCTTGATCGGCGAAGCGTCGCAAAATCTCACAGCGCCGCTATGAAAAATTTTAAAAGGATCGTTAAAGCTGCCGTATCTGCTAGCCGCCATACCTAAAAATGCACTTCCCGGGATAAAATCAAGCGAGCTCATCTTGCTCTGCGTATTGGAGCTTGCCTGCAAAACAACGGGACTTTTAAAAGTTATCTCAAATCTAAGCTCTCTCATCATAGCTCCTTAACTTTAAATTCGCATCTACCAAGGCCTCGGTTGCGGTTTAGCCCCATCCGCTTTATCATCTCTAGCGCGCGTTTTAAATTTTGGGCGATTTCGTCGCTTACATTTTGGATCTCGCCTTTTAAACTTATAGGCAAAACCACCTCTATATCTCTTAGCGAATTATCTGCCGCAATGCCGTTGTCGTCGATTTTGGTAGCCGAAATGATTTCAAAAAGATTGCGCTGCAAGTTATTTGACGTAATTTCAGTAGCGATTTTTTCATCTATCGTAGCGCTACTAAAATAGCACTGTGCCTGCGTAGTATCGTCGTTTTCGTTTTGCTCATTGCCATTATTTTGCTTATTTTTGCCGCCTCGTGAGCCGAAGCACTTATCTATATCATTCGCATCCCAAAATAGCTCCGCTGCCTCGCGCACAAGTCCTTTTATCGTTTTGCCCGGTACATACGGAAGCCCTGCGGAGTTTTTTACCACATAGCTATCAAGCGCCGCTCCACCGCTAAGGCCGCTACTAACATGCCAATAGTCGAAAAATTTAAGCTCGTAATTTATCGTCATTTTTGCCCTCCACTTTTTTATCTTCTGTGCCCGAAGTAACGGAGAGAAACTGCAACACGTCGTAAATAGGCGTCTTTTGCGCTCCGTCCTTTTCTAAAATCAAATTTCCGCACGACAACTCGCCGTAAAGAGCCTTCAGAGCGCCATCGAATTCACTTTTGTTTTCTAGAATTTCATTTATTCTATCAAGCATAACTTTGGCTAATCTATCGTTTATGCCAAGCTCCTTTATCCACTCTCGCAATTTGCCTTTGGGGCTGTTTTCGTCGCGATACATTTCGGCCAAATTTATAAAATTCCCTATCTTTGGCTCGTTTTTTGACTTGGTCGTATCACCCAAATAATAAGGTCCGAAATCACATCTGATTTCGCTAGCGTTTTTGCCATCGGCCGCGCGCCCTTCTTTTTCGCCCCCGATCGTCAGTTCATCTTTTATAAATTTATCCCAACTTTGGAAATTCGAGCTTTGGACGTTATGAAACATTAAGCAGCTTGGCGCTATGTCTTTTTCGGCATCGTTTACGTAGCGATCCTTGCTGTGCTTTTTTGCCGCGCCGCAAAGCTCCTCAGCTAGAGCTACCGCATAATGAAACGGGAATTTTTCGTTACAATAAGCAATCCCCGCGCACATCGTGAGCTTTTCCTTTATATCGGGCTTTTTCTTGTCCGTTTCCTTTTCAAATTCCTCGATAAAATTTTTAGTAAATTCTAACGCTATATCCGCATCGCAAACCGCCGTCATATCGTCGCCGCTTAAAATTAGCGCTTTTATCTTTAGATCATCTTTGCCAAGAGCGACTTTTGTTTTTACTTTGGCATTGGCAAATGCATCTTTCGTAGCTTCATCAAGCGCCTGCGAAAATCTAGCTATAGCTCCAGCATCATCGCTCTTTTTTACGACTTCGACTAAATTTTTAACTAAGACGCCAAGCCCGTTCCCGTCTGCGTGGATAACGGCTAGTTTATTTTTCTTATTTGAAATTTGGCTAAATTCTTTTAATTCCTTAGCTCCCGGGTGTCTCTTAAACCACCTTCCGTGCGCTTCTCTCTTTTGAACGGACGAAATGTCTAATGCATCATCGTCATCAAATTTTACGATAGGTCGCGCCGTTTTGGGCGCAAGAGCCATAAAATTTATGCTCATATCAAGCGGCAAGCTCGGGCGGTTGCGCTGGGTTTTTAGCTTTTGTTCAAGCTCTTTCGATGCCGTTCCGTAGTCGTTGCCGTTATAAGGAGCGGCGGCCTGAGAAATGGTAATGCCGTAAGCATTTTGCATTATCTTTTTAGGCAGATCCCTGACGATCTTTTTTAAATTTTCCTTGCCATCTACGATCGCTCTAAAATTTCCCGCGGCATTAAGCAAAATTTGCTCTACTAAGCCGTTCGCCCTTAGTTCGTCGAAGACGCCAAATATCGCGCCGTTGCTCTCTTGCTTGTCATTAAATTTTTGTCCGAGCGAGTCTATTATTTCGCTGGCACCGATGATCTCTTGCAACTTGTTCGTGGCGTAAATATACTCTTGTATACCCTGGATACTCGTGCCGTATAGGTATTTAGCCATCTTGCCTCCTTTTCGTTATATTTTTGAAATTTTATCGCAACTAAACTTAAATTATTTTTTGAAAAATTACACAAAATGAACTAGCCGAAGCGACGCCTCGTGCTAGCCCGAATTTATTGTCTAGTCCTACCGCAAAAGACACGCTGTCCGTTATATCCTTGCCTTTGATGTAAAAATCGAGTGTAGGAACGTACGAGCCGTAATTGCTCGGAGCGATATTGGCTAAATTCGGCACCTCCTGCGCCAAAGCGCCACTCATAGCTCCAGCCGCTGCTAGCGACAACACAATCTTTTTCATTACAACTCCCTTAATTGATCTCGTAGGCGTTTTACCTCCGAGTTTGAGCGCAATTATAGTGAGCCATAGTGTCAGATTCTGTCAGCCAAGGGAAAACTTTGAAAAATGAGAGGGAAATTTTAATTAAATTAGGGGAGGGTAGATTGAAAATTTTGGGTGCAAAGAGGAACCAATCCCCTAGATAGGGGAAATTCTAACCGAATTCCTCGCTACCTAAAACCATTCCTAGCAAAAGCCGTATTTATTGATCCATTCTACCTCATTCATCCGACTCTCTTATTTAGTTTAACTCATTATTTTCAAATGCTTTTTTCGGAATTTTACTTAAGATAGTGTTGAGCTTCGCTCCGGTGTAAGTTGCAGTATGGATGATGATCTTTACTGGCGTAAAGCCATCTTGATAGTTGTTGAAAGCCGATTTTACTTCAACAAAATTTATCATCATTGAAGCCATATCTCCTTCCACATCCGTTTCGGTAAGTAACGGAAATTCATCAAATAAGCATAGGGAAGTACCATCAAAGCAATTCTTTTGTGCTTTTCGGAACTGAGTGTCGAAAGGAACTAGAGCAACAACTTCGGCGTTTAGCCTGCCCGAATATCTTTTAAACTTATTTTTCCCGCTACTCTTAACTGCGCGCTCATAAACACGTAACGGTGCAGCTCCTTTTGAAGCTAAAAAGCTTTTAACTTCCGAAAGCTTTACATCGTTTTCGTAATCGGCTACCTTAAGCGAATTATCAAAGTAATCGTTTCCATATTGAGATTTTTCGCCCATATCAAATAAGACGATTAGCTCGTTAGCAAGCCTTCTGCTTTGAAAGTTGGTCGTAAACTCATCTTTTCTATTAACCCTTCCATAGTAGCTTTCCGGGTCCGGTTCTACACATCCTATTAAAAATATAGCAATTAATACTAAAAACAGTGTTCTCATAACATTTTCCTTCCTTTAAATTTATAAACAATCGGGCAATTTGAAAAGCCGGTTATTCTATCCGTTGCATCGCCTTCCAATTGAGGCAAAGCAAAATTAGCTATCTTATTTAACTCTCGCGGCGAATACTCGATAATCAATTGTCAGGTAGTTGAACTTACCTACTTTTCATTATACGCTTTGTAACCTGCAAAATCATAAGTACTTTTATCGATCTCTTTCCTTGTTTCATAATCAATAAAAATAAGATCAAGTGATGAGCCTAACTCCATTAGTTCTCCGATCTCATTAGAAGAATAAAGCAATTGAGCCATTCGCTCTTTTAAAAAGTTAATAAAGGTATAGGCGTCCTCATTTTTTCCATCTTTTTCATTTTGGGCTTTAACTTTATGGGGTGTAATCTCTACAATCATGTTAAGCTTTTTATTTTCCCTATCACAAGTCGCTGGTTTATACACCAAACCATATTCTCGCCAGTATAGCCCTGGGCGGTTATCGTCATTAAAAGCTTTATCTAATAAAGAAACGCTATACTCTCCTCTTGGAGCGATCTGGATTCTATCCCCATACTTATCTTTATCAAGGAACGACTTTGCCTTACGTATAGATTCCTCATATCTTTCCTTATCCTTATTCTCTCTAAGGATACACCAAACATCTAGCTGCTGAGCCATTACCGTTTCTTTATCGGGCGGCATTACGATAAAACAACCAGAAAATACAACTCCGATCAAACCGAGTAAAAACACTTTAAACAAAATTTTCATACTTTCTCCTTTGTTTTAAAATTCTTTTTCGAAAAATAACAAAATTATTCATGGAATTCAAACCCACCATGTCAACTTTGAGCGTGATTATAAGGAGTTTAGTTGTCAAATTCTGTCAATTTACGGAGTGCTTTTAAAAAATCCATTAAATTTTAGTCGTATATCTTGAAATTTAATCAAATCAGCGTGATCACACAGCATTATCCGAGGCAAAACCCGTTTGTCCCAATCCCCTAAATCGGGGAAATTCTAATCAAATCAAAATGGCAACGGTATCGGTAATACTGCTATTGCTGTCACACGTAAGTTGTTTCAATCCCCTAGATCGGGGAAATTCTAATCAAATTTGGCAAAATTGGTCAAAGAGGTGATTTTTATGTGAAAGGGTTTCAATCCCCTAGATCGGGGAAATTCTAATCAAATCCCACTAGAACAAATTCCCCCTAAACTTATGTGTAAAGAAGTTTCAATCCCCTAGATCGGGGAAATTCTAATCAAATAAAGTGAGCAGTTTCCGTCTTGGCAAGACGTCATTAAAGCGTTTCAATCCCCTAGATCGGGGAAATTCTAATCAAATTTATCAAGGAGAACAAAATGGGAAAAGTTCGTGATTGTTTCAATCCCCTA
>NZ_CALIBB010000188.1 GCF_938045595.1 uncultured Campylobacter sp.
GAGGAAGCTGCTCAGATCCCGGCGCCGGGCGCCCCGAGGTCGCGGCCCAGGACGGTGGCCAGGACGGACAGGCACAGGTCGATGGCCTCGTCCTGCTCGGCGGGACCGGCGTCGGCGATGTCCTGGCCGATAGCCGTGACGAAGACGAGCCAGGCGTGGAGGCTGCGGCGCGTCGCCGGAGTGTCCTCCGCCCCGGCCAGGGCGAGGATGCGCAAAATCAAACAGATCGGCATCGCGCTATGTTTCGCAAGCTTCGGCGCGCTGTGTATGATGGGCAACCTACTCTTCCTCCCCGTAGCGCTGCTGCGGCTAAACCGCATAGGCGCCGTGCGAAATTTCGTACGCGATTTTATAATGATCTCGTGGCGCATATTTTTGCTGCTCGCGCGACTTTACGGCAGCATCGGCGTGAGCTGGCGCTGCAAACTCCCGCCTAGCGGCACTCTCATCATCGCAAACCACCCCAGCCTGCTTGACGTGGTGATCTTTTTAGCCCACGTACGGCGCGCAAACTGCGTAGTCAAGGAAAGTCTGTGCAAAAACCCTTTCCTCTCCGCCGCCATCGCAGCCGCGGGCTATATCCCAAACACCGGTTCGGAAGCGATGATAGATGCGTGCCGAAGCGCCCTTGCGCGAGGAGAAAGCCTAATCATCTTCCCCGAGGGCACGCGCACCGCGGATCGCATCGTCATGCACAAAGCGGCATTTTACATCGCGATAAATTTCGCAAAAAACATAAACTGCGTCGCGATAAAAATGGATCCTAAAAGCCTAAAAAAAGGACAAGTATGGTACGATACGCCCGAGGTTCGGATGAAGTACAACCTCTACGAGCTGTGCGCGCTGGATCTAACGGGCTTTGAGCCGGATCGCCCAAACCCGATCCGCGTGCGCAAACTCTACGAAAAAATATCAAATCTATATGAAAAGGAGAATCTGTGAACGAAGAAATTTTGGAGCTTAAGGAGCTGATCATTTCGGGGCTGAACCTCGAAGACATCGCGCCCGGCGACATAAATGACGATGAGCCGCTTTTTGGCGACGGGCTGGGGCTCGATTCGGTCGATGCGCTGGAGCTCGGGCTTTTGGTGCAGAAAAAATACGGCATCGTGCTTAACTCAAAAACCCAAAATTTAAAGCAAATTTTCTCATCCGTTGCGTCTTTGGCGCAATACATCGCCGAAAATAGGAGTAAAAATGAGTAAAGATGAAATTTTTGAAATTTTAAAAAAGGCGCTCGTG
>NZ_CALIBB010000189.1 GCF_938045595.1 uncultured Campylobacter sp.
GCTTGTGAAATTTTAAAATAATGCCAAGAAGTACTTGTTCGAGTGTGGCTTGCGATGCGCGAGATTTTCGTAAATCGCGAGATTCGAGCTTTGCTCGGCTGACTGACACTGCGTGATGTGCAGGAGGTGTGAAATTTGCGGCGTTGCGGCGTGAAATTTCAAGTCTTGCCGCGCGCGATTTATGCAGTCACTATATAAAATTTCATACGGCTGTCGCAGCTTTTAAGTCTGTGCGAAATAAAACTTGCGAAACGACGTGGCATTTTGCGATCGTTTTTAATTTTGCAAATGCGCTGTATTTTAGCTCGGCGCGAGATAAAATTTTACGCGGCGCACTTTTATGTGATGTACGCGTCTGGCTTGCCGTTGCTCTTAGTGCCATGTCAGCGAGTGTCTAAGCATGGATGAGCGCGATGGCTGGCTCGTGTAACTATTAGCGTGCCGTTCAGTGCTGCTAGTGGCTTTAAGAGGCACGATGTGTGTTTACAGGGGAAGAGATGCTAAAAATCGATATGCTTAAATTCTTTCGCTCGGGCGAGTTTGCTGACGTAAAAAGCGGCTTGAGCTGCGCGCAGATCGTCGTGATGTTTGGCCCTGCGGATGCGAGCTTTAAGAGCGCGGGGGCTGAAATTTTAAGATACGGCGCCTTTGAGTTTCACTTTTTTCGGGACGAAATTTTTATGATTTTTTCGGATCATTTCAGAAGTGAGCCTCTAAATTTCGGCGGCGGAAGCGCGCGGCAAATCGAAATCGAGCCTTGGATATTATCGGGCTGTCCTGCCCCCATCGATCTTGCGGCAGTGAAAGGCGCTTTAAATCGTGAGCGGATCGAGTATCGCGAGCGCGCAACGGATGAGGGTTTGAAGCTAGACTTAAGCAGCAGCGTTACGCTTGCATTTGAAAGCTTGAGCGGCTTGGGCGGACCCCGCGGCTACGAGCTTGCCGCATTTTGGATAAAATTTTAACGGAATTTAAAAAGAGAAATATTTCTTTCGCGCGCTTTTTAAATTTAGCTTTTAAATTTACTCTTCGTTGAATGAAAATGAATGAAAATCCAAGCTAAATTTCGGCAGAAGCGGCGTCTTGTATCACGCACAGCGACGGAAAAACCGAGCCGTATTGGCTACAGAAGTGCGGATTTAAAGATCGCGAAAGTTTGGAGCGACGTATCTCCGCTTTTCTGCCGCTACGGCGCGCCAGGATGAAGTGCCGAGATAAAATTTTAAACAAAAGAGGTTTGATGTTTTTTGATACAAAATACGATGAAAAAAAGATTGCTAGCTTTAATCAGATGGATGCACTTTTAAGCTGCGTGCTACTGTTTTTTATCCTTGGCGCGGCGCCGTATGCGTCCTACACGGCCGTGCTGCCGTCTAGCCCCGAGGATTTGCAGACCATAGAGGGACGCGTCATATATGTGCAAACGGATAAGAGCAGAGGGACTAGTTATTATAAGTTAAATTTGGTGGATGGCGCGCTTAAACAGAGGCGTTTTTATTTAGATGTTTCTAGCACCGAGATAGACGGATACAAGGTCGCGATATACGACAAAGAGGTAAAAATTTGGTACCAAAGGATCGGGGGTGATACCGACCTTGCACGGCAGATCGCCCTTAAAGACGGGCAAATGGTTTTAAAATACGATTATGCTTTTGCAGCCAGGTTTTATTACAATACCATATCCGATTCCTATAAAATCACATATTTAAAATGGAGCGGCGGTGCGCTGTCGTATCATATGTCAAAGATTGCCTAAATACGAATAACGAACCATATAATAGGCAGGTTATATTTTATATTTTACAACGCGATTAGATTTCGAATTGCTTTTTTAAATTGATGCCACAATCTCCGCAATCCACGCAGCAACGGAGTTAGGATTAGAGATCATAGACAAATGTCCGCTGTGGATTTTTCGCGTTTTTGCGCCGATCTGCTCGGCGAAGTGCTGCTGCACGGCAAACGGTAGGGCGTTGTCATTTTCGGTGAGCAGATAATAAGACGGTTTGTAGCACCACGCCGCCGCGCCGATTTTATCTGCAAATGCAGCAGCATTCATCGGCGTTTGTACGGCGGCAAGCACGCGACTTTGCTCTGCGGGTAGGTCATTTGCCATCACGTGAGCGAAAGCTTCAGCACTCAGGACGATTTCGCCGTTAGCATCGGGGCTTAGTCCTTCCATCGGCGCATTTTGGCGAGCGAGCGCGTCCGCTGCGGATTCTCTGCTATCTGGGACGATGGCAGATAGATACAGCAGCGCGGCGACGTTTAGATGTCTGCCCACATGCGTAATTGGAACGCCTCCCCAAGAATGCCCTACTAATAGGGCTCTACCTCGCAACCTATCTAGCTTGCGGCTAATGCTTTGAGTGTCGGCAGCAAGCGACGTGAGCGGATTTTGTACGGCGAGCGCATTTAAGCCCGCGGCTTGCAAGCGACGGATTACTTCGGCATAGCATGAACCATCGGCGAATGCGCCGTGAACGAGGATGATATTTTTAATCATATTTTCTCCTTTAAAGCTAGATTTTGATTATAGAACTCGGCGGGCGAGGCACAGCCCAAAATCGGAAAAGCAGCGTTCGCAGCGAGCGCGGCAGTTGCGACAAGGAAGTGTCGCCGCGAAAAATTTTATTTAGGAACAAATACTCCTTTTTGGTTAAATAAAAATTTTAATCGGCGATGACGGCAAGTCGTTAGAAGCCTTCGAAATGAAGCGACGCAGCTTGATAATCGGTCGCCCGATTGCCACCTAGTATGTCGTATCTAAGCGATAGCCCGCTTACCTACGTTGCTAAAAATAGTGCCTTTGCTGCTCGTTTCTTGCTATAAAGAGTGCGCTAGCTCTGCACGGTTATGGCATAGCACGGCTATAGCGGTAAATTTTAAAGAGCTAATTCTATTTTTTGTTACAAAATTTAAGGCTAATTTTTTACACGCTTCTTAATTTTCCTCGGCTAATTTTTTCTTTATAAATTTTAAAATTTCATCCGCGCTTACGCTCTGCCGCTTTAGACCTGCGCGGGTGATGAACTCGACGCTTCCCTCTGCTAGGGCTTTGCCCACGAGCACCGCATACGGAAAGCCCATCAGCTCGAAGTCGTTCATCTTCACGCCGAAACGCTCCGCGCGATCGTCTAGTAGCACGCGGATACCGCGCTTGCGACACTGCTCGTATAGTTTCTCAGCAAATTCTACCGCAGCTGCGTCTTTATGGTTTGAGATGATGATCTCAAGCTCGAAAGGCGCCAGCTCGCGCGGCCAGATGCAGCCTCGCTCATCGTGGCTGCTTTCGATCGCCACGGCGATGAGACGGCTTGCACCGATGCCGTAGCAGCCCATGTAAAACGCACGAGCCTTTCCGTTTGCGTCCAAAAATCGCGCTCCCATCGGCTCTGAATAGCGCGTGCCGAGCTGAAAGATGTGGCCCACTTCGATGCCTTTCGTGATGCCAAGCTCGCCGCCACAGCACGGACACGCATCGCCTTCGCTTACGGCGGTAAGATCCGCAAAGCGCGATTCGTTAAAATTTATCACGCTAGCGCCCACGTAGTGGTAATCCGGCTCGTTCGCGCCCGCGATCATCTCGCGCGCTCCTTTTAGCTCGGCATCAATGTAAAATTTCGCCCCTTCGCCGAGCCCGAAAGGTCCGCAAAAGCCCGCCGTAAAGCCCGCTTGCGCGATCTCCTCCTCGCTGGCATCGATTAGCTCTAGCGCACCGCAGGCGTTTTGCGCCTTGGTCTCTTGCAGCTCGTCGCAGCCGCGGATAAAAAACGCTACGATCTCGCTGCGATCCTCGTATAGCGCTTTTTTGATCACCGCTTTGATAGTGTAGAATTTATCCACTTTGAAAAATTCCGCCACCGCGTCAATCGTTTTCATCGCGGGGGTTTTAAATTTCATCATACCGTCGGTTTCGGGCGCGGCGGCGTTCGTGGTTTTGGGCGCACGGCGCGCAGCCTCGATGTTTGCGGCATACTCGCAGCGCTTGCACACGACGATATCGTCCTCGCCGTTATCCGCTAGCACCATAAACTCCTTGCTGCCGCTGCCGCCGATCGCGCCGCTGTCCGCATCGACCGCACGAAAATTTAACCCAAGTCGCGTAAAGATCTGCGAGTACGCCTGCCTCATCACTTCAAACTCGCGCTTCATATCCGCAGCGTCCGCGTGGAAGCTATAGGCGTCCTTCATCGTAAACTCGCGTCCGCGCAGAAGCCCGAAGCGAGGGCGCGCCTCGTCGCGGAATTTCGTATTGATCTGATAGATATTTAGCGGCAGCTGCTTGTAGCTCGTGATCTTATCCGCGATCATCAAAACCGCCGCCTCCTCGTTAGTTGGGCTTAGTACGAAGTCGTTATCCTTGCGGTCTTTGAAGCGCAACAGCTCCTTGCCGTATTTGGCGTAGCGACCGCTTTTTTTCCACGCATCCGCGGACGTCACGACGCTAAAAGAGACCTCCTGCGCGCCCGCAGCGTCCATCTCCTGCCTGATGACGGCGCAGATCCGCTCCAGCACTATCTTTCCTAGCGGCAAAAAATTATAAAGCCCGCTGCCCAGCTGCTCGATAAATCCCGCGCGGATCAAAAGCGCGTGGCTAGGTAGTACCGCGTCTCTAGGGGCCTCTTTTAGGCTCGGAGCGAAAAGCTTGCTAAATTTCATTTTGTTTGTCCTTTTTCTCGTTTTCTTGATTTAAAAATTTTTCGTAGTTTTCTTGCAGTTCAAAAATTTCTACTAGCGCATTTACCGTGCCGCCCTCATCATCCGCGTCGCCAAGGTTTTTTAAATTTACCGTCGGAGCGTGCAGAAACGCTTTAAAAACCTGATGGATCAGCTTGCGCGCCTCCTCCGCATCGCTGTGCTTTAGATAGCCCTTTTTAAGCGCCTTGGCTAGCTCTAGCTCGGCTACTTGTTTCGCGCTTTGGCGCAAAGCCTTGATGATCGGCGTGGATGCCGCCGCCTTGAGCCATTTGAAAAATTCGTTCGTGCATTTTGCCACGATCGAGTAAGCGATCTGCGCCTGCTCCTCGCGAAGCAGCAAATTTTTCTTTACGATCTCCTCCAGATCATCGACGCTATAAACTTCGACGTCCTCGCTCTGGCTAAGCTCCACGTCGCGCGGCACGGCTATATCGAAAAAATATCGCTTAAAGCTTTTGGGCTCAAGCAAGCTATCGGTAATGATTGGCTCCTGCGAGCCAGTAGCGCTGAAAAATAGGCTATTTACGTTCAGATATTTTTTGAGATTATCAAGACTATCGATTTTGATGCGGGATTGTGCCTGCGCGGGAGAATTCGCGAAGGGGGCAGAATTTTTATCGTCCTTGGGATTTTCGCCTGCTATGCGAGATTCATTGCTGTCTGCAAAAGTCTCTTTATTAAAATTTACGCCGTCTTTGGAATTTTGTTTTTGCGCGGGATTTTCGCCCGCGAAATTCGCGACATTTCCGGAATTCAAGTCGTCTGAATTATTTTCTGCACCGGGATTTTCATCCGCGCAATTTTTCGCATCCAAGGAATTCTCGCCAAGTAGCGAGGCGGCTAGCCTCTGCGCGCCGGCTAAATTTCGATTTAAGATCGTGATATTCGCGCCGTTTGCGAGCAGGTGTTTGCACGCTAGCTCGCTCATCTCTCCCGCGCCCACTACCACGGCGTCCGCGCCCTGCAAGGAGCCCAGTCTGTCCTTTGCCATCGCCACGGCGACGCTTGAGACCGAGATCGGATTTTTTGAAATTTCGGTTTGGTTGCGGATGCGCGCCGCGCACTTTAGCGCTTCATCTATCGCTCTTGCGATCTGCGCGCCGGCGCGAGCGTTTTGCATCGCGAATTTATAGGCGTCTTTGAGCTGGCCTACGATCTGCGTTTCGCCCACTACGAGGCTATCAAGGGATGCTGCGACGGCGAAAAGGTGGTGTATCGCGCCGCGATCCTCATATATGTCGGCTAGGTTTTGCAGCTCTTCAAAGCTCACGCCGCTAATGCGCGAAAGCGCCAAAAGCACGAACTTTTGCGCTTCGCTAAAGTCGCTTACGACGGTAAAAATTTCTACGCGGTTGCAGGTGCTAAGCACCAAACACTCCTCTATCGCGGAGTTTGAAGCCAAAAGGCGCAAAATTTCTTTCTTGCGCACATCGTTTGAAAACGACAGCTTCTCGCGCACCGTGATGTCCGTGTTTTTGTGGGTGAAGCTCACGCTCATATACGCCATCAAAACTCCCTATCTATCATATCTCGCACGATTTGCTCCAGCTTGTTGTTTTTAAATTCCGCCACGGCTTCAAGCGCCTTTTGCCCGTAGGCGCGAGCTTCGTTTATACAGCGCTCGATGATGCCGTGCTCGCTAAACTTTGTCTTGATCCATGAAATTTCGCTCTGGCAAAGCTGCTTTTTAAAAAACGATTTTAGCTTTTGACGTTCCGAATCATCTAAATTTTCATACAAATAGATGTAGGGCAGGGTGGTTTTGCCCTCTACAAAATCGCTCAGGCTCGGTTTACCGAGCGCTTCTGAGCTTTGCGTTACGTCTAAGATGTCGTCGATGATCTGAAAGGCAAGCCCTAAATTTTTGCCGTATTCGCCGAATTTTGCGCTCGCGCTTGAAATTTTATCATGATCTTTCGCGGCGCTTGGAATTTCGACCTCGTTTTCTGTGCGGCTCATATCTGAAATTTCGCCGCGATTTTCCGCGCCGCCGAATTTCAAAAAAGCCCCGCAGCGCGCGACCTCTTCGATTAAGGCGGAGGTTTTTAGATAGATCATCTGCAGATATTTGCTCGCATCGTCGTTGAAATCGTCGCTTAAGCTCACGTCCATCAGCTCGCCCACTGCGAGCTTCGTGACGGCGAGCGAAAGCGCAGCGGCGATGCAGCTTTCAAATTTGCTAAGCTCAAAATACGCTTTGGAATAGAGTATGTCGCCCAGCATCACGGCGTTTTTGGAGCCGTAGGTGGCGTTGATCGAGGGTTTGCCACGGCGCACCGAGCTTTCGTCGATGACGTCGTCGTGCAGCAGGCTCGCGGCTTGAATGAGCTCGATGATCGCGCATAGACGCAGCGATTTTTCATCTTTTTGCGCGATGTTTAACAGCAGCTTGGAGCGTAGTTTTTTGCCGGGGCTTAGCCTATCAAACATCTCGCTAGCGGGCTCATATCCGCAGTCTGCGATGAAACTTTTCATAATTAAATCGATTTGATCTTGCATTATTCGTTATTGCTTAGGATATTCCCGCTCATTTGCAAAAATTTGTCGTTTAGCTCGTCTTGTAAATCCTGCTGTGCGATGAAGCTTTCGATCTCGCGCTCGCTAATGCCGCGCTCTTCGCAGAGCCGCTCACAGGCGATGAGGCGGATTAGAGCCTCTTCGATTTCGTTTTGCACTAAAGTAGGGCTTGCAGCGGATAAAATTTCAAAAAATTTCTCTCTTGGGCTGCCTTCAAAAATATCCATTTACCTTCCTTAAAATTTCGCGATTATAGCAAATGTAAAATTTAATTTAGGTTAGGGCGCGGCAAACTATAGGGGCTTTTAAACAGGAGCGATTGCACAGATTTTGCGCTTGCGTGCGGTAAATTTTAAGCTTAAGCGCGGGATTTTGGGCTTTGAATCTCATAAATTTTAAAATTTTACTTGTTTGCGAGATAAACAGAGCGAGCGGAATTTAAAAATTTAATCTTGGTCGCGTGGCGGATTAAACGCGAAGCTTTGCAGAAGGCGGAATTTTAAATTTACAGATAAGCGGCTTGATTTTTTCGGAAATTTTAAAATTTTGTGGCGCGAGTGAAATTTTAGGTTTCGCTTGAGCGGATAGAATTCCGCTTTGTTTGAGCGCTAAAATTCTTGGATTTCGCGCAGGCGGAGAGAGTTTTCGCTTTGCTTGTGCGGTAAAATTTTGATTTCTGCACGGCGGATAAATTCTATTCTCACAAAATCTAATCGTGAGCATAACACAGATCAGGCGTTTTAAAATTTTAAAATTCCGCCACTTTGCGAGAATTTGAAATTTCATGGACGCAGCAAAATTCCAAAATCGCGTTTGGCATTAAATTTTAAGTCTGGTTTTCGAGGCAAATTTTAAATTAATCCGCGAGAGGGCGTCTTTAAATTTTTAAAATTCCGCCACCTTTTACAGATAGAATTTCATTTTTCACGCAGATAAAATACCGCACCACAAAAGCTACTTTTAAAATTTTAAATTCACTCGCGCAGATGAAATCCTAGTTTCTCGTGCTAGTGGAATTTTTCGCGCAAGGATCATTTTTAAATTTTAATTTCGCTTACGTTGTGCGCGAGGATGGAATTTGCTCCGTTTTAAGAGCCTAAGCGTGATTTTGCCATGCTGCAATACTGCTTTTAATTTAGCTATGCCTAAAAAGCTAGGCTGCTTAAATTCCGCCGATGATTTCGCGCGCTTGCGTGATGCTTAGGGCATTGCGACTTAGTTCGCTAGGCTCGCCAAACCCCCAGCATACCTGCAAATACTCAAGTTTTGCGCCTCTTAGATCTGCCAAGTTTGCCTGAAAACATCGCGCTGCTGCAGCTTGTGCGCTTTCCGTCGCTTCTGCTTTTGCGGGAATTTTAGCGCCTTTAAAGCTTAGTGTTGCCGCCCCGTCAGCACCTGTGTCGTTAGGGCGAAATTTTTCATCCGCATTAAGATTCTCGCCGCAAGAGTTTAAGCCCTCGCTAGCGCTGAAATTCTTTCTACTAGTGTCACGGCTGGCATTTAAGCTCTCGCCGTCATTGCCGCCTTGAAATTCTAAATTTTGTAAAAATTCCGCGCCACGGAGTGCGGCTAGCTCATCCTTTTTGCTATCGCCCAAAAAAATCGCGTTTTTGTGCGGCGAGCATGCAATTACGTGTAGCAGCATCGCAGGGTTGGGTTTTGATGGCATCTGCTCGTTCGCGCCTACGACCAGATCAAATAGCCTGCGCACCCCCGTCTTTTCTAAGATCGCGCTTAGGGTATAGGAAGGCGCATTGGAGGCGACTGCAAGAAAAAATCCTGCTTTTTTGCACGAGTGCAAAAGATCTTCGATACCCTCGTAAAGCACGGCAAAATCGCGGTAATTGCTTACGAATTCCTTCTCGAAAAAAGCAAGCTCTTCGGTGCTTGCTTCGGTTTTGCCGTAAAATTCCAAAAAGGCGTTTTTGCTAGGATCGTTGATGGTGTGGACGATGAAATTCTTTTGCAGTGGCGCTAGTCCGTAGAGCTCGCGGCGAGTGTTATTGACGCTGATTTCGATCGCGCGCGAAGAGTCAAGCAGCGTGCCATCCATATCAAAAATCACGGTTTTCATCTAATAATCCTTTAAAAAATCGATTTTGTGCTTGTCTTTTTTGTAACTCTTATTATTTTTGAGCTTTTGCAAAGCGTTTGCTTCATGCTGTAGCGCTGATCTAAACGCAGCATCGCTGGTCTGTCCTGCCTCGCTAGCATCAAGGACGTTTTTGGCAAAGCTTTCAAGCGCCTTGGTGTAGGGGCTATCGAGATTCGTAGCGGCCGCTTTAGATAAAATTTCATAGTTTTTAGCTATTCGCTTCGCAAAAAGCTCTGCGTCGAAATCCTCGCGCTTTAGCAGCGCTACGGCGGATTTTACGAAGCGTTCTAATGCGCGGATATATTTAACGCGCTCATCTTTTTCTCTGATTTGCATGATCTTTCCTTAATTAAAGCGCGCATTATAGCAAAATTCGAAATTTTGGCAAAATTACGCATATTGTGAAACTATATTTTAATAATATTTTTTCTATAAATCCCGTATTATAGGTATTTTAAAACCATATAAAAATACTTGACTTTATTTTAAAATTTAGCTATTATTCGCCAAATTTTTTACAAAGGACAAAAATGCAAAAAGAAACCCTCGCAACTCATTTTGGTTACGACTCCGTCGTAGGCTACGGCACGATGGCAGTTCCCATTTATCAAAGCACCGCGTTTAACTTCGGTTCTAGCAAAAAGGCCGCCGATCGCTTCGCGCTGCGTGATCTAGGACCGATTTATGGGCGTTTGACAAATCCTACTACTGATGTTTTTGAGGCGCGACTTGCGGCGCTGGAAAACGGCAAAGCCGCAATCGCGGTCTCTAGTGGGCAGGCGGCGATATTTTTTGCGGTGGCAAATTTAGCCGCAGCGGGCGAAAATATCATCATCGCGGAGAAAATTTACGGCGGCGCAACTACGCTTTTGGCGCATACGATCAAGCGTTTCGGCATCGAAGCTAGGGTTTTTGACTCCGAAACGGCAGATAATTTGGAAGGTTTAATCGATGATAAAACTAGAGCGATTTTTTTCGAGACGCTTTCAAATCCTCAAATTTCAGTTGCAAATACCGCTAAAATCGCTACAATCGCAAATAAGCACGGCGTAGTAACGATTGCTGATAACACGATCCCAAGCCCTGCGCTTTACAATCCGCTTGATGACGGCGCCGATGTCGTAATCCACAGCGCTAGCAAATACATAAGCGGGCAAGGTCTTAGCATCGCGGGTGCGGTCGTTTCGGGCAAGGGGTTAAATTCCAAACTCAAAGGCAATCCGCGTTACGCACATTTCAACGAACCTGATGAGAGCTACCACGGCTTAGTTTATGCAGATTTAGTAGATAATTTCGACATTTATACGCTTAGGATTCGCTTGTCCCTGCTTCGCGATATTGGTGCGACGCTATCGCCGTTTAACGCGTTTCAGCTTATCCAGGGGCTTGAAACACTGCCGCTTCGCATGCAAAAACACTCGCAAAACGCGCTAAAGATAGCAGAATTTTTGCAAAATCATCCGAAGGTAAAGCAGGTCAATTATCCGGGGCTTGCAAGCTCGCCGTTTAATGCCGCAATCAAAGCAAAATTTAAAAACGGCTATGCAAGCAGTCTGATGAGCTTCATCGTAGATAGCGAAGAAACAGCGCTAAAGGCGGTTAGTAAGGTTAAAATTTTCTCCGTCGTAGCAAATATCGGCGATACGAAGTCGATCATCACTCATCCTGCGAGCACGACGCATTCGCAGCTAAACGAGGAGCAGCTAAACCGCGCTGGCGTGCCTGCGAGCCTAATCCGCCTAAGCGTGGGTATAGAGGATGCGAACGATTTAATTTCCGATCTTAGTGAGGCACTGAAATAATGGCACTTTTAAGCACAAAGGGCGTTTATGGGCTGGCTGCGATTTTGCAGATCGCCAAAGCTAGCGAAGTAGCGCCGATAAGTATAAAAGAGATCGCCGAGCGTACGGGAGTTTCTAAGAATTATTTGGAGCAAATTCTAAATACCCTTAGAAACGAGAAGCTAGTGTGTAGCATCAAAGGTAAAAACGGCGGCTATCACCTAGCCAGAGATGCTAGCGAGATTTCTTTCGGTGAAATTTTTACCGCGCTTGAAAAGGATCTGCGGATGACTAGCATTCAGATGAGTGATCCCGGACTGTGGGCGTTTTTTGAGAAATTTGACGTCAAGCTGGCAGAGATATTTAACGAGCCTCTAAGCAGCTACGAGGAAATGATGGCGCGAAGCGTCCAGTATTTAAATTTCAGCATTTAAAGGAAAAATATGAAAATAGCAAACGATGTTACGGAGCTCATCGGCAATACTCCGTTAGTCAGAATCAATACGTTTGGCAAAAATGCCCTCATCCTAGCCAAGGCGGAATTTTTAAATCCGAGCCACTCGGTCAAGGATCGCATCGCGTGGCAGATCGTAAAAGACGCGCTAAGCTCGGGCAAGATCGACAAAAATAGCGTTTTGATAGAGCCTACCAGCGGAAATACGGGCGTGGGACTTGCGATGATCGCAGCGAAGCTCGGTATGAAGCTCATTCTAACGATGCCAAGCTCGATGAGTATCGAGCGCCAAAAGCTCATCGCTGCATTTGGCGCTAAAATCGAGCTGACCGATCCGAAATTCGGAATGAAAGGCGCGGTAGATAGGGCAAATGAGCTAGCGGCGAGCACTCCAAATAGCTTCATCCCGAGCCAGTTTGATAACCCGAGCAATCCAAAGGCGCATTTTCAAAGCACTGGACCTGAAATTTGGGAGCAAAGCGGCGGCAAGGTAGATATTTTAGTCGCGGGATTTGGTACCGGTGGCACGCTCAGTGGCACGGCGAAATTTTTAAAATCTAAAAATCCAAACCTCAAAGCCTACGGCGTGGAGCCTGCTAGCTCGCCACTTCTTACGTGCGGCAGTGCGGGCGGCCATAAAATTCAGGGCATCGGCGCAAATTTTATCCCTGATAATCTTGATAGAAGCGTCATCGACGGCTTTTTGAGCGTTGAGAACGACGATGCGTTCGCCGCAGCTAGACAGCTGGCACAAAAAGAGGGCCTGCTCGTGGGCATCTCAAGCGGTGCGAACGTTTATGCTGCCGCTCAGATCGCCGCCAAGCCCGAGAACAAGGGCAAAGTGATCGTTACGATCCTCTGCGATACCGGCGAGAGGTATCTTTCTACCGAGCTTTTCAAATAGACAGCGGTTTTGCGCGGGCGCGGCGTTAGCGCAGCAATTTTTACGCATTTTACGCAGACGTGCAGCTTCGCGAGATTAAATTTTACGCAGGTGCGCAGCTTTGCGAGATTAAATTTTACGCTGGCGCCGAAATTGGCGCGATGAGTTTTGCGCGATTGCGCGGGTTATTGCGACGATTGCGTGACTATATTTTACATTTTCGCGTTACGTAGGCGCGAGAATTAATACGATAGTTTCTCTGTGCGAGCGAAGCGATAGTTGCGATGGTTGCGCGATGATTTTACGCAAGCATCGCAATTTTGCATTTTACCCATTTGTTGATTTATCAGCTCATTGCCCGCCGCGAGATAAAATTTAGCCTCAAAATAGGGTTAAATTTTAAAATTTCGCCTCGCTCACAGACAATAATTTTTGGATGCGCTATATATGACGGCGTGACCGCGCAGCGCAGGGCATAAATTTAAAGCTGCCTAGTTCGCCAAATCTGCGCGATCCGTTCTTGAAGCAAAATTTTATATTGCCGTCCGTACGCGCGGCACAAAATTTTAAAATCCTACTGAAATTTTTAAGCTTGCTCGTGCGGCTAAAATTCCAAGCTCTCACTGTGCATAAATTTCAAACCCTCGCCGTATGTAAAACCCAAACCGCCTTTTAAATTTATCCAAATTTCAAAATTTAATCATAAAAACGCTATCATCGGGGCAAAATTTTTAAGGTTGCAAAATGAGTTTGAGCTTGAAATTTCGCCCCAAAAGCTTAGAGCAGATCGTGGGGCAGGGCAAGATCGTGGCGGTTTTTAAAAAATTCGTCGCCGCAGGCAGCATCCCGCACAGTATATTTTTCGGCGCCGCAGGCAGCGGCAAAACGACGATGGCGCGCGTGATCGCAAGCGAGCTGAACTACGATTTTTACGAGCTTGACGCCACGAGCCTGAAGGTTGAGGATATCCGCAAAATTCTATCCTCGCACGCCGGCTCACTCATCAAGCCGCTCATTTTCATCGACGAGATCCACCGCCTCAGCAAGACGCAGCAGGAGGTGCTGCTAATCCCGATGGAGAACTACGCCGCGATCATCATCGGCGCGACGACGGAAAATCCGCAGTTCGTGCTAAGCAGCGGCATCCGCTCGCGCTCGATGATCTTTGAGTTCGAGCCGCTTAGCTACGAGGATTTGGAGGCGCTTTTGGCGCGGGTGCAGGGCGAGATCGGCTTTGAGATGGACGAGGAGGCGCGAAAATACCTGCTAAACTCCAGCAGCGGCGATGCGAGGAGTATGCTAAATCTGCTGGAATTTGCGCTTTTGGCAGACAGCGCCATTACGCTGGATACGCTTCGCACGCTGCGCGCAAATGCCGTCGCTGCAGGCGTTAGTAGCGATGATCTGCATTACGAGCTTGCTAGCGCGATGATAAAGAGCCTGCGCGGCAGTGACACCGACGCCGCGCTGTATTATGTCGCGAGGCTGATAGATGCGGGCGAGAGCGCGGATTTTATCGCGCGCAGGATGGTGATCCTAGCTAGCGAGGATATCGGCAACGCCAATCCAAATGCCCTAAATATCGCGGTTAGCACGCTAAGCGCCGTCAGCAAGATCGGCTACCCCGAAGCTCGCATTATCTTAGGACAATGCGCGATCTATCTGGCACACAGCCCCAAATCAAACGCCGCGTATTTGGGCATCAACGCCGCTTTGAAGTTCGTCCGCTCCGCTGCGCCACTGCCTACGCCGCGCTATCTCATCAATTCGGACAAGCAGATCGCAGACTACAAATACCCGCACGACTTCGGTGGCTGGGTCGAGCAGGCCTATATGAGCGAGGCGGCGAAATTTTACGAAAGCAAGGGGATCGGCTTTGAAAAGACGCTAGATGAGTGGCTGGCGCGATTGCGCAAAGAAAAGATCGATATTAAGGAACGAGAATGAACTTCAGCAGCGTGCTAAAACTAATGAAGCAGCGCTACGGCGCGGATGCAGAGTATATGTGGGATGAATATCCCAATTTTGCGGTTTTTCGTCACACAGGAGGGAAGCGCAAGTGGTTTGCGCTTCTGATGCGCGGGCTTGCAAACGAAAAGCTCGGTCGCGCACTTCCTGGCTCAAGCGATGTGATAAATTTAAAAGTTTCGCCCGATTTGGCGGCGATTTTGCGCGATGAAAAAGGAATCTTTCCTGCCTATCATATGAATAAAAAGCACTGGATCAGCGTCTGCCTTGATGCGGTGCCGCGCGAACAGATTGAGGATCTAATCGAGCAGAGTAGGGAGCTTACGAGGTAGAATTTGCGCCTGAGCTCGGTTTAAATTTGCGTGCGAAAGAGGCTAAATTTGAACCGAGAGCGCAGATTTTAGCGGCTCGCGGAGCTTAAATTTAAAAATATTCGCAAGGAGCGTGGATGAATGAGCAAAATTTGAAATATATCGCAAATTTAAAAGTGCAGGACGTGCCGTGGAGCAGGCTCACGACCGCTTACGGCAGGGCGAGCGAGTTTGCTGAAATTTTTGAGAAACTCGCGCGGGCAATCGAGGCTTGTGATGCGGCGCGCGGCTTAGGCGGTGAGCAAAATTTAGACAGAGTGTTAAATTTAACAACCGAGTCCAGCGCAGGGCAAAATTTAAAAAGCAAGCCCGGTTGCTGGCAAAATTATATGGATGCGGCAAGATGCAGCGCGGCGCAAAATTCCATAAATTTAGCGCAAAAGAGCGAGTCTAAATTTAAAAAGGCGGATAACGAGGCTGCGAAATTTAAAGCGGGCGGAGAGACGGAGCTTAAAACAGACGCGGCGAAGTGCGGCGAGGCGGAATTTAAGAGTGCGGATAGCGCGGCGATAAAATTTAAAGCGAGCCAGGCGAGTAAATTTAAAACGAGCGCGGCGGATAAGAACTCGGATGCGAGCGAGCGGGAGAAATTTGATGCCAAGGACCTTCAGGACGCGCTTAGTAAGATTTTTAACGAGATAGAACATCAAAGTACGCTTTGGCACGCAACCCCTTTTGCGCTGCTCTTTTTGGCGCGCATCTTTTATGCGGACGCGGGCGGCTGCGGGCAAAAACGCGAATAAAAATAATCAAAACGCTGCGGCGGACGAAATCGGCGGAAATAATCAGAACGCGGCGGATAGAAATGCGGATAAAAGCTGGCAAAACGCTGCGGCGAGCAGAAACGACGAAAACTGCGAAAACGAAGCGGCAGGCTTTATCGCGGCTCGGCTCGGCGGATTTTTTGCGTTTATGCTTGAGATTTGCGATGACGCCGATAAGATCTCGCACGCAGCGCCGCTGGCGAGCTTTTCGGATATGCTTGCGGAAAAATATCTGTGGCCGCAGAGCGATGAGAATGACGAGGAGCGCTGGGAGGAGTACTTTTACGACGATGAGCTATTTTACAGCCTCTATTTTTATTCGCGGGCGGTTTTGGACGCGACTGGAGTGGACTTTGCGCAGTTTAAGCCTGGGCCAGGTGGCGTTTAAGGCTGCGCCATCTCGCCTTTTGATTCTAAATTTAGCGCGACGCGGGGCGTTTTGGCGACGCTTTGTTTAAATTTAGACTTCAAAAAATTTTAAAATTCTTTAAAAATTTACGGCGTGCGGAATTTACAGATCGTCTTTTTAAATTTAAAATTCGCGCGATTTTTGATCGGCGGTGCGGTTAAGCTGCGGATAACGCTTTTAAATTTAGATCGCCGCGAAGCCTTAAACCCGCTTGCGGCGCGGCTTTTTATGTGGTTTTAAAAAGATACCAATTCGGCGCAATTTTTTCTATCATTATAAACTCGCTAGGGCTCATTTGCGGCAGATCCGCCTCGTCTTGCACCCGTAAAAAGCCCACGGAATTATCGGTGATCCCGCCGATAAGTAGTATAAATCTTTTGCCCTCCGTCTCGGCGTGAGAGAGATGCAGGCTTTTGATCTCCGCCTTTGCGCGCTCGGGCTCGCCGCTAGCGTAAAGCTCGTAAATTTTTTCAAATGCCGCTAGGTTTTGCTTACCGAACTCCATAAGCTCTTTATCGGGCGCTAATATTAGCTTTAAATTTACGATATCTGCATCGGTTCTTTGCTCAAACTCCCGTTTTTGCGCCTCGCTAAATTTTTCATATTCGCTTACGATAGCCTCAATAATAGCGGTTTGCGCCAAAACTCGCACGGCGTAGATTCCGTCCTCCTTAGTATAGACGTAAAGATCGAAGTGCTTCTCTTTAGAGCCCAAAAATACGTGAAAAATCTCGCTAAATTCGCTGCTGCGTCCAAGCGAAGCAACCGTGATTTCGCTATAATTATCTGCCGCGTAGAATTTGCGCTTTAAATAGCTTCTCATCTCGCCTTTGAAATAAAGATTTTTATCGAAGTTTGCGTCGCTAAACAGCGAGCGGACGAGCTCTTCGTTAGAGCTCGCGTTTAGGTTTAACGCGCAGCTTGCACAAAATATGAGCGAGGCAAAAATTTTTGAAAATCCCGCCGTTTTAAAAAATCTAAATAAGCTCAAAATTTAACCTTTGGAAATTTTATAAATTTAAAAAGTCCATAAATTCTGGAAATTTTAAAATTTTGCAAATTTTAAAACTCCGTAAATTTCGTTTTTATAGGCTCGCCATCTCTTCGGCGCGCGCGAGGAGCTGCTTTGCGCCCTTTTCGATAAAAACGCGCGCGAGCTCCGCGCCTACGCTTCGGTACTGCGATTTTTGCGCGACGATGCTTTGGCGGATGCTTTCGCTGCCGTCGGGTAGGCCCACTATCGCGCTGATATGGATATTTTCGCCCTCAAGGCGCGCGTTGATGCCGATCGGCACCTGGCAGCCACCCTCTAAAACTCTGACGAAATCCCGCTCCACGGTCGTTTCGATAATCGCGCGTTCGTCTTTTAGAAATTCTATTGCGCGCAGGATTTGCGGCTCGTCCACCGCCTCGATGCCGAGCGCTCCTTGCCCCATCGCAGGGATCATCTGCGAGATTTCAAAGGGCGCCACGTGCCTTACTTCGGCGCGTAAATTTAAGCGGTTGATGCCCGCCATCGCCAAGATGATCGCGTCGAATTCCCCCTCTTTGAGCTTTCTCAAGCGAGTTTGGACGTTGCCGCGCAAGGAGATTATCTCTAAATCAGGGCGCATGCTAAGCAGCTGCATCTTACGGCGAAGGCTAGTGGTGCCGACTTTTGCGCCGTGCGGTAGCTCGCCGAATTTAGAGTATTTTTCGCTAATCATCGCATCGCGCACATCCTCGCGCGCGCAGATCGCTGCTAGCACGAGCCCCTGCGGAAATTCCACGGGCACGTCTTTTAGGCTATGTACGGCGATGTGAGCTTCGCCGCGAAGCATGCTCTCCTCAAGTTCCTTCGTAAAAAGTCCCTTACCGCCGATCTTTGCAAGCGGCGTGTCTAAAATTTTATCGCCTTTGGTTTTCATGCTTTTTAGCTGCGCTTGGATGCCGCGGGCGTTAAGTAGCGATGCGATGTGCTCGCTCTGCCACAGCGCAAGCACGCTGCCGCGAGTAGCGATGATCAAATTTTTCATTTTTCCTCTCCTATGCTTTTTCGGATCTCGATTTCGTTCTCTTCGATCACCTCTACGTCGATTACGTCGTCGTTTGCGCGGCTGCGTCGCCAGAATTTTCGTTCGCTTTTTTCGGAATTTTCGCTGCTAGCGTTAAATTTAGGCACGTCGCTGGTGACGCAGTAAAACGACGCAGTGATTATGCAAACGCCCAAAATATCGCCGAAAATGCCAGGTGCAATGAGAAAAACGCCGCCTACGACGAAGCCCACGCCGCTTAAAATTTCTTTCGGCGAGATTTTCATTAGATTAAAAAAGCCCATCCACGAGCGGTTTGCTACGACGTATCCGCCTAAAATCGCGCTTATGACGATTTCCACCGCATACGCCGCAAAGCTGTTTGCGCTTACGAAATAATAGGTCGTAAATGCCTCAATTATCAGATATGGAACGATCAAAAGCCTAAACATATTTTTCCTTGAATCATCACTTTAAGCCGCGCCTTTTCAAAGACGCTAAAATTTAATCGCGGATTTTAGCAAATTCCGTCTGAATTTTTAATGTATCGCAAGAGTCCCTCGCAGCCGCGTTTGATATCTGCGTAGCAGCGCTCAAAATCGCGCGTGTAGTATGGATCGGCGATTTGTAGGCGTTCGGAGCCGGTTAAATTTGAATCGGCGCCTTTTAAATTTAAGGCGGTTTGTTTTGGTGCGCCTTTAAAATTTAGCGCGGTGCAGTCTGCAAAATTCCCCTCTTCAAATTCCAAAAGAAATTTTACCTTAGCCATATCCTTGCCGCGAAAAATTCGCCCCAGCGAGCGCATATTTTCATCGTCCATGCAAAGTATGAGATCGTAGCGCTCGTAGTCTGCGGGCGTGACCTGCACGGCGCGATGCGCTACGAGCGGCACCTTTTGCTCTTTTAGCACGCGCTGCGTTTCGTAGTAGGGCGGCGAGCCGATCTCGTCGGCCTGTGTCGCCGCAGAATCTACGCTCACGCGCGCACTTAGGCCGCTTTGATTAATAAAATTTTGCATCACGGACTGCGCCATCGGCGAGCGGCAGATGTTGCCGTGACATACGAAAAGTAGCCTCACGCGCGCCTACTGCGTGATGATGTCGTAGTTTTTCGGGATCGAGGGCTTAAAGATCGCCTCATTCACCGGCGCGTTTTTGCGGACATTGCTTAGATTTATGACGACCTTATTGTCCATTTTATCGGTGTAGCTGATCTTGCTCGGCAGATCATCCTTTAGCTCGATGAGATATTTCACGTCGTCGAAGCTCGCCTCATAAACGCCGTTTTTATTTGGCTTTGCGTTCGCTAGGATCGCGGTTAAATTTGGCGTTTCTTTGATATTCGTGATGATAGCTTGCTCTAGTTCGGGCTCGATTACGACGACCTTTGTGAAGCTAAAAAATATATTTTTTATCGTAGGGGTCTTGTAATGCCACACGGCGTGCTCTTTCGTGGCGCTAAAATCGCCGCCGTAGCTGATTTTCGCATCGTCGCTCTGCACGGTTTGCGAAAAATTTGCGCTCAGAGTGTTGAATTCTATCCCGCTTGCGAATGCAAAAATGCAGCTCGCCGCTAAAGAAATAAGAGTTTTTTTCATAAATTTTGCCTTTATTTTTGAAAATTTGCGCGTATTATAGCCGTTTTTCTAGGATTTAATTAAATAGAAACTAAAAATATGTTAATATGCACGGTTAAAATTTTAAAACTAAGGTTTGAGATGTTTAAAAAGGTCATCCACGGGATTTTCGGTACTAAAAACGATAGGATCGTCAAACAATACGCCAAGCGCGCAGCGCAGATCAGTGCGCTTGAAGAAAACTACGCGGCGATGGACGATGCGGCGCTTAAGGCGGAATTTGAAGCGTTAAGAGCGCAAGTTCGCGCGGGCGAAAAGAGCACGGATGACGTGCTTAACGAAGTATTTGCTATCGTGCGAGAGGCGGGCAAAAGAGTGCTAAATATGCGCCACTTCGACGTTCAGCTAATAGGTGGTTTGGTGCTAAACGACGGCGCGATTGCCGAGATGAAAACGGGCGAAGGAAAGACCCTCGTAGCGACTTTAGCGGTGGTGTTAAACGCGATGGAGGGCAAGGGCGTGCATGTCGTAACCGTAAACGACTACCTAGCTAAGCGCGATGCCGCGCAAATGGGCGAGCTATATGAATTTTTAGGGCTTAGCACCGGCGTGATCGTAGGCGGCGAATACGATGACGCCAAGCGCAAGGCTGCGTACGCGTGCGACATCACTTATGGCACAAACAACGAGTTCGGCTTTGACTACCTGCGCGATAATATGAAATTTAGCGCGGATGAAAAGGTGCAGCGTGGGCATCATTTCGTAATCGTCGATGAAGTTGATAGTATTTTAATCGACGAAGCCAGGACGCCACTTATCATCTCTGGTCCTACGAACCGCACTCTAGACGGCTACATCAAGGCAAACGAAGTAGCTCGCCAAATGATCCGCGGCGAGGCGCCAGCCGATCCGAAAGGCAAGGCGACGGGCGATTTTACCGTAGATGAGAAAAACCGCGCCGTTTTGATTACGGAGGTAGGAATTTCAAAAGCCGAGAAGCTTTTTGGCGTCGATAACCTCTATAGTCTCGAAAATGCAGTGCTTAGCCACTACCTTGATCAAGCACTTAAGGCAAATTATCTATTTGAAAAGGACGTGCACTACGTCGTGCGCGACGGGCAGGTCATAATCGTGGATGAATTTACGGGGCGTCTTAGCGAGGGTCGCAGATTCAGCGAAGGCCTACACCAGGCTCTTGAAGCTAAAGAGGGTGTGCAGATCCAAGAGGAGAGCCAAACTCTTGCCGACATTACCTTTCAAAACTACTTCCGACTTTATGAGAAGCTTGCCGGTATGACGGGTACGGCGCAGACGGAAGCAACGGAATTTGCTCAAATTTACAAGCTCGAAGTGGTCTCGATCCCTACAAATGTGCCGGTCATTAGAAAGGATCAAAACGATCTTATCTACAAAACCGAGCGCGAGAAATTTGATGCCGTCATAAATGAGATCAAGCGGCTAAATTCTAAAGGTCAGCCCGTGCTAGTGGGTACGGCGTCGATCGAAAAGAGCGAGAAGTTGCATGAACTTTTGGTTAAAGAAAACATCGCGCACTCCGTGCTAAACGCCAAAAATCACGAGCGTGAAGCGCAGATCATCAAAGACGCAGGCGTAAAGGGCGCAGTTACGATCGCTACGAATATGGCGGGACGCGGCGTGGATATCCGCATAGACGACGAAGTGCGCGCTTTGGGCGGGCTGTATATTTTAGGTACCGAGCGTCACGAAAGCCGCCGTATAGATAATCAACTCCGCGGCCGAAGCGGACGTCAAGGCGATCCGGGCGAGAGTAGGTTTTTCTTAAGCTTGGAGGATAATCTGCTTAGAATTTTCGGAAGCGACAAGATTAAAAATATCATGGATCGCTTGGGGCTAAAAGATGGCGAACATATCGAATCAGGCATGGTTTCGCGCGCAGTAGAGAACGCGCAGAAAAAGGTCGAGAGCTTGCATTTTGAAGCGCGTAAAAATATCCTAGAATACGACGACGTCGCAAACGAGCAGCGCAAGACGATCTATAAATATCGCAACGAGCTTTTGGATCCCGACTACGATCTGAAAGATAAAATCATCCAAAACCGCGAGGAGTACATCTCTAGCGTGCTTGAGGAGCTTGAAATTTTCGACGGCGCAAATATCAAAGAGGTCGATAAATTCCCGATCGTCGCCAAAATCGCTCAAGAAACGGGCGAGGTGCTCGAAAATAGCGAGCTTGAGAAGGTCGATGATTTCAAAGAGCTGAAAGAAAAGATCATCGGCGCGCTTGCCGTTTCGTATGAAAACAAGATGGCGCCGATCGATCCGCAGCAGCGCAAAAGTATCGAAAAGATGCTTTATTTACAGATCGTCGATCGCGACTGGCGGGAGCATCTGTATCAGATGGATATCCTAAAAGCGGGCATCGGACTTCGCGGCTACAACCACAAAGACCCGCTTACGGAGTATAAAAAGGAGAGCTACAATCTTTTTATGGAGCTTGTAATGCGCCTCAAATCCGATAGCATCCGCTTGCTGCATTCGATCCAGTTTAAATCTAGGGAGGAGATCGAAGCCGAGCAGCGCGCGATGCAGGAGCGCATGGAGAGCTCAAACGCCAAAGAGCTCGCCGCTGCAAGCACGAATGAGGCGCAGCTAAAGGGTCCCGATGAGTTTGGCGACAAAAAGCCTAAGCGAAACGATCCTTGCCCTTGCGGCAGCGGCAAAAAATACAAAGACTGCCACGGCAAGGGCGGTCCGAAAAAAGGCGGCTTTGCGAGGTAGGCGCAGCGATCGGTCGTAAGTATCGCACGATCAGTGATCTTGATTGCGAGCATTGCGCAATCGGCGCTTCTCGACCTTGATTTGTTTTTGTATTTAAAAGAGCGGTTAAGGGCGAAAGGCGTTATAAAATTTTAAAAGAGGCTTAATCGCGAGGCGGCGCGGACGGCGCGCAAAGCTGCGCGATGGGGCGGAATTTTAGTTTTGAAATTTTAAAATTTCAAAGCGCACTTGGTGCCTTTGGCTACTTGTTTTCGCAGCGCCGTTACAGTGCGCCGTGCGGCAAAACGCAAGCCAATCAGCGCGTGATACTTAAATTTAGTGCGCGGCTAGGACACTGCGCGGCATTTGAAATTTTAAATTTATGCGATTATAGGAGAACTTTTTAAGCGAAATCCGCTTTTTAAATTTTAAGAATTTCAAAATTCTAAAAAAGTTTTAAATTTCTAATCCGCCCACCACCTCGACCTCGCCCTCAAG